>JAUZSQ010000015.1 GCA_030949325.1 Sulfurovum sp.
AAGTTGGCAACAAGAAACTCCAATGGCTCTGTTTAGAAGACTTCTTTGTGGTCTCGTATGCTATACTGTTTGTTTGGAAGATTGAGCGTTCTGGAAGAGAAAATGCTCCTGCTGTTAGAAAGTTTTTAGTGCAACTCTCAGGACGACTTATTGAAAAGAACAAAGAATTTACAACACCTGCTTACTATCAGGTCTTTGGGTTTTTATGAAGATGATGAATGTTTTAAAAAGAGTCATGACGCTGTTGAGGCTCTTTTGTGCTTTTAAAGAGCATAAATCGGGGATATGATGGGCATGGAACTTTGAGTTGTGTAGAAAGGTATGGTCCAAAAGAGATAACTGTCGGACAATAACGGTATTTATCCATTCATCTTCAACTATTAAAATATTTTTTAGGTTGCTAACATATTCATCACCCTTTTGATTAATTAATTTAACTCCGTAAATCTATACTTGTATGGATTATAACTTGGGCGTATTAAAACGGCATTAGCGTTTTGTAATTTATAAAAAATAGCGTTTTTTATCGCTATTTATCAAGATTGGATATACTTAGAAGATAGTATGTAAAGGGCTAATGATGAAGAAAATAATATATGGTGAAAGTAATTTTCAAAAGATAAAGATTAATAATGATTATTTTTATGTGGATAAAACTGAATTTATAGAAACAGTAGAAAATCTTAATGAGAGTTTTGTAATCTTTTTACGCCCACGACGTTTTGGAAAATCTCTTTTTCTTTCTACTTTGCAATATTATTATGATGAAAATAGTAAAAATGAATTTGAAGCAATGTTTTGCGATACTTACATCGGTAAAAACCCAACACCTTTAAAAAATAGCTTTCGGATTTTGTTTTTTGAGTTTTCAGGTATCAATATTGATAATGGTGTAGAAAAGATACATGAGAGCTTTACCTTTAAAATAAGAGTTGCTATTCGTAAATATTTTGACATCTATGGTTATGGTCAAAAAGATATTGAAATGTTAGAAAATATAAATAGTCCTGCTTCTTTAGTAGAATACTTCTTTGAAGTAGCCAAAAATGACCGTATCTACCTACTCATAGACGAATACGATCAGTTTGCCAATGCTATCTTGGCTTATAAGATGGAAGACTTTTTAAACATAGTTGGAAAAGGAGGATTTGTCCGAAGTTTTTATGAAGTGCTTAAAAGTGCTACACAGACAGGAGTGGTTCAAAAGATGTTCATTACAGGAGTAACGCCCATTACCCTTGACAGTTTGAGTTCTGGGTTTAATATTGTGAGTAATATCTCAAACAAAAAACAATTTAATGCTCTCGCAGGATTTACCCAAGAAGAGGTTCAATACTCTTTAGAAAATTCTATTTATCAAGTGTGCCAAGATATTGATAGACAGGAACTCTTATCAAAAATGCAAGAGTGGTATAATGGTTATCTTTTTAATATAGAAGCCAATGAACGCATTTACAATGCGACCTTGGTCAATTACTTTATTTCTAACTTTAATTACGATAAATGTACCATACCCACAAAGATGTTAGACTCCAATGTAGCAAGTGATTACAAAGCCATAATGAAACTCTTTAATATTGGAGATAGTGAGCGAAACTATAAAGTCTTAGAAGAACTCATAGAGAACAATAGCATTACAGGTGAAATCAAAGACCGATATGATTTAAATCAAGACTTTACAAGAGATGACTTTATTACACTTATTTATTCTATGGGGTTTATTACTATTAAGAATGAAGCTTTTGGAGAAATTCTAGAATTTAAAATACCTAACTATGTCATTAGAATTCTCTATTTTAATTACTTTGCCATTGAGCTTAAAAACAGAAATAATCTTTCAGGACTTACTGATATTCAAGCTCTGTTAATTGATTTGGCACAAGGTAAGATTGAACCTTTTAACACGCAACTCAATGTTGTCATCAAAACACTCTCAAACAGAGACCATTACGGTTTTAGAGAAAAACATTTTCAAGTTATTACGCTTTCATTGCTTAGTTTTGCTTCTTTTTACTTCATTGACTCTCAACCAGAGCTTGACAACAAGTACCCAGATATTTTACTCATAGGACGCGATGAAAAAGTACCTAACAACTATCTGTTTGAGTTAAAATGGATGAAAAGTAGCGATAATTATGAAAGCGTTAAACAAGAAGGGTTAAAACAAATAGAGGGTTATATGACGCTTGACAAAGTAAAAAGCATTCCTAAATTAAGAAGCTTTTTACTGCTTGGTTCTAAGGGTGGGGTGGAGTTTTTAGAAGTTTTTAGGACAAAAAGATAAATAATCCCCAAATATAGACAAAGATACGATTGAAAAATCTTGTATAGTACAACCATAGAACTCATAAAATCATTGAACCTTCACAAGATATTTATCTAGGGGCATACCACTATTCCTCTCAGCATAAAATATTACTTTATCAGAACAAAGCCATAAAACTAAGTAAAAAAGAACACTCCTATCATGTTACGATAGAACAGTTAGTTTCTAGTATTTGGGGAGATAATAACAACCATGCTAGTTCCCTACGAGAATTACTAAGCAGACTACGCAAAAAACTACCTGATATTAAAATCATCAATACCCCTAGTGTTGGCTATAGTTTGAGAGGAGCATCAGTCTAATGATTGTAATATCTCTTTAAGATGCTCTGCAAAGGCTTCAGGATTGACAAATCCTGTCAAGCTTTCCTTAGGCAAGTAGCTATTGTTCGTATCAAAGAAAATAATATTGGGTGTACCAAAGAGTTCAAATTTTTTCAGTAGTGCCTTGTCTTCATCGCTATTGGCTGTGAGGTCTATTTTGATAAAGGTAAAGTGCTGTAATTGTGCTTGTACCTTCACATGAGGAAAGGTAATCTCTTCGAGTTCTATACATGCCGTACAAGAGTCTTTGCCAAAATCTACCACCACTGGTTTGCTAGAGGCTTTGACTTCTTTCATGAGGCGTTCTACACTATAGCCTAGATGGGTATTGTTTTGTGGGTTGACGCGTACTGTATTGACCAAGGTAGAAGATTGGGTAAACTTCTCAAAAGGGCGTATAAACGAAGTCGAACCAGAAATCGCACCTATAAACAACGAAGTACCGTAGAGCATAAAGGTCATTCCTAATAATTTGAAGAGTCTCATCGCACCTTCACCCTCTTTGTGTCCAAATATATCCATATAAATCGCTGTTCCCATAAAGAGTAATGCCCAAAGGGTCATGGTCATTCCAGCAGGTAAAATACGAGAAAGCATGAAGATAGCCAATGCCAACATCATCACACCAAAGACTTGGGAAATACGCGTCATCCAACCTCCAGGACGAGGCATAAACTTACCAGCGCCTAGACCTACGAGTAACAATGGCACACCCATACCCATACTCATCACAAACAAAGAAGCACCACCTAGGAGTGCATCTCCTGTATGAGAGATAAAAATCACAGCACCAGAAATAGGGGCTGCTGTACAAGGTCCTACAATCAGAGCAGACAAGGCACCCATAATCACCGTACCCCACATACCTCCTTGACCTTGTGCATCATTGCTCATTTTGTTGAGTTTTGATTGTAACGCACTAGGCAGTCCTATCTCAAAATAGCCAAAGAGTGAAAAGGCCAATGCCACAAAGACTGCTGAGAAGAGACTCAATACCCATACATTTTGCATCGCCGTTTGCAAGTCTGCACCCACAAGTCCTGCGATAAGTCCCACGATAGTATAGGTCAAAGCCATAGAAAGTACATAAATAAAAGAAGTGGTAAAGCCTTGCATCATACTGGCTTTGCCACTTTTATTTTGCTGAGAAATGATAATAGAAGAGAGTATAGGAATCATAGGGAAGATACAAGGAGTTAAAGACAAGAGTAAGCCAAAGATAAAAAAGAGGAAAAGTACAAAGAAAAAGCTTTCATGTACCAAGACATCTACAATCTTCGCTGCATTTCCTTCTTTGACCAATTGTTTGATTTTGTCTAGTGTACTTAGTTCTACACCTTTAAAAGCAAAAGTCTTTTTGATAGGCTGATAACAAATCCCTGCATCAGAGCATCCTTGAAATTCTATTTCTAAGGTATAATCACCGATGATTTGGGATTCTATCTCTTCTTTGGGAATACTTACAGATATAAGTCCATCAAAAACTTTATCACCTTCAAAATCATGTGCCAAAGGCTTTTTGACTGACAATTCAAGATTTTTGGGTTGTATAATTCTATAATGTAGCGAATCTTCATAAATATGTATTGTATCTGCGATCATAATATGGGTTTCTATATGTCCCCTCATTAGCTATAGCAGTAGTCTCAAAAGCTTCTTCTGGTGACAAGAACTTCTGTTTACCAATAGCACTAGAAAAGCTACCCAAGGTGGAAACACTCAAAAGTACACTCAAAAGAAGTAACTTTTTTACTAAATAATTCATATTTTCTCTCTTTCAATTCATGTTTTTATAGTATTCTATGGTTAAGATTAGATATACTAAGTATGTAATACTAACGCAAAAATTGTTAACTTTGTGTTAGATACAGATAAAAGGTTCAAAAATGGCAAACCATCTCCAAGATGAATACTCACCCTATCTTCAGCAACATGCGAATAATCCCGTCCATTGGTATCCTTGGGGAGAAGAAGCATTTAGTAAAGCACGACAAGAAAACAAGGCGATTTTCTTGAGTATTGGCTACAGTTCTTGTCATTGGTGTCATGTGATGGAAGAGGAATCTTTTGAAGATGAAGCAACGGCTGAGATTCTCAATCAACACTTTATTGCTATCAAAGTCGATAGAGAAGAGCGTCCCGATATTGACAAGCATTTTCAAGAAGTCTATCAACTGATGAACCAACGTGCTGGTGGGTGGCCTACTTCCATCTTCTTGACCCAAGAACAAAAGCCTTTTTTATTCTGCATCCTATATTCCTAATGAGCCTCGTTATGGTATGATGTCATTTTCCTCACTCTTGGAAGTCATCGCTGATAAATATACCTCAGAAAAAGCTTTACTCACAGAAAAAGCCGATGAGATTTTACGTTTTTTGAACCCTGAACCCAAAAAGATACAAGCGACTAAACTTGATGTGAGTATTATCAAGCGTATTGAAACCCAAGCGACACAACTCTTTGACAAGCAAAATGGAGGATTCAACAAAGCCCCCAAGTTTCCCCAAGCCTCTACCCTTGATTTACTCATGGATGTTTATAAGATTAGCAAAGACAAAGAGACCTTAGAGATGGCACTGCATTCTCTGTCTTGCATGGCAAGAGGTGGACTTCGTGACTTGGTAGAAGGAGGGTTTTGCCGTTATTCTACAGACAATCAATGGCTTGTCCCCCATTTTGAAAAAATGACCTATGACAATGCCCTACTTTCTGAAGTTTATCTCAAAGCCTATCATCTATCTAAAGATACTTTCTATAAAGACGTAGCCTTTGAAACCTTGGATTTTATGATGCAAAGCATGAGTGAAGAGGGGCTATTTTATTCTGCGTCTGATGCGGATACCCAAGGGGAAGAAGGCAAATACTTTGTCTATACTTTAGAACAAGCCCTCAAATCCTTTGAAAAGGCTTCTATCCCCCAAGCGTATCATCAAGACCTTACCTCAGCCTTACACATCAGTAAAGAAGGCAATTTTGAAGGCAAAAATATTATCTCTCTTACAGACCCTAGAGTCAAAGTGCCTTATTATGATGAAGCTATTTCTGCCTTGCATCAACGTCGTATAGAAAAGCGTACCCATCCCTTTGTAGATAAAAAGATACTCGTCTCATGGAATGCTATGATGATAAAGTCCCTCTTCAAAGCCAGTAGAACAGACAGTAAATATCTCCAACCTGCCATAGATTCACTCGATACCTTGCTCAAAAATATGTATATCAATTCCGAACTCTTTCACTCTACACTCTTGGGCAAAGCACCCAAGATTAAAGCCTTTTTAGAAGACTATGCCTATTTGGCTGAAGTCCTCATAGAAGCCTACCAAAGTACACTCAATGAAGTCTATCTCATTACAGCCACACGCTTGGTAAACAAAGCCATAGAGCAATACTTTGATAAAGGTAAATGGAAGTTTAGCCGTGGAGAATTTGAAACCGATGCCAATATTTATGACGCGTCTTATCCGTCTTCTGTCTCTACCATGCTTGGGGTACTCTATAGTATCTCTTCATTGGTTGATACCGTCTATAAAAAGTTTGTCTTTAAGACCTTGGAAATGTACTCTTATGAGGTGATGCGTCAACCTCTTTCTAGCCCTCGCATGAGCCGTATGGTCATACGCTATCTCAAAGATGACATCATCATCAAAGCCAAAGAAGAAGCCCTCAAAGGACATATCCAAACCCTAGACAGCCTAGCACACCCCTTTAGCTATCTCAAAGTAGAAGATAATGATGGATACATGCTCTGCAACTCCAACAGCTGTTTTGGTCATGAAGGAGCATTTGAGTCTATTGTAGGTATTTTGGACAAGAGGTAAAGGCTAACTCTTTTAGTTAAAATCTGAATCACCGTACATTAGAAACCATTTGTTGATTACAACATCTCCATCAAATTCAGGGGTAATATTACTAATAGGTATGGATATATCTGTCTGTATTATCTCCACATCATGACGATTAAATAACCCAACTTTTGAAGCCGTTATCCAACAGTCTAACAGCAATGAACCCTCGTTATCGCTAATCGTTAATGCTTCTGAAATAATGAGAGAGAAATCTTTTACCTCTGCGATAATATCAATAAGCATCATCCTTGTTTTGGTTTTGCGTAAGACAAAGAGTCCTACTAAAGTATCATCATTATCCCGAAGGACATACACTTGATACTTGGTTGTAGGATGCAATAAATACCTGCGTCTTACATAGTTTGCATCTCGAACACAAATCACATCATGTTTAAAGCTACGTGCCATACTTCTCCATAGCGTATTTATTTCACTATCCATACTAGATTTTAAGAGATATTTTTCACGATGATATTTTATTGTATTATCAAAGTACTGGGTATCCCACTTTAGTAATTTAATCGTATCTACTTCTTTATAAAAGCCCAATTGTTCACCCAAACGCATGGCACGATTATTGGGGAAACCATAGGTTAATAAAAAATCCTTATCCCTGCCAATATTAATATTAAGCCAAGTATAGACCATATTATAGAAAGGACTGTCTTTTTTAAATCCACCCCTTGCTTTTGGGGAAACCATGGTATCACAAGGTTGTAAGGCTTTTTCACGTTTGCCAAAATAGAGTACATCTCTTCGCATTCCATTATAGTGAGCAATAATTTCTCCCTCTTTCTCTACGCAAACACCTCTCCATAAAGTACCATGATATTTCCAATTCCAAAATTCTACACTGATATCTTTTTCAAATACTTCTTCAAAGAGATTTCTACATGCTTCTTCATTACCTCCTGTACCCACAAGTTTAAACTTTCTATTCTTATCTAAACTATGTACATCACCCAAGGTAATTCTATTTTTACTAAGAGCATCAATCATTGCATCGGTATTAGATTTATGCTTTTGTAACTTTTTATTTTGATTTTCCAATGCTAAAATTTTATTTTTATCTGCTAACAATTCTTTATAAAGTTTTTGTTCCTTGGCTTGTAACGCTTTAAATGCTAAAGATTTATTGGTCTTTATACTCCCAAAAGTATCATGAAGCTCCGAAGCAGACCAACGTTGCATCCATTTATCATATATTTTATATTTCCAAAAGAGTCTATCCTTTTTGCATAGAAGATTCCCCTGCTCCTGAATTACCATGAATATGATATGTTGCTGTAACTAAAGATGAGTGATAAAAGCTAGTATGCTCGATAAGCTGAAGCCAAAAGTCCCAATCCTCATAAATCTCAAACTGCGTATCAAACCTACAGCCT
>JAUZSQ010000016.1 GCA_030949325.1 Sulfurovum sp.
AATAAAAATAAAATAATAAAAAAAAAAAAAAAAAAAATAAAATAAAATAATAAAAATAAAAAATAAAAAATAAAAAAAGAAAAAAAAATAGAAATTAAAAATGGAAAAAAAATAAAAGAAGGAAAAAAAAAAAAAATAAAAAATAATAAAAAAAAAATATAAGTATAAGGAAGGTAAGGGAAAATATAAAATATAAAAAAAAAAGGAAGGGTGTAAGTAATAATAACAAAAAAATTTAATAAAAAAGTATAATAAAATAATAACAACAATAAAAAATATTGGGATATAAATATGGATTAAAGTTTTGAGATTCAGAGGTAGAAAAAGAAAGAATCAATCTCCTATGAAGTATACAAAAAAATATTTGATGAAAGGTGATACATTTGGTGGAGGTGAGGAAGTGGAACCCTGTCCCAGTAGCTAGAACTACACTCTACATGCTTAGTCGGTGTTGTTAATTCCCATCTGGTTTTGTACACACTAAACCTTGCCAGACCAGCTAAAATTCTCACCTTGTGGCATAGCTTCCACGAGGCATAGTCACCAGATATGATACCCCAAATGCTGGTGCATTACTCCGAAATGCACATGGATTCCGACACATTGATGGTGACACTCCTCGGCAGGGCAGCTCCGCATTGAATCACGGGCGAATGATTCTCACGTTGACTGGCGTAAGCTGGATTAATGCAAATCTGTGTTGTTTGGTGGTTGAATGCGTTTGATGCATGCGTAACGGAATTGCTCAGTCCGACATGCAACATAGCCCCGACTCACCCAGAATCGAAACCAAGTCGCACCCATATAAAGAGAAGTATCTGTCGTAGTATAGCCAAAAAATCCCAAAGAGCAAAATACTTACGCGATATTATAGTTTTATCTGCTAACTATAAGATGTGAATCTATAAAATCAATATAAAGAAGTATTATGTCACTTACCTCTAAAGTCCTTTGGGCAATGCTTTTTGGAAATCATTATCGACTGATTTATCAATATGGCCAGGGCGTCAATACCCAAGGGTCTTTTGTGGTACATGAACATATTGTGGGTGGATTGTTCAAGGATTGTAGGGATCGATAGCTGGTATTACCCGCACCTCCAAGATGCTTGTTGTGCCCTGGTCTTCTTTTCGTTGATTTCTGGGGCCTTGGGGATTGGGACGTGCGTAAACTAGGTTCTGTGGGACTCAAATCTTTTACGGTTTAGTATGATGACTACGGCAATAAGCCATTGCTACGGCGATTGGTCTGGCTTCTCGTAGATTTTTTACCTTGGCTTACCGCATGGTGACCCAAAGTTAGCAGTGCCACTTTGCGTAGCCAAGGACGTTCTACTGTGTCTTCTGGTACTGACTGGATATTACGGTCCCCGGTGAATGGGGGTCTCTGCTTTTGCAGGAAGGCAATATGCTACAAATTATATTCTTTTCTATTCTTTTGGGTATCTCAAGTTGCTTATGGTAGGTGCTAAGGCAAAGGGGATTTATTAAAGGTGTAGAGATTATGAAACAGAAGACGATGAATTTATGTGTCAATATCGTGATGTCCGTTGCTCCTTACGCAGTGTTTGCACTTTTGGCGAAGGCGGTGTCTGAATTGGGTCTAGATTTGTTGATGTCTTTGGCTGGGTATGTGATTGTGCTGATTTTGGCTTTGATGTTTCATCTTTTTGGGACATTGATGCTGGTACTGCAAATTCTTTCTGGACTCAATCCCAAAACTCTTTTAGCCAAAATTCGTAGATGCACAAATCCTTGCTTTTTCTACAGCTTCTTCCAATGCCACTGATCTCCTAACTCTTACGTTGTGTAACGCAATCAAGAATGTACGTAGATAATTCAGTGGCTGCTTTTACCGTGCCTTTGAGCTGATCTACCATAATATGGATGCGAGGTACGGCAATTATGCAAGGAGTGGCTACGGTCTTTATTGCCAATATTTATGGAGTGGAATTAGGGTTATCAGGATACTTAACGGTTATCTTGATGTCAGTATTGGCTTCTGTAGGTACAGCAGGAGTCCCTGGGGTAGGCTTGATTATGCTCTCTATGGTCTTTGTGCAAGTAGGGTTGCCTATTGAGGGTATTGGTCTTATTTTGGGTGTAGATAGGTTACTTGATATGATACGCACCTCCGTGAATGTTACAGGCGATGCCGTGGTCACTTGTGTTGTAGCCAAATCTGAGAATGAAATAGATAGGGAAGTCTTTTATACGCCAAACATTGGAGAGGTAAAAGAGTTAGAAATCAGTAAAGACGTCAAAGTATGACCAGTGTCGATACCTATTACAGTGATGAAAAAGCCTTAGATACCTTTATTGTCCAAGAAAGGATTAGTAATAGTAGCTCTTTACTGATACAAGTATTTACAGCAAACAATAGCAATATTTTTATTGAAACACTCTCTGCGTTACTTATGCAAAAGTTTCCTGATGCTATTCTTATGGGAAGTACCACCGATGGTGAGATTATGTCGGGGCAGGTTTCTACATTTAAGACAGTGATTAACTTTACGACTTTTTATGCTACGACACTCAGATGTGCGAGAATTATACATCAAAAAGATGGATACTATTCGGGTCAATATCTTGCCCAAAATTTGATTGAAGAAGATACCAAACTATTGATTGCATTTACCACAGGTCTTAATACCAATGGAGAGGCATTCTTAGAAGGTATTGCTTCTGTCAATAATACGGTCATGGTAGCAGGAGGTATGGCAGGAGACAATGCTACCTTCACACAAACCTATGTATTTTCTAGGCAAGGTATTGTGAATCAAGGGGCTGTAGGGGTGGCTCTAAATAGTCGTACATTACAAGTATATAATGATTATAGCTTTAATTGGCACCGTGTAGGCAAACTTCTGACGATTACCAAAGTAGAAGCCAATAGGGTCTATACTATAGACAACCAAACAGCAGTAGCTACTTATAGCCATTATTTAGGCAAGGATATGGAAGAAGGCTTACCTGCTGTAGGGATTGAATTTCCTCTTATTTCTGTACGAAATGGGGTAAGTGTAGCTAGGGCAGTTTTGGCAAAGCATGATGATGGTTCTTTGAGTTTTGCAGGGAATCTTAACAAAGGCGATAAGGTACAGTTTGGCTATGGAGACCCACAAGAAATATTAAAGTATTCTAAAAATATGTTTGCGAAGGTCAATGCCTACCCTTCTGAAGCTATTTTTGTTTATTCTTGTATGGCACGTAGGCATTTTATGTCAGATATTATAGAGAGGGAAACCTTGTGTCTGACAGGTATTGCCCCTGTCTCAGGCTTTTTTACCTATGGAGAATTTTTTACTTCAGATAAATATGAATTGCTCAATCAATCTATGACCTTGGTCTCTTTGAGTGAAAGTACAACGATTGTCAAAGATAGACAAGCCCATCAACCCAATACTATCGTATCAAAAGGTTCTACCCGTGCCTTGGTACATTTGGTCAATGTCACCAGTGCTGAAGCCAATGCCAAAGAGATTTTTATTCAAACCCAAAGTATTTTTGAAAAATTGTTCCAAACTTCTGCTGATGGTATTTTGTTGATTGAAAACACCCTATCCGTAGAGTGTAATCAAAAAATGTTGGATTTATTTGGCTATGAAAGTAAAGCACAATTTTTAACGATGAGTCTCAAAGATATAATGCCTCAAAGACAAGGAGATGGAAGTGAGTCTTTGAGCAAGATGCAAGAGATGCAAGATTTGGCTGTGGCACATGGGCATCATCATTTTGAATGGCTTCATAGCAAAAAAAATGGAGAAGACTTTTGGACTGATATTATGCTCACGAGTATTGATTTGCATGAGCGTAAGTTACTCTATATGGTATGTCGAGATATTTCACAGAAGAAGCAAATAGAATTAGAACTTGAAGCACAAAAAAAGATACTCTATCATCAAGCCTATCATGATAGCTTAACAGGATTACCCAACAGAGCCCTTTTTATGCGTGAACTCAAAAAAAGTTTAGAAAAAGCCAAAGTAGAGGGTACAGAAGTGGCGTTAATGTTTATTGATTTAGATAGATTTAAACAAGTCAATGATTCTTTAGGACATGGCTATGGAGATATGGTTATCTCTATTATTGCCAAGCGACTACAGCTGGTTATCGCTAACAATGATATTGTCTCACGCTTAGGAGGAGATGAATTTTTGGTACTCTTGCCCGATGTCAAGGATGCTACTATGACTCAAAAGAAAACCCAAAAAATCCTTTCTATTATCAAAGAACCTATTGTCTTGGAGCCTTATACCTTGTATTCTTCTGCGAGTATTGGGATTAGCCGTTATCCGATAGATGGGGTGGACGCTGATAATCTTTTACGTTACGCCGATGCTGCGATGTATAAGGCCAAAGATGAAGGAGGCAATACCTTTGAGTGTTATAGTAAAGATATGACAGAAGTACCCTATGATCACATGATGATGGAAAGAGACTTACGTGATAGTATTAAACTAGACCATTTTGAAGTCTATTACCAACCTCAAATTCATATTAAAACAGGCAAGATTATTGGAGCAGAAGCTTTAGTACGCTGGAACCATCCAACCGTGGGTTTCCTAGCTCCTTATATGTTTATTCCTCTAGCAGTCAAGACAGGCTTGATTATTGAGCTGGGGTTATGGGTAATGAATCAGGCGATGATGACCTTTGCCCAATGGTACAAAGAGGGTTTATCTCCAGGGGTATTGGCATTAAATGTCAGTGCCAAACAATTGGAATATCCTGATTTTATCAAAGAAATGACAAGCACTATGGCAAAACATGGAGTGAAAGAAGCATGGGTAGAGCTGGAACTAACAGAAACAGAAGTGATGACCAACCCCAAAAAGGTTATCAAAATTTTAGAAAAATTGCAAAAAATTGGGATTAGTATTGCGATTGATGATTTTGGTACAGGCTATTCTTCTTTGTCTTATCTCAAACATTTACCTATTGACAAACTCAAGATAGACCAATCTTTCATTGCTGATATTTCTGCTGATAATACCGCACAAGCGATAGTCCATACCATTATTGTACTTGCCAATAGTCTCAACCTCGCTGTCATTGCTGAAGGCGTAGAGACCAAGACCCAAGAGCGATTTTTGGCAATGGAAGGCTGTGAATATGCCCAAGGCTATTATTATGACAAACCTTTAACACAGAGTAAATTTAAAGCACTCTTAGCCAAGCAAGGTTAAGCCTTATTTTTGGTTTTGATTGCCCATATCATCCATACGATACCAAGAATAATAAAAGGTATGCTTAAGAGCTGACCTGTGCTAAAGACCAAATCACTGCTATAATGGGCTTGGCGTGTTTTGGTATATTCGAGTAAAAAACGTGCGATAAACAAGTAGCTAAAAAAGATACCAGGGAGTATCTTGGTAGCATACGAGGCTGAGACCCTGCGATAGACAGTCAGTAGTATAAGTGCCAAGAACACATAGGCAAAGGCTTCATAGAGTTGTACGGGGTGACGGGGTATCATATCAATACGCGTAAAGACGATAGCCCAAGGTACTTGCGAGGGTACACCCAAGATTTCAGAATTAAAGAAATTACCAAAACGTATAAATGCACCTGTTAAGGCTCCTGCGATAGACAGACGTGACAAAAGCCATATAAAAGAAATATTTTGGCGTTTGGTATAGACATAGACAGCCAAAATAACCCCTAGCATACCTCCATGACTGGCCAATCCACCTTTCCATACTTTGAGTATTTCCAAAGGGTTGGCGAGATAGAATTCAGGTTCATACGCCAAACAGTGCATAAGCCTTGCACCAAGGACCGCACCTATCATGACATAGATAAGCAAGTTGTCTAAGTCTTGGGGATTCTTGCCTTCACGTTTATACATCCATTGGAGTATCATCATACCCAAGAAAAATGACCCCACAAACAAGAGTCCATACCAACGAAGTTGAAGAGGTCCTAATTCCAAAAGAATAGGGTTGATATTCCAAATAAAGTGTTCCATAATATATAATCCTTCTATGTTTAGGCGTTTATTTTTTCTTTGATTTCTTTAGCAATAGCTGTGATTTTGGTGATTTTTTGTGCGTGATTGAGTGTCTCATCTAGGAGTACCTTGACAAAAGCAGACCCCACGATAACCCCATCAACCCCTTGGGCTTTTTGGGTCGCAGTATGTTGGTCAACCCCAAACCCTACATACACAGGCGTTTGGGAGTGCTTTTTGATTTCAGTGATAATAGGCTGTAAATCTTCACTTTTACTAGAACCTGTAATCCCTGCATAGGCGACAAGATAGATAAACTTTTGGGCATCGCTGACAATCTGCTTGATACGTGCAGGGCTGTCTGTGGGGGCGATAAAGTCGATGAGGTTTAACCCTGCTGATTCTATCATGGGCTTGTATGGCATGGCTTCTTCTAGGGGTAAATCAGGGATAATAAAACCACTCACCCCTGTAGATTTGGCTTTGGCAATAAAATGCTCCATACCTTTGTGATAAAAGGGATTGAAATATCCCATCCACAAAGTATCTATATAAGGAGCAATTTGGGCAGAAGCTTCAAATAGGTGTTCGAGCTTAAAGCCATTTTGCAAGGCTTTGAGATTGGCTTTTTCAATTACTGGACCATCGGCAACGGGGTCAGAAAAAGGCATACCCAATTCAAGGGTATCAACACCAGCGTCTGCTAGTGCCAAAGCAACCTCAACGGTAAATTCTAAAGAAGGAAAACCTGTGGTGATGAATGCGACTAATTTTTTCATGTGAAGACTCTTTTTATCTGATATAGATTTAATTTCAACATTATATGATAAAATGAGTAAAAATATAGAAGGGACAGTCAAAGACATGAGTATTCATACTGCAAAGATAGCAAAAAAAGTCACCGTATCAACCTTGAGCAAAATGAAAGGTGTAGAACCTATTACTATGGTGACAGCCTATGATGCCCTCTTCGCTAAACTTTTTGATGGAGAAGTGGAGATGATATTGGTAGGAGATAGCCTCAATATGAGCTTTCTAGGCAAAGAAGATACCCTCTCTGCTACGATGGATCAAATGATTTATCATACCCAAGCGGTGTGCAATGGAGCAACATTGCCCTTGATTGTACTTGATATGCCTTTTGGTTCCTATCGTACACCTGAGATAGCACTAGCCAATGCCACACGTGCCTACCAAGAGACCGATGCCCAAGCCGTCAAGATAGAAGGGGGCAAAGATAGAGCTTTTATCGTAGAGCTTTTGACCCAAAACTCTATCGCCGTATTAGGACATATCGGACTCATGCCACAGTTCGTACGTTCCACTGGAGGCTACAAAATCAGAGGCAAAGACCAAGCCGATATTGATAGACTCGTAGAAGATGCCCTAGCCCTAGAAAAAGCAGGAGCCTTTGCCATCGTAGTAGAAGGTGTCAAACAAGAAGCCTCCCAAGCCATTACCCAAGCCATATCCATCCCCACCATAGGCATAGGAGCAGGAAACAGCACCGATGGACAAGTTCTCGTATGGTCTGATATGTTTGGCTTTTTTGAATCATTTAAACCCAAGTTCGTCAAACAATACATGGATGGTGCCACACAAATCCGTGAAGGACTCTCTATGTATAGAGACGAAGTCAAAGGACGAGAATTCCCTAGCGAGGAGTTTAGTTATTGATGGAACAGCCTATTTCAGCCGTGGATTTATTTTGTGGAATAGGTGGTCTTTCTTATGGACTAAAACAAGCAGGAATCAAGATTAAAGCAGGGTTTGATTTTGATAATAAATGTAAATATGCGTATGAAACCAATTGTAAAGCTCCTTTTATACATGAGGATATTACAAATATCAAGAAAGAAGATATAGTAAAGTTTTATAAAGAAGAAGATATTAAAATTCTCTTAGGTTGTGCTCCTTGTCAACCATTTTCTACTTATACCCTTAATGGAGACAAACAAAAAGACCAAAGATGGCAACTCCTTTATGAATTTACGCGATTGATAAAAGAAACACAGCCTGATATTATTTCTATGGAAAATGTACCTAATTTATTAAATTTCAAAAAAGAACCTGTGTTTGAAAATTTTGTCAATGAATTAAAAGAAGAAGGGTACTTTGTTTGGCATCAAATTGTCTATTCCCCTGATTATGGTATTCCACAAAAGCGAAAAAGATTAATATTATTAGCATCTAAAAAGGGTAAAATTACACTTATCAATCCAACACATACCAAAGAAAATTATGTTACAGTCAGAGAGGCTATAGGTCAGTTGGAAGCATTAGACTCTGGAGAGAGTTCTTCTAAGGATTTTATACACAAAGCTTCTAAATTGTCAGATAAAAATCTACAAAGATTAAAACAATCTGTGCAAGGTGGAAGCTGGAAAGATTGGGATGAAGATTTAAAATTAGAATGTCACAAAAAAGAGAGTGGCAAAACTTATGGCTCTGTCTATGGACGTATGAAATGGGACGAACCCTCTCCGACTATGACTACTTTTTGTACGGGAATAGGGAATGGACGCTTTGGACACCCTGAACAAGATAGAGCTATTTCTCTAAGAGAAGCAGGGATTTTACAAAGTTTTCCCCTAGAGTATAAATTTGCTTCAAATAGTGAAAATTTTAAATTTACACAAGTTTCTAAGCAGATTGGCAATGCTGTACCTCCTAGATTGGGTGAAGTTATTGGATTGAGTATAATTAAGCATTTGGAGGAGATTGAAGATGGCAAAAAGTAAAGAAGAGATTATTATTACAAAAGAGATGCAAACCGATGCAGAGAGACAGATATTAGAAAAAATGAAACATTATGATTATGATACCGTTGAATATCCTATAGAAGTTATTGTAAAAAAATATCATGATGGAATTAATAATGATGAGGGAGAAATATATGTACCTGATTATCAAAGGGAGTTTGTCTGGGCAGAAACAAGAAAATCTAAGTTTATTGAATCTGTTATCTTAGGTATTCCTATACCTTATATATTTTTTGCAGATGTTGAAGGTAGATATGAGATAGTAGATGGTTCACAAAGAGTAAGAACCTTACACGCTTTTATATATAATAAGTTAAAATTAATAGAGTTAGAAAAATTAACAGAGTTAAATAATTTTTATTTTAAAGATCTTTCTATTGTTAGACAAAGAAGAATAAAGAATAAAAGTTTAAAGATAATAGCATTAAGTGAAAAAACAGACCCTGAAGCAAGATTTGATTTATTTGAACGTATTAATACAGGAAGTGATGAACTCAAATCTATAGAGATTAGAAAGGGGCTTCATAGAGGAGAATTTTATGACTTTATTACAGAATGTTCTGAAAATAAGTTATTTAAAGAACTTTGTCCTATTAGTGAAAAAAGGACATTAAGAGCAGAACCACAAGAATTAATATTAAGATTTTTTGCTTATTCTGAAAATAGAGAAGCATATAATAATAAAGTAGCTGTTTTTATAGATGAGTATATGAAAGAGAAAAAAGATAATTTTACGGTAGAGATAAAAGAAAATATGAAAAATAATTTTATTAAAATGCTAGAATTTGTAGAGAGAAACTTTGAAAATGGTTTTGCAAAAAGTAAAATGGCTAAATCAACACCTCGTGTAAGATTTGAAGCTATTTCAGTAGGGGTTAATTTGGCTTTAATAGAACAGCCGAATTTAGATAGAATAAACACAGATTGGTTAGATTCTAATGAGTTTAAAGTACATACGACTTCGGATTCAGCAAATAATACTAATAAGCTAAATGGTAGAATTGATTATGTGAAGAATAAAGTTTTAGGTAGCTAGATGGAGTTTGTAGTTTTAGAGTTTGAAGAAAAGGTTGAAGAGATAAATGAGTATTTTTCTTTTATTAAAAGGACTACACATCTTCGATTGAATTCAAGTGATGAGACAATACAAGTATCAGAGACTGTCCATCAAATTTTAAAATCAAACTTGTTTTTATTGCTTTATAATTTAGTTGAATCATCATTTAAAAATGCTTTAGAAAATATTTGTATTAGTATTACTAATGATGATGAGTTAAAATATCAAAAAGTAATTCCTAAAATAAAAGAGATATGGATAAATAAAGAGTATAAAAAATTTGGAGAAAAATGTATACTTCCAAGAGATACAGAAAAATCCACATTTTTAATAAATAAAATAGATACAATAGCACAAGAAATTATAAAGTTAAATTTTACAAATACATTGTCTGGAAATGTTACACCACCAATAATAAAAGAATCAATAAATGAGTATGGGTTAGAAACTCATGATGTTAGAAATCCAAGCTCTCTTTTTATTATAAAAAATAAACGTAATAATTTAGCTCATGGAAATGAAACCTTTTCTCAATGTGGAAGAGCATATAGCATAGTAACACTAGAAGAAATAAAAAATGAATCCATAAACTATATGAGATTTATTTTAGAACATATAAAAGACTTCATAGATGAAAAAAAATATAAAATATAAACGAGAGGAGGAACACTAATGGAACGGATAGTAGAGATAGAGCGTTTTGAGGATGAGGCTTCTTATGAGGTGACTTTGCGTCCTAGTTCTTGGGATGAGTATATAGGACAAGAGAAGATAAAGAAAAATCTCAAAGTATTTATAGAGGCTAGTCGTATAAGAGAAGAGGCTTTGGACCATGTGTTGTTTTTTGGTCCTCCTGGGTTGGGCAAGACTACGATTGCGAATATTATTGCCACTGAGATGGGTGCCAATATCAAAACGACTGCTGCCCCAATGATAGAAAAAGCAGGGGATTTAGCAGCGTTACTCACCAATATTGATGAGGGTGATATACTATTTATTGATGAGATACACCGTATGAGTCCTGCGATAGAAGAGATACTATATCCTGCGATGGAAGACTTTCGGCTTGATATTATTATCGGTTCGGGTCCTGCTGCTCAGACGGTAAAGATAGATTTGCCACGTTTTACGCTCATTGGGGCTACCACACGCGCAGGTATGCTTTCAAATCCTCTGCGTGAGCGTTTTGGGATGCACTTTAGGATGCAGTTTTATAGCCCTGAGGAGTTGTCCAAAATTGTGATACAAGCGTCACATAAACTGGATAAAATCGCTGATATGGATGCTTCTGATGAGATGGCAAAACGTAGCCGTGGTACACCTCGTATTGCTTTGCGTTTGCTCAAACGTGTCAGAGATTTTGCTGAAGTAGTCGATGAGAAGAAGATTGGTCTAGCACGAGCCAAATATGCTCTTGATGAGCTAGGGTGTCAATAATCTAGGCTTTGATGAACAAGATATTCAGCTCTTACAGCTTTTGATTTCTGCGAAAAATCGTCCGATGGGACTAAGTACCATTGGGGCAGCGTTGAGTGAAGATGAGGGGACGATAGAGGATGTGTTAGAGCCTTATCTCATCGCCAATGGATATATAGAACGTACAGCAAGAGGGCGTATTGCTACCCAAAAATCGTATGAACACTTCAAGCTTTCTGGCTTGTCCAAAGGAGTACTTGATGTCTAAGAGTACCTTGATGATTACTGTGTTGTTTGTCTTGGGGATTATTGGGGCATATTCTGTGTATAAGCCTTTTGTACTTTCTTTGGTAGTGGCAATGCTTTTGAGTATGGCTACGTTTAATCTCACCAAAAAGCTTATCTCTTATACCCATTCAGCACAAATCTCTGCTATGATTTCGACGACACTTTTGACGCTGTTATTGTTTGCACCTATTGTGTATTTGGCGACGATTGGGGTGAGCTATATTGCAGGTATTGAGCGTTCGGAGATACATGAGACGATACACTTTTTGCAACAACAAGTAGAGACGATTCCTTTTTTTGCATGAGCTAGGACTCAAATATCTCAATGATGCTCAAGTGACCTTGTATATCAATGAATCCAGTAGCTATCTGACCATCGCAGGAGGTGCAGGACTAGGTTTTATGAAAAATATGTTTTTTGTGGTAGTCTTTTATTTCTTTATCAACTATTATGGTACACGTTTTTTTGATATTGTTTTGTCTTTGCTTCCTATTGCTCCTCGCAAAGGTGTACGCATGATGCATGAAGTGTCTGCTACGATGGAAGTGGTCTTTTATTCTATTATCGTCACGGCTATTTTTGAGGGACTTTTATTTGGTATGATTATGTCAGCCTTTGGCTTCAATGGATTGCTCTTTGGTGTGATTTATGGTTTTGCTTCGTTGATACCTATCGTCGGAGGGATTATCGTTTGGGCACCTGTAGCGTTGTATGCGTGGACAAAGATTGATGCCCATACAGCATTGATTATCGCTTCGTATTCAGTCATTATGATTTCTATCATTGCAGATACCATCATCAAGCCCATGATTATCAAAGTCATCAAAGAAGACTTACTCAAAAGTAGTATCAGAATCAACTCTATGATTATATTTTTCTCCATCTTAGCAGGGATGAGTACCTACGGATTTTGGGGCATGATTGTAGGTCCTGCGATTACGTCGTTCCTCATTGCCATGACTAAAGTCTATTTAGATTATACAGAGGTGGGGACGTAATATTTAAAATGAGGATGTTATATTTAATCATACATCCCTCTCCTCTATCCATTTAATCGCTCTTTCAATACGAGAGATAGTTTCTTCTACTCCTAAGATATACATAATTTCATCAAGTCCTGAGCCTGTCATACTTCCCATGAGACTGACGCGTAAGGGCATACCTATTTTACCAAATCCTATAGATTTTTCTTCTACAATCTTTTCCATGACAGCGTGAAATGAAGCTTGGGTAGTAGGGCGTGTGAGGGAGAGCATATCGGCAAAGGTATTAAGTATCTCTTTGGCT
Organism: Sulfurovum sp.; assembly: GCA_030949325.1. GTDB lineage: Bacteria > Campylobacterota > Campylobacteria > Campylobacterales > Sulfurovaceae > Sulfurovum. The sequence goes on from JAUZSQ010000016.1 coordinate 12,764, forward strand.
TCTCCTTTGAAGGCTTTTTTGGATGATTTGGCATCATAGGCAGTAGGGGCTTGGAGGATTAAATTGATTTGTGAGGCTAATTCTATGAGGGTTTTACCTCTTTCTCTGGTGGCTGTTAAGAGTGCTGATGCTTTGTTATTTTGGGATAAATCTACGCCAAAATCTTTTAATAGAGTGATAAGGCTCGTATCGGAAGCTTCTTTGATATAGTGTGCGTTGAGCCAGAGGAGTTTGTCTAGGTTGTAGTTTGAGGATGATTTATTGATATTTTTGGGGTCAAAGAGACGTATCATTTCTTCGAGGCTAAATATCTCTTGGTCTCCATGACTCCAGCCTAAACGTATCAAAAAGTTGAGCAGGGCTTGGGGTAAATAACCCATGGCTTTGTAATCCATAACATCGGTCGCTCCATCACGTTTAGAGAGTTTTTTACCTTGTTCGTTGTTTATCATCGCTACATGGTTAAATTGAGGTAGCTCAAACCCTAGTGCTTTATAGACGACTATTTGTTTGGGAGTATTGTACAAATGGTCATCCCCACGGATGACTTGTGTCAGACCCATTAGTGCATCATCAATGGCTACAACAAAATTGTAAGTCGGTGCTCCATCGGCTCGTGCAATGACAAAATCATCGACTTCAGAGGCTAGGATATTAATCTCTCCTTTGACACCATCAATAAAGGTAATCGTACCGTCTTTGGGTGCTTTGATACGAATAACAGGGGCGATACCTTCAGGAGGCTGACCTGTGAAGTCTCTGTAGCGTCCATCATAGCGAGTACGTTCTTTGTTTGCCATTTGTGTTTCACGAAGAAGAGATAACTCTTCTTTGGACATATAGCATTTGTAGGCTTTGCCTTGGGCTAGGAGTTGGTCTATATACGTTTGATAGAGAGCAAAACGTTTGGATTGATAAATGACTTCTTCATCATGGTGCATTCCTACCCATTCAAAGGCTTGGAGAATCGCATCTGTTGCCTCTTGGGAGTTTCGTGCCATATCGGTATCTTCGATACGAAGCAGGAACTTACCTTGATTGTGTTGTGCTGTAAGCCAAGAGAAAAGGGCTGTTCTAAGCCCACCAATATGTAAGTATCCTGTAGGGGAGGGTGCAAAACGTGTCACTGTCATTATCATGCCTTAAAGTAAATTGCGTGATTGTAGCGTAAATGTGGTTAAGGAGGATAAAGTAGGACTCTTTAGTGCGAAGAGTTATCCTACCTTATGAAATTATTTAGTGCTTGTTGTAGTACTACTTTTTGAGCTACTTTTAGGTTTAGTTGTAGTTGATTTCTTACTCGAGGTTTTTGTTGAGCTTTTAGTAGAAGTTTTATTAGAGCTACTGTTACTTGATGTAGATTTATTTGAAGTACTTTTACTGCTTTTCTTTGTACTTTTTGACTTGACATCATTTTTGATATTTCCAGCGGTTTTTTTGCCTATGCCTTCGACTCTTTGTAAATCTTCAAAAGAGCTAAACTTCCCTTTTTTACGTTCTTTGAGGATAGCTGTGGCTTTCTTTTCACCAATACCATTAATCTCCATCAGTTCTGCTTTACTAGCAGAGTTCAGACTACTGACACTCATAGCAAATAGAGTACTGGTGGCACAGACTAAGACTAGGGTTATTACTTTTTTAAACATATTTATTCCTTTTGTTTTATTATAGCCAAGCTTTTCTTTAGATAAATCGTTTTTTACGTTCTATCAGCAGAGTAATGATAATAATCATCACTAAGTTCACACCAAAAGTGATAGAGCGATGCTCTTGTATCAACAATAATATTAGAAAAAAAAGATTGAAAGCAAGTGCATAGAGAGATACTTTATGATGCGTCCAACCACTTTGCACCAAACGTTGGTAGGCATGTTTATTATGTGCTTGTGTGATAGCCTCACCATTATGCCATCTTCGGATGAGGGTGAGGGTAGTATCAAACCATAATAACGAGAGTAAGATAAGCCATATAAAGATATTGCCTTGTCCTGTATCATAAAAGATAAAGACAGCAAAGATAAATCCTAAAGTAGCAGAACCAACATCACCCATAAAGATAGAAGCCTTATCCCAATTAAAGAGCAAGAATCCCAATGAAGCTACGACAATCACTAAGCCTAAAGGGTTGCCAAAGAGGAGAAACAGTGCCAATCCTATCATCACAGCATGTGACCCTGCGTAGCCATCTATCCCATCTATAAAGTTATAGAAATTAGTCACCCAGAGTATGGAAATAAATCCCAAGATATTGACCCACGCCCCCTGAAAGACAAAGAGACCAAAATCAATTTCATTGACCCCTCCCAAGAAATAAAGAGCGAGTATCGCTGAGATACTTTGTGTGAGAAAACGTATTTTAGAACTGAGTGTATATATATCATCAAGGATACCAATGATAGCTACAGGGATAGCACATAACAGGGCATAAAAGAGTCTAGGTTCTATGGCTTCTATGAGATAAAAAAGACCAAGATAAAAGACAATAATGATTGCAAGACCTCCTCCTCTAGGTATAGGTATGGTATGGGCACTTCTATCATTGGGTATATCCATGATAGATTTTTGCTCTGCTATCAATTTGATAGTATAGGTTAGACCCAAAGCGAGGAGAAAGAGTATCAGATAAAGCATTTATATTTTCAATTTATAAATTTTACTATAGGCGGAGGAGATCACTAGCTCAAAAAGTTTTTTATCATATTTTTCAAGCATAAACATTTGTACATAGCTTGATTGAAAAGTTTCTATATCCATAACTACAAAACGTCCATAACTTTTCATATATACGACAGCATATTCTCCATCAATATGCAAGGTTCTTGTATTTATTTGCATGGGACCAGTGAGCGTATTTTGTGTCGAGATAAAATATTTAACTTTCTTTTTTTGTTGACCTATAGTAAGCTCTCCTTTTTTGACTATCAAATACAATACCATTCCTCAAGGTAAGGATACCTTTTTCGTTATTTACAGCATTTGTAGGATAAAACTTCATGTTACGTAATGCTTTACCTGTTGTTAAATCTAGGTTACCAAACTTCGCAACAGTAGGAAATATATTGAGCATTCTATAGGGCAAGTATAGATAAATATCGCGTGTTTTAGGAGGTAGTATATAAGTACTATCATCTAGTTCCACTAAAAATACATTGGGGTCAAGTTGAGTGTCTTTTCCCTGATGGAATAAAGTATTGGCTACAACAGAACAATTGGCATCTTGATATGTCTCCACTGCCAAACGGCTTAAGTTTGCGACTTGTTGAGGGGAGGTACTCAGTAGAATTTGAGAGATGATAAAATTATCATTGTTATGCTTTCCTCCATCAATAAGTGTTTTTGTCTCTGAGTAGTAACGAATAGGATACCCGTAATCCCACCATGCTAACGTATAATCTTTTGGAGTGGAGATCGCTTTTAATTTATCCAAATCTGTTACTTCTGTTTTGTTCAATACCGTAGGTACTTTATAGCCAATTATATGCATAATATTTGGATAGAGTGCCAAGGATACCATTACCATAGGCATCAAAATTTGAGCAATTTTTACATTTTTCTTATCCAATATAATGAGTTTTAATTGTTCCCTAACATAAAGTACCATATATCCAAAGCCCAAAGCATAGATAGGTACAGCATATACCGTAAATCTAAGTCCAGATTTATAGGCCATAAAGCCCATTGCCACCATAGGCAGGGATATAATGAGTATAGGATATCTCACCATCAGCAGAATCACACCTATTGTAGAAAATAAAAAGGTAATGGTATGTCCACTGATACGATTGGCAAAGGTTTCAAAAGGAATAGCCCCTGCTTCTCTTACTGTACCGATGACATCAAAAAATTGTAAGCTGGATACACCTTGTATAACTTCTGCTGGAAAAAATCTATTAAAAATATACAGATTGAGTGAACTTAATATCGAATAAAAAGCCCCACTGTAGAGATAGAGTACAAACATGAACCCAGCTAATGGGTAGATATATTTATGGGTCAGCTTATCTTTATAGTGAAAAAGTCCAAAGAGTACAAGGGCTAAAATAGCTTTAAGATACACAGGAATAAGTGCCAAGCCTATAAGTGCAAAGGTGATAAGTTTTAGATTAAAAATATTATTTCTATCTTTAACCAGTACATATACCACAGCCATAAAAACCATGGCTGTATTTAAAGAAATATTTTTAGCATACCAAAATTGAGAGGCGACTATTATGACAATCATGAGGACAAGGTATCTATTCTTTTGCGTAGTCAAAGCATGGATAATACTCCAAAGAACAAAGACGGGTGTCACAATATTGAACATATCAGAATCATAGTATCCTATCATCGTACGGTTATAGTAACTCCAAACAATAGCAGCAAACAACCCTGCGATAAACCCTAGATAAGGACGATTGAGACTATATCCTATCAAGATGATAGGCACAAGTAAAAGTGAACCTAAAAAAGCAGGCATATAGAGGATAATGGTCTCAAAGCTAAAAGGTAATATTTTTGTTAAATAGACTGTGATAATGGATAATGCACCAGCAGTATCTACCTTGTAGGCTATGGTACCATTGAGTATATCTCTCGCCCCTTCTGCAAAATAATACCCATCATTGGTATTAATCATCAATTGCCCATCCCACATAAAGCTATCATTCCCAGAAAATTGATACACCCATATCAATCTTACAGCGATACTTACAGCATACGCTATAAATATCAAAATCATTATCTGTGTTGTATTATTTACTTTCATCTACTTCTCTCCATGTATCATTAATTTTATACCCTCTTTTACACTATAGCGTGTAGAAAAATCTAAGACTTTTTTACTTTTACTATTTTCAACCTCTAAGCTTAAATACAAACGTTGATAAAAAGAGGGTTTGAATTTTTGAAGTAAAAATACGAATAAAGGAAAAGAGACTAAAAACATCTTTTTATCCAGTGCTAGAGTAATCTCTCTAATCAAATCACTCGTGGATAGCGTCTCATCATCTTTAGCCAAAAATATTCCCGATTTTTCACTCTCTATAATCGCTATGATTATAGCACAAAGGTTACCAATATACACCATACTGCGTCTGTTATGAATACCTCCCAAAGGTAAGATGGGTACTTTTTGAATAAGTTTTATGAGATTATACATATTGGCTTTTACGCCATAGCCATAGACAATAGGTGTACGAATGATACTTACATTGAAAGTATCCTCTTCTATTTTTTGTAGTGCTATTTCTGCCTTGAGCTTACTTTTTCCATAGTCATCCAGAGGATAACAGGCTGTATCCTCATCATAAATATTTTCGCTCTCTTCACCATAGACTTTGACAGTACTCATAAAGATAAAATGTCCAACCCCACTCTCTTTGGCTTTTTGGGCGAGTTGTAGTGTTTGTGTTACATTGACTCTTTCATACGCTTCTTCATCTGCTTTAGCATCCATTTGATGCACCAATGCAGATAAATGTACTATTACATCCACACCGTATATATCCAATACTTCAAAATCGTCTTTTAAAAAGCTAAAGGTCTCTATCTTAAATAGTTGATGATAGTGCGTTTGAAAATAGCTTCCTACAAAGCCACTTGCTCCTGTGAGCAATATTTTTTTCATTTTTGTATGAATCCTAAAATCTTTTTTTGGATATTTTGACAATACCATAAACCAATTGGTATAAATTTCATTCTCTCTACACGCCCTAATAATCTCTTTATTTAAAGTATAATTACTCTTCAGCCCTCTGGTACTCACCCCACCTATCCGCATTTTGATAATCACTTCATTAAGATAGACATAGCTTATGCTGTATCTTGCTAAAAACCTCAGCAAAAGCTCGTAATCAGCAGCTATCTTATAACCTGTCTTGAACACACCATATTTTTGATAGACCTCTCTCTTGAGAAAAAAGGTCGGATGCGCAGGCATCCATCCATAGGCAAATTTGGAAGGATTAAAATGGCTACTATCATAATATCTCACTACTTTAGCCAGATTATTAGGGTGAACATAGACCAAATCAGCAAAAATACTATCCACATCTTGAGTAGAAAATATTTTCATAATCTTTTCTATTACAAATGTATCAATATAAAAGTCATCACTGTTTAGAATACCCACGACATCCCCAGTAGCTAATGCTAAACCCTTGTTCATAGCATCATACAGCCCATCGTCAGGTTCACTGATACATTGAGATATTTTATCTCCATAGCTTTGGATTATTTCTATCGTACCATCAGTACTTGCCCCATCTATGATGATATATTCTATATTTTTATAGGTTTGACAGAGTATAGATTCTATGGCATTGCTGATGGTGTCTACGTTGTTCCAGACTACGGTTATGATAGATATTTTTCTATCAGCCATTGTTACCTCTCAATAAGAATATTACCGATAGCTACCATATCCATCTTTGTTCTTGCAAAACAAGCATAGGCTTGGGCAGGAGTATTTACTATGGGTTCATTTTCATTAAAGGAAGTATTTAACAGTATGGGTACACCTGTTTTTTTATAAAACGTTTCGATAAGCTTATAATATTTTGGTTCTACCTCAGAATCAACGCTATGAAGTCTTCCACTCCCATCTACATGCACTACGGCTTTGAGATTATTCCGTTTTTCTTCTTTAAATTGAAATACTTTTTCCATAAAAGGGACAGAATCAACTGTCTCAAAATATTGGGATACAAATTCTTTTAAAATTGATGGAGCAAAGGGTCTGAAAGGTTCCCTTTTTTTAATTTTAAGATTTAACATTTCTTTCGCATCATCCCTTGTAGGGTCAGCCAAAATACTTCTATGACCCAACGCTCTTGGACCAAATTCTGCTCTGCCTTGGAACCATCCAACAACACCTGCATCGATAAGACAATCTGTAATTTTATCATTGAGTTCTTTATCAGAATATTTTGTATAGATAATATTGTGTAATTTGAGGTATTCTTCTACCTCGTCATCACTAAACTTACTACCAAAATAGCTATGATACATAGGCTGTATTCTCTTGTTTCTTTGCATATGATTATATAACCACAAGGCACTACCTATGGCGGTACCTGCATCATGTCCTGCTGGTGGGATATATAGATTTTCAAAAGTTGTATGTTCTAGTATCTTACCATTGAGTACAGAGTTTTGTGCAACACCACCTGCAATACAAATATTTTTGAGTCCTGTTCTTTTTTGTAAATGATTTAAGATATGAAAAACAAGGTCTTCTGTCACCTTTTGAATAGAAGATGCTAAATCTTTATGGTACTGAGTTAGTGCTTCATCTTTTACTCTAGCCTTCCCAAATATTTCTTCCATATACTCAGAATAGATATTTTCTATAAAAGGATCACCATCCTCCCAACTCATTTGTACACCTTCTTTGGGGTGCTTAAAGTATTTGGTATTGATTTCAAAAAGTCCATTGTCTTTGAGTATAAGCACGTCTTTAACTTTATCAATTAGAGTAGGGTTGCCATAGGGACTTAAGCCCATTACTTTATATTCGTCACCATAATTCTCAAATCCTAAGTATTGCGTAAATGCTGTGTAGAAAACCCCTACAGAGTGAGGATATATCACACTATCAAGGACTTCGATATTGATATCCTTTCCTGTGCCTATCATAGTAGAGGTAAAGTCACCAAACCCATCTATAGACAATACTGCTGATTCCTCAAAAGGAGAGGCAAAAAATGCACTTGCCATGTGGCTTCTATGATGTTCTATGTTGTGAATCTCAGCTTTAATATCATCTTGATTAACGTTAAATAACTTGGCTAGTTCAGTCTTTATCGAACTTACCTTTTTAGTATTTGCCAATCTATCTTTTAATGATTTGAAACTGACAAAGTTTTTTACACTGTGCGTAATTTTTTTATAAATATTTGCAGATGGATCTCGTGAAATACTAATATGGTCAACTTCTTCTATGCTTATGCCACATTCTTGAAGACAAAACTTTATAGATTCACTAGGAAATCCTGCCCAATGCTTCACTCTTCTTATTCTCTCTTCTTCGATAGCAGCGATAAGCTTACCATCTTGGAATATACAGGCTGCACTATCTCCATGATATGCATTCAATCCTAATATGTACATTTAATTGGCTCCTATTAAGTCTATATAATCGTTTAAAATGACATTCCAATTATATTTTTCTTTTATCATTTCATATCCATTGTCTCTATACTTATTCCTAGTATTAATAAGACTAAGTATAGCTAATTTTAGTTTAGTACTGTTGTACTCTATTATCATGGCAGCCTCTTTGTCTATCAACTCCTCAAAAAGTCCCACTCTATTGGTTGTAATCATATTTACCCTACAAGCCATTGCCTCTAGCATAGATATACTAAGTCCTTCGGTAAATGATGGCTGTAAATATATATCACATTGTTTTAAATAATTATATTTGGTATCACTATCAATATGTCCTATAAACTTTGTCGTATTTATATCTGAAGAATCTTGTAAAAACTTTATATAATCAGTATCACCAGTTCCAGCAATAATGAGTTCAATCTTTTCTTTAATATTATCATCTAGTTTATCTATAGCGTCTAAAATAAGTTCAATGCCTTTTATCTTATGCAATCGACCCAAGAAGAATAAGCTAACCTTTTCTTTAGAAAAATAATTTTTATGGGTTTGAATAGTGTCAATATAATGTAAATCAACACCATTTGCTATGATAACGGCATTATGACTGAACAGCGAATTTTCCATTTCTTTCTTTGAATTAAATATGACTTTCTGCGATACCTTCACTTGAAAATAACCTATTGTATATAAAAAGAATTTTCTTAGAGTATTTTTGATAACGCCTGAACTATTGATACTATTGTTATCTAACATACCGTGAGGTAAAAGATAGATTTTTTTACCATAAAGATAAGCTATAAAAGTACCCCATAAAGAGACAAAAGTATATAACCCATGTACAAATACTATATCACTATTTTTGATATATTTGATACTATGCATCATAAAATCATAGGAGTACCAAAATTTACGTATACTCATCTTAAAGAATACTGTATGCGTACTTGACTCATAATTATCAACTGTCAAAAGTATGGAATTATAACCATTGAGATTAAAAAAAGTATTGAGTGATTTTGCTACATAAGGAGGTCCGCCATATCTACTATTAAAATAAGGGATGATTTGCACTATTTTGTTATTTTTCATATGTAGAGATTACCTCTTTTACCCTATTTCTTATTTCGTGACCATCTCTTAATAATCTCTGATAACCATTTTCAGAAACTTCAGTTAATGTATCTTGATGTGCTAGGTAATACTGTACCTTACCTAGTAACTCTTCTTTTGTTTTGAAATAGTCTGCTTCCTTACCCTCAGAAAACATAGTATTCAAATCATCTGAGTATTCTGCCATCATCATTGTTTTTGTAGCAGGTATCTCAAAACATCTTCTTGTGTAGGTATCATTATTTAATTTAGATAAAAATACAAGTGCTATTTTTGTACTATTTAAGGCTAGATTATAATCATTATAAACAGGTTTTATCTCGCTTAATCTATCTCTAAAAAAATCATAATATTTTGATTTATCCCACTCTGTCCCATATAGTTTCAAATCTATACCATTATCAATCAGAAGTTTAATCGCTTCATCTCTACCATCATCTTCATAATGACCTATAAATACAACATCACACTTGTATTTGTCTGTGGACACCTTTTGATATGAAAATTATTTTCTTTGAGATAATATGACCTCAAAAGTGTACTATTCTTATATCCTATATGTCTATAGTCCTCAACATTTTTCCATCTATAGGAAAATATATAATCATAAAAAGGTATGGATTTTTTATAATATCTCCAGACATAGCTTTTATAAGAAATCGAAAAGGGATCATCATTATTGTATCCGAAGACCTTGCTTTGAGTATTTTTTTGAATCATTTTTATGGTATTAGGATATATATGGGTACCACGATATATAAAAACCATATCTGGCTTCATTTGATTGGTTTTTATTATTAAATCATGATTTATCTTTTGAATGGCTGGACCTATTAAAAATTTATTTTGTAGTCTGTAATAGAGTGATTTTATTTTATGATTATCTGTTTTGTATCGAGTGGCATATTGATAATGATAAAAATACTCTTTCCAACTAAACTTATGTACCTCATGTCCCAAACTTCTAAACCCATCAAAAAAAGCTTGTGCATAAATTTTACCATGCCAATCAGCGACTATTAATATTTTCAAATCAATTTTCCCAAGCCTATTAAAGTATATCTTTCTCCCACACCAGCACTTTTAAGTGGCAATGTATCCCATATCTTTTTTTGTTCTTTTGTCATAATGCCATGTTGAACAAATTTATTGTTTGCATCTTTTAGTTCATTATGAAAATCTCTATATAATAATCTCTCTTGCTCTTCTGTTTGATATTTATTAAATAGTTGAATGTACCCTTTCGTAAGTGGTCGTAACACTGCATTCGCTCGGTTTAAGAACTTAAATGTATACCATTCAAAAAAAGCAGAAAATTTATTTTCTAATGTAAATCCAGAAGATACGCCATTAAAATCACGTGATGAGATATTTTTAATATTTACGGAATTAATAATGGTAAATTCTTTGTCCAAAATAATATCAAGTAATTGCTTTTGCTCTCTAAACTGAATAGGTACAGATATCATATAATGTAATAAATCATAACTAGCCAATACTAAATCACTCTTTTGTATATAGGCTAAATATGCATGGAATTTTTGATTTCTTTCTGTTAAATACTTATATTCACTTAAAGAAGAATAATTGGATTCTCTTTTGAAGTGAATAAATATTTTTTTAGAATCAGAAATGATTGATTTTTTAATTTTAGACGATAAATAATGAATATTATCTAAGTATTTTACATAATAATTGTCACTGATACTTTCATCTTTTTTAGGAAAGAGACAATCATACCCAAAGAGTGCATCACTAAAGTAGTTTGATATTTTAGTGTAGCCTTTCAATGCATTGTCATCTAAAAAATCTAATATATGACAATGATTAATAGCAATTTGACCACCACTCATTTGTGGAAGATAGCCCATAGCTTTTATATAAGAATCTTTTGTAAGCTTATGAAAGATGGGTGTGTCGTATCCTAAGGCACTAGCAACATCACAAGCATAGGTATATTCTAAAAGTCGTTCATCAAATCCAAAGGTAAAAAGTTTTACATTTTCTTTGGGAATATATTTTGATAAAAAAGCAAGTGTAATACGACTATCCATTCCTCCACTCATACCCATTACATACTTTTGAGTTTTATCAAATTTTGAAAATATACTATCAAGTCTATCATACAATCCTTGAGCTGCTTTTTCTCTACTATCTATACTTTTATCAACTTCAATATTAAAATCCCAATATCTTTGTATCGTATATGTATTGGTTTTTTTATCTATAGTTATTTTAGAAGCACTAGGCATCTGTTCTACATTTTCATATAACGTTCTAGTCCAAAGTCCACTACCAAAAAGCACAATCTCCCAAAAGCCCACTTTATCTATAGTCTTATCAATACTTTCAATCGTATAAAAGTCTTCGAAATTTGAAAAGATAATTAACCCATCATTCCTATCTTTTGCAATAAATAAAGGAATAGTACGAAAGGGATCATTATATATTTCTATTTTCAAATCACTATGTATTACCTGAATACCATTTTGTTTTATATTGAAATCTTTAACATCTCTATATTTTACATTTTCTAATATTGTATAGATACTCATATCTTTATCCATTCTTCAGAGGCTAAATGTAGATTAGGATTTGAAGTAAACCATATTTTAGGAGTAATAACTATTTTATTCGTATTGAGATTAAGCCAAGCACCCCACCAACTAAAAGTACTATTTGCAATGATATTATGTTTACACTGTTTCATTAACTCTAAATCATCCAATGCATTTTTTGTATTATCTACAAAAGTTTTATTTTCAAGAAAGTCAAAATTCTCTTTACACCAAGCTATATCATCTGAAAATATATAAAACTTAGGCTTCTCAATTTTACTTGATATATAGTTGATAGCATTTTTATAATAATCTAAATTACAAGTACCGTGAGTATGATTGGTATGAGAATCCTCTACATAGTCTCCACGTCTTACATGTAAACTTACACTATTTATTTGTTCTATTACTGCTAAGTACACCTTGGCGTCTTTACTAATAGTATTTTTTAAGGTAAAGTCTTGTATTATTTCATCTCTCATATCCATAAAATATTTTTCATTTTGCCAGAAACCATCTAAATATATATGGTCATTCTTAGCATATATTTCCCTATCAAATAGAGTTAACTTTTTTTCTAAAATATAAAAAGATGGTCTACTAATATGTAATTTTAACTTAGTTTTAATTTTAAAAATAAAGTCTTCTTTACCTCTATATCGTCTAACTTCATACTCTGTAGCAATGTTTTCATTAATATTAAACAAATTTAACTCATATTTTCGTAAAGTTTGTTTTAAATAAAAAGAGAGATCTACCTTAAAGATATCACTATTATTTTTAGCCATGGTTTTTGCTATTGCATATTGAAACATCTGATTGCCAAGTCCTCCACTTATCCTAGTTATTATCATTGTTTTTTCATCACTACTTGATAACCAAAAGTTAAAAATTCTTTACTTTTTGTATCTTGTTTCGATAGAAAATTTAACAATGGAATGGTAAATATTCTAAAATATATTTTCAAAAATAATTTAACTAACTTATGACTAGAGTAACTGGGAATCCTATTTAACTCTTGCCCTACAAAATCATAAGCATTCCCATTTTCTACTATTTCGACAACTTCCATATTATTATCTTTTGCCATGTCTATATACCATTGCTTATAAAAACCACTATAATAATAATAGGGTGTCATATGAGGTAAACTAGCAAAAGGAGCCGTTATAATCAAAAGACCTTTAGGTTTTAATAGTCGAGAGAACTCCTTAATTGTCTCATTTGGATAGGGGATATGTTCAATAACTTCTGTACATAAAATGACATGAAAACTATTGTTCTCTTCAGCTATATCCCAAATATTTCCAATATAGTCAATCTCTCCATATTTCCACTCTTTATTATGCAGAGCATTCCCATCCCCTTGTCCATCATACTGTGCAAAATCTTGAGATTTATACTCAAGATGAGAACAAAACTTACGATAATTTTGTGGACCACAACCTGCATCTAAAATTTTTAATCCACTTTCAATAGATTTTAGTTTTTCCTCTACCCATTCATTTCTAAAGTGAACATTATTCTTTATTTTAAACAAATCAAACATTTTTTCTCCTAAATTTCCAGACTACTATAAATATTAATATAGCATAACTAATATAGCCTATAAGATAACTATAAATAGCACCATTTAATCCATACATATTTATTAAAATTAACCCAGATACCACGGATAATACTCCTGAGATAATAGAGGGTGTTATTAACTTTTTAGATTCATTATTTGCCAATAGCTCATATACAGAAAACATAGCCAAAGTATAGATGGAATAGGCTAAAAACAAGGAAGTGAATGCCCAACTATGGTATATATATTCTTCGCTTGAAAATAGAGTAATAATTTCGTGTGCAAATATATATATAAATAATCCAATGATTAAAAATAAAATAGGTAAAGTTAAAAGTAAAATATTGGTAACTCTCCTAGCAAAACCTTGTTTAGTATTTTCTTTTTGATATATTATGGGAACAATATATGAACCCAATATAGTTTGGATTCCCATAGGTATTATGATTGTGATTGATGTTAAAATAGAATATATAGCTACACTCTCTTTATCTAAATATATATCAATTATCCACCTATTAGACATATCTCTTGCCCATGTAAAAATCGCCATGATTAGGAAAGGGTAAGAGAATAACCAAAGTCTTTTATTATGAAATAAAAAAGTTACTTTATTTACAACACTTAGTTTTAACTCATTTTTATTTTCTAGGTACAATTTTATCGTTGATATGAAATTTATAATAATAAAAAGATATAAAACTATATTCAGAGTTATATCTTGTATGAAAATTATTAAAATGAGTACTTTAAGTCCAAATTCCAAACTATTGGAAATAAGTATCTCTATCCTCTTTCTCTCAGCACCAACAATAGTTCTAAAACTAGTTTTAACAACTTCACTCGTTAAAAAGAAAAATATAGTCCAAATATATTCACTAAACACACTTAATTCAATATTTAGGGAGTCAATAATACTGAAAATACTTATATAAAATATAATAGCTACTAATAGTAAAAATAGGTAATTTGAATAAAATTCTGAAAAGCTATTTTCACTTCTATTTATACTTACATATCTTGATGCTCCCTGATCTAAACATTTAAAAGGGAAAAGAGCAATAAAACTGACTATAGATAAAATTAATGCGTACACACCAAAATCTTCTTTTGTTAATGTAATCGCTAAAATTTTCATAATAGCCAATGCTCCAATCATACTAATCAATGTATATAGAAGCACTACCAATGACTCATTATTAACAATTTTTCTAAACATCTAAGTACTTCTCTTTAAAATAAAACATTATTATCTTTATAAAAAATAAAATCATATACACTATCTAGCTTGTTAATATCAAACTCTTCAATCTTTTTTGATTTATGATTTATCATTTTTATTTTATATCCAAAACTTAATAAATAATCAATCACATCATTCGTACTATGACCAAATCGTTGAGTCCAGTCATCATATATTTCTATTAAAATAATAGGGTAGAATTTTTCTATGGTTTTTTTGGCTCCTTGAAGAACCAAGAGTTCAGCTCCTTCAACATCACATTTTATAAAATTTATTTGTTCAATACCCTTCTCTTCTACATATTTGTCTAAAGTGATAACATTTACTTTTGTCAAGTTTTGCATAGACTTTGGATTCATAACAATATGATTACCAGCATACTCATCATTGGTAAAATAAAGTTCTCCTTTTTCAAAAGAGAGACCTTGATTATTCGCCTGAATACAATTACTTTTATTATGCTCAATATTTTTTTTTAAATATTTCAAAAGTTTCAGGAAGTGGTTCAAAGGAATGTATGTTACAATTATTAAATTTTTTAGCAACAAAAATACTATATAAGCCAAAGTTTGCACCTATATCTATAAAAGTGTGTCCATCTTTAAAATTTCTACTTACAAAATCTACTTCAACAGATTCAAAACCACTTTTTTTTTCTAGTCCTAAAAGCCCACCAAATTTACTTGGTACATATAAAAATTCTATATTTTCATATACTCTTACCCAACTATTTTTTCCATCAAAGAACATGCCATTCAAATTATTTTTTGTAATTACTTTATTTACATTTTCAAAAATATATCGAATTCTAGATAATTTTGGATATCTAAGGTTTTGATAAATAGCAAATAATAATTTATTTGATTTAATTGTTTTCTTTATCATTTTGTTTTCTCCTAAAATGAAATAACCCCAATGAATAGAATGCTTCATAAAAGTCATCAAGATTTACTTTTTCTACAAAAATACCTTTATCATCTACTGCACAAAACTCTATTAATACCAAATCATCTAATTCTTTGACTATTGTATTTGGATTAAAAATTCTATGTGCATGGTACATGACTCTCTCCTTACCAATGGGGATACCCAAGTATAAGTCACCATCTTTTGCCAATACTCTTTGCAATTCTTTAAGTGCTTCTATCGAACCATTTGGATTAATAGGATCACCGTATCGACCTAGTCCTATATGTTCTATTACATGCAAACAAGATAAAGAGTTAATGCTATTATCTTCAAAAGGTAGATTTAAAATATCACCTTCTATACATTTCATATTTTCTATATGATATTCTACATATCTAAAATCTATAAAATTTACTTTTGTAAATATACTACATTGCGAGGTAAAGCCATCAATTCTTGAACCTACATCAAAATGTTCCTTGACTTGACTTTGATAAACTTTCTTTAAAGCCCAATTATCTTGGTAAAAATATTGTCCTCCACCCGTCTGTGATGCACTTGTTTTATCATTCAATTCTGGCCATAAGTCTTTATATTCTACAATCTCATTTGACATGGATTTATATTTAAAATAACCTATCATAAAACTTGGATATCTAAAAAGATTCTTAAATCCTTTTATTAGATTAAACATATTAATGACTGGATTTAAAAGTCTTAATATCGTTTTTAATTTATTTTTCATATATTTCCTAATTAAACTTTACAATCTTATCTTCAAGTATTTCATAAATACTATTACACTTTTTACATTCAATAGATATAGTACTACTTTCATCAAAGTCAGAAGATTTACACTTAGGACACATCATGAGTTCTTTTATATTTAAGTTTTTATTTCTATTATTTTGAGAAAAGTACTTTCTCACTAAGTGTAAAATATTTGTTTTTATCTTAGCCATAGTTGTTGCTTTTCTATAAACCTTATCACTGATAGGAGATTCCCAATCAAACTCATACTCAGGGTTCAGTATGTTGTATTTTATCCCACCATTCTCTTTGGACCAATAATATCTTACATTAAATTTAAATGGATATTTTGACACAATTTCCCCAAATACTGGTTTAACTTTATTGGCAAGTAATTTTTCTATCTCTTCATCTTGTATATAATATTTCTTTTTTCTAATCTGAATCTCATTTTCTATATCTGTAATTTCAAGCCTATGATCCAAATAACATGCTAATCTTTCGAAAAATGCATCAGGTACTTCTATATATCCAGCTTTAGCTACTCTTTGAATCTCACTTATAAACTTTTCTGGATCTTTAGAGTGTTCTAAGACATGGGAAGCGATTACAAAATCAAAACTATTATCTTTAAAAGGTAAGTTTTCTACAAATCCAAGTACCGTAGGTCTATCGGATATAAGCTTTGTATAATGTCGTTCTCTCGTATCCAAATATGCATCAATCAGTACATTTGAACGAAAATAGGGGTTACCACCACTGCCTACTTCTAAAACAAGAGCATTCTTATCAACAGGACAATGAAGTCTCCTAAGAGACCAGGCTATTGCATCTAGCTTTAATTTTAAAAATACATCCATTATCTTACTAGTTCTTTGCATTTATTACCTTTTATAATTTGGGTGTTTTACCCAGTATTCTTTTTAAAAAAACAATGATACTATCACATATTTTCTTTCCAAATAAGGTAAGCGATATTAAATAAATGTAATAATATATAGTAATATTAAAACCTAGTTTATTTAGTTCTGATATATATCTAAAAAACTCTTTTAGTCCTTTATCTCGCTGTATTGAGAGATTATGATAAAAATATTTAGACATATCTCTTTTTATTTTGGGAGTAGATTTTAAGTGATATTTTGTATCTATAAAGCTTGTAATTTGAACAAAACCTTTTAAGAAATTTATAGAATTTTCTATTGTTATGACTCCTGGAGTATAAAGTGCTTTTTCACTTTCACTATTGCCAAAAAAAGGAAGACCTTCTTCTTTTGCTTGGGTTAATGGTACATCAAAATATGCACAGTCATACTGCAAAGAAACTTCAGCTAATAAATAGAGTTGAAACAATAATGTTCCATCAAAATCATCTATTAACAAATCTTGAATATAGTGTCTATTGATGATAAATCCTGATAAGAAAACACTTTTTCTAAAAAGTTGCACATAGGTCTCTTCTCCTTTACTAAAGAGTTGATTACTATCAAAATATCTAAACTTTTCTATCCTTCCATCTTTGAAAATATACTGATGTGATTTCAATACATACCCTATGTTAGTATGGTCTTCCAAAAATGAAATCAACTTATCAAGTACTTGGGGTATAAAGGTATCATCATCTCCCATAAAAACTACAAAGTTTCCGTTCGCTTTTGATATCAATTCTTTGAGATTTTTATCATATCCTAAATTACTATTATTTTCAAAATATTTAACTTCATAGGTACTTTCAGACATAAAGTGATGAACTACTTTAGTTATTTCTTCTCTATGTAAACTTTTATCTTCACAAATAATTATTTCTATTTTATCTATTTGCTGAGAATCTATAGATTCTAAAAGCCTATAGAGTTCTTTGGGTCTATTATAGGATGGTATACATATTGATACAAGTTTATTGTTTATTATTTTCATTTCAACCCCTGTAAATACCATTCATACACACGTCCTATTCCTTCTTCTAGCTCTATCTTATGTGTCCAACCCAAGGCATGTAACTTAGAGGGGTTCGTACGTTTGAGATCTGTGCCATCAGGCTTACTTGTATCAAATTTTAATTCACCTTCTAAAGCCTACTATCTTTTTGATAAGCAAAGCCAACTCCTTGATTGATATATCTATGCCTGTACCAATATTGATATGTGTGTTTTGTCTCTTTGTCTTCTCTAGCAAAAACACACAAGCATCTGCCATATCTTCATTGTACATAAACTCTCGTCTAGGGTTTCCACTGCCCCATATTACTACATGAGGACTATTCTCTATTTTTGCTTCGTGCATCTTACGCAGAAGTGCTGGAAGTACATGAGAAGTCTCTAAATCAAAATTATCATTCTTACCATAGAGATTTGTAGGCATAACAGAGATAAAATTTGTGCCATATTGGATATTATAACTCTCACACATTTTTATTCCTGCGATTTTGGCTATCGCGTACGGCTCATTGGTGTATTCAAGCTTAGAAGTAAGTAAACTCTCTTCGCTCATGGGTTGAGGACAATTTTTGGGATAGATACAAGTGCTTCCCAAAAAGAGTAATTTTTTCACCTTATGCAGATAGCTTTGATGGATTACATTATTTTGTATTTGAAGGTTTTCATAAATAAACTCAGCCCTATAGGTGTTGTTGGCAACGATGCCACCTACCTTTGCAGCAGCGAGTATCACATATTCTGGCTTTTCTTTTTCAAAAAAATCTGCTACCTCTTGCTGATTAATAAGGTCTAGTTCCTCATGCGTCCTATAGACTAAATTATCATAGCCTTTTGCTCTTAGATTTTCGACAATAGCAGAACCTACTAAGCCACGATGTCCTGCGATGTATATTTTTGAATTTTTATGCATTATTCAAAATAACTCATGGTTTTATACCCACCTTCTTGGAGATACACATCTTTGGTCATAAGATGCAAATCACTTTTCATCATATCATCAACTAAGGCTTTGAGGTCATACTCTGCTTTCCACCCAAGTTTTTCATAGGCCTTTGTTGGGTCTCCCAACAGTAAATCCACCTCAGTAGGTCTAAAGTATTTTGAGTCTACGGCTACGACTTCTCTTCCAATCTCTACTTGATACTTAGGGTTAGAACATGAGACTACAAAGCCTTTTTCATCCACACCTTCTCCTCTAAATTCTAGTTCTATTCCAGCATAAGCAAAAGCCATTTTGACAAAATCTCTTACTTTAGTTGTCGTACCAGTAGCGATGACCCAATCTTCTGCTTTAGGAGCTTGAAGTATCATCCACATCATCTTGACATAGTCTTTGGCATGACCCCAATCTCTCTTGGCATCAAGATTACCCAAATAGAGTTTCTCTTGTAATCCTAAGGCAATTTTAGAAGTAGCACGAGTAATTTTTCTTGTGACAAATGTCTCACCACGCACAGGGCTATTATGCACTTTGAATAAATTTGGTCCTGTAGCAAAAGTTTCTGAGTCCGTCTGAATATCAAAAAACCAACTATCTTCACTTTGTGTTTCTGTGATTGCAATAATTTCATTCAGCTCTTTTTGAAGATGTTTTCCTTTGTTCTGAATTTCCCCAGTTCTAAATTGGGCATAATAGTATCTATGGGAATTTCTATATTCAGATTTCACTTTAACAACTTTATTGGAAAAACTCCTAAATATTGTTATTAATCCAAGGGATAAAGTCGCTGAATTTGTAGTAAAGCCTTTGTAGTAATATTTTTCATTTCCATTTTTCCTACCATCGGCAAGATAATAACCATCAAAGAATGCTTTCTTTACCTTTTTTTTTACTATTTAAAATAAAAGCAGGAACTCTTTTCTCTTTAGAGTATTTTGTATATATATTCTTTTTAATCCAAAGACCATAATTGACATCATTATTAATATCTAATTGCCATATATCTTTTTTTAGATGTTTCAAATCCTCCAGCACCATAGGTAGCAATTCTATATTTCCACCCAAATTGATTGGTAATTAAGTTTGCCATCTCTAGCAAAAGTTCTTTATCACTACCTGTTAAACGGAAACGACCTCTATCATCTATAGAACCATCACCTACCAAAAATCCTAAAAACTTTGCAATATCAACATCATTTGATAAATAATTAATACTATCAGGATATGTTGTTTTAAATACTTTATCACCAATTTTTAGTTTCTTAGTTTCAATTTCACTGTTATCTTCAAGAAATACAATATGGTCATAAGTTGCTTCATAGCTTGATTCTCTCGTTTGGATAAGCTTCATCTTTTTCTTTTTGTCTTGATAGGCTGTTCCTGCCACTATTCTCGTCCACTCTTCTCCATTCCAAACTTCAGCATCTTCAAAACCCTTTAATATCCCCTCATATCTATGCTTTTCACTTTTAAACATATCTTCAATAGGTAAGATATCTATTAATTCATCTTTTTTTTACCATTAATGGTGAATTCTTTGGAACACTCTCATGGTTAAAAAGTATGCCATTACAAGCAAACATATCATAGGCTTCTCTATAATTTACCGTTATCCAGTAGGCATACATTTTGGCTACAGCGTAAGGGCTTCGTGGATAAAAAGGGGTGGTCTCACTTTGAGGAGTCTCTTGTACTTTACCATAGAGTTCAGAGGTAGAAGCTTGATAGATTTTGGTTTTTTTTGGCTAAGCCCAAAAGTTTCACGGCTTCGAGTATCCTAAGTGTTCCCGTACCATCTGCGTTGGCTACATATTCAGGTGTTTCAAACGACACAGCCACATGGGACATCGCTGCTAGATTATATATCTCATCAGGTTGTACCTCTTGGATGATTTTAGTAAGGTTCATAGAGTCTGTCATATCGCCATAGTGCAAAATAAAGTTTCTATTTTCTACATGAGGGTCTTGGTAGAGATGGTCTATTCTATCTGTATTAAAAAGGCTCGTTCTTCTTTTTATCCCATGGACAATATAATCTTTTTTGAGTAAAAACTCTGCAAGATAACTCCCATCTTGTCCTGTGATTCCTGTGATTAATGCTACTTTTTTGTTCATCTATTTCCTCTCAAAATCATCTTCTAATCTCTCTATATCATCTTCGCCTGTATAGGAGCCTACTTGTGCCTCTATTATAACCAAAGGCTCATTTGTATCATTTAAAAGCCTATGAATATCTCCTGCTTTGATATACGTAGATTCATTTTCATTGAGTAAAAAGACTTTTTCATTGATAGTTACAGTAGCAACACCAAAAACCACAATCCAATGCTCATTTCTAAATTTATGTCTTTGCAAAGAGAGTCTCTTGTGTGGTTTTACTTCTATGCGTTTTATCTTGTACCCCTTGGCATCTTCGAGTATGGTATAGCTACCCCAAGGTCTATTGCCTTTTAAATGCGTCCTATGTAGTTCTGTTGTCTTGCTAATCTCAGCCACTAAGGCTTTGACTTTTTGAGAGCTTCCTTTTTTGGAGACAAGCAAGGCATCGCCTGTATCCACAATGATAGTATCTTCCATATCTATCGTGGCAATGACCCGATGCTCTCCATAGACTAGATTATTTTTACTGCCTATGGAGATATGTTTTTCATTGATGGTATTGTTATTTTCATCTTTAGGCAAGGCGTCAAATAACGCATCAAAACTTCCCACATCAGACCAAGCTATGGTAGCAGGAATAACTTTGACACGCTTTGACTTTTCCATCACAGCATAATCTATAGATTCTTCTGGTATCGCCAACATATCATCATGTTTGATACGCGTCATCTCGTTATTCTTTTTGCCATCAAGTGCTTTTTTTTGCATTTTTATAAATCTCAGGGGCATAGTTTTCTAATTCAGCCAAAAATACCCCTGCCTTAAAACAAAACATACCAGAATTCCAATAGTAATTCCCTGCATTCACATATTTCTCTGCCGTAATAGCATTGGGTTTTTCATGAAAGGCTTTGACATCTCTAGCAAAAGTGTGGCACATATCACCACCCTCTATATATCCAAATCCTGTCTCTGCGTAGCTAGGTATAATGCCAAAAGTCACTAGATGATTGTCTTGTGCCAATATTTTGGCTTGGGTCAATACTTTGGTATATGCTTCTTGGTCTTCTATAAGATGGTCAGAAGGAGTGACTAGTACGAGTTCCTCAGCATCCAAAAGTATACACGCTAAGGCAATAGCAGGAGCAGTATTTCTACCTATGGGTTCGAGTAGATACTGTGCTTGTGTTTTATGCATCTCTTCAAGTTGGTCTAATGCCAAAAAGTATTGCTCTTCATTTGACACAATGAGTTGCTTTTGACAGAGGGAAGAATTTCTCTCTACAGTAAGTTGAAAAAGAGACTTCTCTCCAAAAAGTTTTACAAATTGTTTCGGCATAAGTGTCCGACTGATAGGCCAAAGCCTCGTACCATTTCCACCACAAAGTAGTATATTTGTCAATGCATATCCTTTCTCACCCTCAAATACACAGGAAACCTCGGTTTCCCATATTTAGTCATATTTTGATACTTAAACGTTACCCTAGAGCCTACTTTAGGTGGTTTTTTTCGTTCATCGTCACTCAATCCCGTACCAATTTTAAAGATTATACCATTATCTAAGCGACATTTTAATGCACCAAGCATTCCTTGGTACTTCCCCTTTCCTTGTGTATGCCCTATGACCTCACATTCTGCATCTTTAAAGTATTTGACTTTAAGTGCTCTACTCGTTCGTTTATCAATATAAGGCATCTTTGGGTCACGTACAACTACACCTTCTGCACCTTTTTTGTCTAAGGCGTTATGAAAGGTTTCTAAGTGCTTTGTATTTTTCACATAGATTTGAGGCAGTATGTGAATCACTTTATTTTCATAAGGCTTGACTTTACTCAAACGCTCAAATAAATCCCCCTTAGCCTCAGGCACTTCAAAAATAGTATGCTTTATCTGCTTCCAATCTTCACTAGGCACTTTATCACGCACAATAGAAATAATATTTTCAAAGTCTTCTCGCTTCGTCCAAAGCTCTCCATCTATAGCAAAAGGAGGATAATCTTTCGTAAACCACGCAGGAGCATGGATAATCTTCCCTCCACGAGTCAATAACTGTTTGCCATCCCAATAAGCCCTAACGCCATCAAGCTTTTCACTCATCACCCAACCTGATATATTTTGGTCTTTGTAGGTTTTGAGGAGTAGGAGATTTGGCTTTTGGGCGAGGAGACTTAGGCTAAAAAGTAGAATAAAAAAACTAAACCTCATCATCACTCACATTCTGAAGTTCTAAAAGTAAAAATTTTTTTAAAGGCTTGAGTGCATCACTCTTAAAATCCCAATAATCTAAAATATATTTTCTATTTTCTTCTTTTGAATCTTCCATACCATAATATGTTCTAAAATAATTAAAAACTCTATTTTTATCTTCAAGTAATTCATTTGCAAATTTTTCTTCTGAAATTTTTTTAACACAATTTACATAATTTTCATAACATATAAAAGACTTATCGTAATTTTCATGCTTTACTATTTTAATCAATAGTGTTTCTAAGTCTCCATCATCTTCATCATTAGGAAATAGAAAAGTTTGAAACTCTATATTTATATTATTTAAATATTCTATACGATTTACAACCCCTCCATCATCTTTAGTTGGGTCATCTGCATCTTGAATTACTAAAATTTTATATGTTTCTTTAATACCATTATCCATTTGTAGCTTTTCTATTCTAGTCTTTGATGGTTTTATTTTTGTATATCCTCCAG
This sequence comes from Sulfurovum sp., assembly GCA_030949325.1. Lineage (GTDB taxonomy): Bacteria > Campylobacterota > Campylobacteria > Campylobacterales > Sulfurovaceae > Sulfurovum. The sequence continues at coordinate 36,681 of JAUZSQ010000016.1, forward strand.
AATAAAATATTTTTATAATTTTACTACTAGAAGCAATTGATAGATATTGTTGTTTCTTTCTATTATCTTCTTTTAATTCCAAAGATGAATCTAAAAATATAAGATAATCTTTAATAAAAATAATATCTGCTTTTCCTTCTACAATAATTAAATACCTTTCCATTATAAATCTACTCCACGAATATCTAATTCATTGTCTATCTCATATTCAAATTCTTCAAAGGTACGAGTATATACTTTAATATTATTATCAAATACTTTTTCTAAAGTAAGAGTCCGTGATAACTCTTGATACCCTTTCATATTCTCTTCCTCCAAAACTTCTTTAAAGTACTCTATACATTCCATATTATGCGTAGTTGCAAATATTTGAACATTATTTATTTTTGCTACTTTTAAAATTATTTTCCAAAATTCATTAAAATGACTATGGTGTATACCTGCATCTATTTCATCTATTAATAACTTTTTACCTTTTTGTAATGTAATTTGTACCAATATTCTAAATAGTTTTTTAGCTCCCTCCCCATATTGATGTAAAGAGGAATCATTCTCAACACCTTTTTCTTCTATATATATTCTTCCCTCATCCGTATCCGTAGTTATTCTATCAATATTGGGAATAAAAACTTTCATAGATTCTAAAAACTCTTTTCTTTTTAGTTTATTTCTATCAATATTTTCAGCGTATATTTTAACTACATCTTTATCAAAACCTTTTCCAAAAGGGATAAATTGAGTTTGAATTAAATCACTATTTTTACTTTGTTTCAAAATTGAAGATAGTGGTTTCATATCACACTTGTTATCATCATCAACGATACAAATATAGTTAGTTACATCAATATTTTCAGTATTAGGATAAGAATTTTTTACTTCTTCTTCTGTTGGTATTTTTATCGTAAAGTTACTCACTTCTCTATTTGATTTTAGTTCAAATTGAATCTCTTTAGACTGAGAATCTTTATGAATAATATCCAAAATAAAATCATTAGGATTTTTAAACTCTAAACTATTCATTCTTGAAGCATAAGAAAATATAAGGTTTTTAAAAAATAACTCACTATCTGTACTAAAGAGTAATGCTTCAAGTAAAGAAGTTTTTCCTACATTATTATCTCCTAAAATAAGATTGAATTGTCCTATATCTTCTATTTCTATATTCTTAAATTGGCGAAAGTTCTTAATCCTAATATTTGAAAAATGTTCTACATTACTTTTATCTTTTATCTTGGGTAAATTTGAAATATTTTCTAATTCATTTTTTGTAAATGCTTTATATGGGATATTTTTATTAAATACTTTATAGTTACTATTTAACTCTTCTATACCATTCTCATCAATTTTATAATATACCTTAGCCCATCTCTCCAAAAGATAAAGATACTTTTTCTTTTCTAAATTAGGGATTTGCACTATATTTTGATAAAACTCCTCTAATTCAGCTAAATTATGTTGAAATTTCTCTTCTACCAATGCACCAATCGCTACTATTGCATCTAAACTCTCTACATATATATAAGATAAATATATAGTTAATGCTTCATCTTCTGGTATTTCACTATCTCTTTTATGTTTTTTCACTATCTCTTTTGAAAGCTCAATCTTAGAAAGAAAATATACTTCTTCATACACATCAATACTCTCCCAGATATCAACTGCTTTTTTATACTCATTTAAATTATAATAGATATTAGCAATCTCTTTTTGTGAATTCATATCTGTTGATAATGCGATATATTTTACTACCGCTACAAACTCTCTTTTTAATTCAATCTCTTCTATTTTTTTAAAAATTGTTAAAAATCTTTTAATTAATTCATCTTTCCAATCTAAATCTTTAATTAATGTATATAAACTATCTTTATTTCTTGATAAACTATCTATCTCTTTTGAGATTAATATCTCTTTATCCATGACTCTAGCAATAATCATACGAATATCTTGGTTTACAGTCTTAAGATTATTACCTATTTTTTCTACATCATCAAAAAACCTACCTCTAAAATATGCTATTGATGCTTTTTCTATATTTTCTATATTTTCTGATTTTAAAAAGTATTCACCTGCACCTTTATAATTATATTTTATTTCTTCTGCTAAAGCCAAACACTCATAGGCTTCTTTATCTTTACCTAGTTTAAAGAACTGACTTCCTGCAACAGAGAGTCTAGCAGAGTTGTTATGATATATTCCCTCTTTTTTATCTGATTCTGCATTTGAAAAAGCATCAATCTTTGTACTTTGAATAATCATATTATTAATAGAGGATGGATTATATTTTATCGTTTGATTTTTTAAGTCATTTAAACTCTTCCAGTTAGGACGATTTATCTCTGTATTATTTACGATTTTATTCCAAAACTTATCTTTTGAGTCTACACTATCAATAATAATTAGTTCTGTTTGAGCCCTAGTAATTCCTACATATAATTTATTAAAGAAATAAGACATTTTAAATTTATCATCTTCATTCAATTCTTCTTCTATGGATTTAAATTGATTTAAATAATATTCTCCAAAACCATACAAAACAACTTGTTTATATTCTGCACCTTTTGCTTCTATGGAAGTTTTTAACTCTACATCCTCCATACTTTGAAGTAATTCATACTTATTTTTATATTCATCTTTTTCATTAGCATCTACAGGAACAATAAACACTTTATATTTTAACTTCTTAAGTAAACTATTTTTTAAATTTTCATCATTTTCAATGCTTTCATAATCTAAAAAAATATTAAAGTTTTTATCTGTATCTGCAATAGGTCTTTTTGCTTCTTGTGGTTTATCTTGTTCAATACTTAAATTTTGCATTCTATAATACTGTATAAAATTGGCAAGAGCTACTACAGGATGAGAAGACCTATAATTAAATGATGGATTATAAAGATTTTTTGTACTATCATAATTAAAATTTGCTATCTCTTTTAACTCTTCATAGAGTAAGCTTGTCATCTCATCTTGTCTAAATCCTGTAGGATTAACCGTTTGATTGGAATCTCCTGCAAATAAAATTGGTATTTGAGGAATATTAGATATATCATATTTTAAATATTCTGACATTCTCAAAATAAATTGTAATTCAACTTTACAAAAATCTTGTGCTTCATCACAAACAATCACCTCATATTTTTGCTTTAAATCTAAATTGATATTTTCATTGATATATCTAATGATTTTTAACTTATCCCAATAACCATCATCCAATAATTTTTCATAAAAAGGTAAAACCTTCTCTTCTATACCTTTAAACTTTTCAAGAGAAATTTTAAGAGATTTTTTATCAATATTATTTTCATAATTAACACTTGTAACTGTCTCTTCAAGGGTATAACCATAAATATAAGTAATAATAGTAAACCAAGATTCTTCAGCAGAATAGTTTTGTAAAGTATATTTTGGTAGATTTGAACTTTCATATAAACTCTTAAATTCAGAAAAATGTAAATATTTATCATTTGGAAAGTTCTTTAAATCATTTTCATCTAGTAAGTTTAATAGAAACTCCTTGAAAGAATAAAAATAATTTTCATTTTCATTCTTCATTTCTATCGTTAAGCCATCAAATTCAGCATTACTATTTAACAACTCATAGACATTATTTTTGGTATTTTCCAATAACTTTTCATTTTCTGTTAAAAAAACAATATCACCTTCAATCTCATCTAAATATTTATAATAGTAAATATTGGCAAAAAGATAATAAAGCATCGTAGATTTTCCACTACCAGCTTGAGCATTTATATAATAAGGAAATTTAAAATTTTTGAAAAAATTACTTTGTTCCGTTGTTAAAGACAAGTTACTCACTTCTTTACTCTTTTCAATAGTAAACCATAAATCATCATTAGAAACTGTCCATTTAGGATAAGAACGATAAGCGTTTCTACTAATATTATCTAAATTATATATAAGCTTTTTTAAAAAATCATTAGCATTAATTTTTGATATTTCCCAATGTTCCTTTTGGCTTTCAATATGACTTCCAGCATAGAGAACAATATAATCTTTTGCCTCAATACATAGATGCAAATACAATATAGAAACAGCACTATTTGAATGAGAATATAACTTTATTTGATGATACTCCTCAATCAATTCTCTCTCTGTATTTTCAATAATATCTTGAAGTAATAAGCCAAAAACTTTTACATTATTATCAGGCATACCATCCTTATGAGAATTACTCAAAGCATATTTTACCCATTCATCGGTTTCAAAAATTTCATTTTTTAATTCTAATGAAAATCCTTCTAACCATTTAGTCATCTTTTCAGGAGGTAATGTCTAGGTTGATAGGGTCTTCTTTTTGAATGGTTTGATACTCTATTTTGAAATTTTCTTCATCTGCTATGGGTAATGGATTCGCATTCAACCATTCTCTATTTTGCAATTTTCCATATAAGATTCTTCCATATTCATTATCAAATTTTTTCTCCAAAATAATATCTCTAATAAAAAAAACCTTCATTTCTTCTTTTTCAATACAAATATTCTTTTCTTCGATAATCACTCTGACTTTATATTCAGATATTTTGAGGATATATATGCCTCCTCCAAAATCATTAATATTTCCAATATTTTTTAAATCTTCTCTTTTTTTATTTTCTTCAATTTTTTGATAAACTAGATTTTTAGTCTTATTTTTATTAATGGTATTTTTAAATTTTATACAGTAGTGAAAGTTTAACATAAGTATTTTTCCTCTTTTAAGCTTGAAAGAAGCATATTTTTATAATTTCCTCCACAAATAGAAGCCTAAAATCTCCACATCACTCAATAAAGGTTCAAATAGGCAAGGTACACAAATCAGCATTTGATACCAGTTCAGCCACAGAAACCAATCTCCATCACTCACATAAGGGTTCAATAGGCAAAGCATTCTTGCAAGTGCAAAGGCAGTGGATAATGTACAGCTGTGGGAATGCCTTGGGCTTTTAGCTGGGCTTGAACCTCATCACGATTTTGAACCCTAATGGAATATTGAAGAAAAGCAGAAATAGTATTTGGAGCGATAAAGGGCAAAACCTTATGAATGGCTTGGTCTATCTCTGCTTTATAGCGTTGGTATTGATAGGGTAAATTGGCAAAGTCTATTTTTTGATGCTTCTTCACGAATTTATGTCCTTTATGTTATTACTTATTTTTAATTATAACATAGTTATGATGCTATTTTCTCCTCTTTCTTCTTCTTTTTCTCTTTAGAGAACTTCAAATATAAAATCGGTAAGACAATGAGCGTTAGTAATGTCGAGCTGATGAGTCCGTTGATGACAACTATGGCTAAGGGGCGTTGGATTTCTGAACCTGGTCCTGTAGCAAAGAGTAAGGGGAGCAGACCAAAGGCTGCAATGGTAGCAGTCATGAGTACAGGTCTTAGACGTTTGATAGACCCATTGATGACGGCTTCTTTGATAGATGCACCTTTATCAATGAGGTAGTTGAAGTAATTGACCAACACGACCCCATTGAGTACAGCGATACCTAGGAGTGCTATGAATCCCACCGATGCAGGAACAGAGATATATTCTCCACTAAAGTAGAGTCCGATAAAGCCTCCAATAAGAGCTAGAGGGACATTGATAATGACAATGGTAGCTTGGGTGAGTGAACCAAAAGAGACAAAGAGTAAGATGAAGACCAAAAAGAGTGAAAGTGGTACGATAATGGCCAGTCTAGCAGAGGCTCTTTGCTGATTTTCAAATTCTCCTCCAAAGGTGAGATAATATCCTGCTGGAAGGGTAACTTCTTTGGCAATGAGAGCTTTGGCTTCTTCTACAAAACCTACGAGGTCTCGTCCTTCTACATTACTTTGAATAATGGTTTTTCGGTAGCCGTGTTCATGTTCTATTTGTACAGGTCCTGCATTGGAGGAAAAGCGTATAAATTGGGTGAGGGCAATGGCATCTCCATTTTTGAGAGGGTAATGAAGCTTTTTAATTTGGTCTAGTGAATTTTGGAGTTTACTGTCGCCTTTGACCATCAAGGAGATACGACGCATTCCTTCTTGAATAATACCTGCTTCTTCACCTGTGACCATGACTTTGAGAAAGTGATTGAGTTGAGATTGGGTAATACCGTGGTATGCCATCGTTTTTTTATCAAATTCAAGTTCAAAATATTCTACCCCTTCATTGGCTTTTTTATAGACATCAGAGCTGCCTTTGATACTCTCTAGCAAACCTTTGATTTGGGTAGCAATGCTTTCTAGTTGTGCGTTATCGCTTCCAAAGACATCAATTGCCAAATCTCCACGAACCCCTGTGAGCATTTCGGAGACTCTCATTTCTATGGGTTGGGTAAAGCCATATTCTATCCCTACAAATTCATCCAAAACTTTGCGTATCTCTTCGATGACAAATTCCTTGGACGGTTCTCTCCATGTATCTTTTTCGTTGAGTACAAGAAAAGTATCGGTGTCATTGAGTCCCATAGGGTCGAGACCGAGTTCATCGCTTCCCGTTCGTGCGATGATGTCTTTGATTTCAGGCACAGAAGCGATGAGCTTTTCCTGTACTTTGAGATTGAGTGCTAGACTTTCCTCCAATGAGATAGAAGGGAGCATTTCTATCCCAATAATAATACTGCCTTCATCCATCGTAGGCATAAAAGATTTTCCCGTTTTATCTGCTAAGTAGAGAGAATACCCAAAGAGTATCAAGACAGATACAATGGTAAGTTTAACATGTTTAAGACTCCAATGTAAGACAGGAGCATAGGCTTTACTGAGTATTCTAATGAGTAAAGATTCTTTATCCGGACGCTTGGATAGGATAAAAGAACTCAGTACGGGGATGAGTGTCAATGCCAATATCAATGAAGAAAAAAGGGCAAAGATAATACTCAATGCCACAGGTCGAAAGAGTTTGCCCTCCAAGCCTTCGAGTGTGAGTAGAGGCATGAACACGATGATGATGATAAGCACACCTGTCACGATAGAAGGAGCCATTTCGATACTGGCTTCATAGATAATCTTGACCTTATCCTTGTGTTGTTCTGAGGCTTCTCCTAGTTTCCCTGTAATATGTTCTACCACGACCACGGCAGAATCGACAAGTATCCCAATAGCAATGGCTAGACCTCCAAGGCTCATGAGGTTTGCTGTGAGTCCAAAGTATTGCATGGCGATAAAGCTCATTAATAGAGCAAAAGGCAAGATGAGTGCTACAGAGATAGCCGATGCTACATTACCAAGCATCAAAAGCAAGATAATCATAATCAAGATAATGGCTTCATAAAGGGCTGTTTTTACGGTATCAGTTGCAAGATTGACAAGGTCAGAACGGTCATAAAAAATATCAATAGAGACCCCTTTAGGAAGGAGGGAGGCTATCTCTTGGAGTTGGGCTTTGACTTCGATGAGGACTTTGGCTGTGTTGCTTCCTTTGAGTCCTAGTACCAAGCCTTGCACGGCTTCACCTTGCCCATTTTTGCTTACAAATCCTGCACGGGTAATGTGACCATATTTGACAGAAGCCACATCAGAAATGATAATAATTTTTTCGCCTTGTCTGCCTATAGGAAGATTGGCTATATCATTGAGGTTTTTGAGCCGTCCGACACTACGAACCAAGATACTCTCAACTCCTTGTGAAACACGTCCTGCTCCATCATTTTGATTGTTAGATTCTAGTGCTTCAAAAATTTCATCAAGACGAATTCCCATAGTACGCATTTTGTTGAGGTTGGGGATGACTTCATAGGTTTTGACCTTGCCTCCTAGGGCATTGACTTCTGCTACACCACTGACTGAACGAATCTTAGGAGAGATAATCCAATCTAAAAGGCTACGCTTTTCTTCGAGACTCATCGTGTCTGATTCGATGGTAAACATCAAAATATCACTTAATGGTGTCGAAATAGGGGCAAGTCCTCCTTGCATATTAGAAGGTAAATCTTCTTTGATTTCAAGTAATCTTTCGCTTACTTGCTGTCTTGCCCAATAAATATCTGTACCATCTTCAAAATCAATAGTTATATCACATAAGCCATATTTAGAAGTCGAACGCATCATCGTTTCATAAGGAATACCGACCATTTTCATTTCAATAGGCACGGTAATACGCGATTCAATTTCAGTTGGTGTCATCCCACTTGATTTGATGATTATTTTGACTTGGGTAGGTGAAATATCAGGAAAGGCATCAATAGGTAGGTCTTGGTAAGCCTTGACTCCAAATCCCAAAAGCACGATTGCCAACAAGGAGAAAAAGAGTCTTTGTGAGAGAGCAAAGTGAATAAACCTATTCATCTTGTTCTCCTAAAATATTTTTGAGGATAGCCAAAGAAGAGACGGCAATGGCATGAGAGAGCGTCGAAGACATTTCGACAAAATAGTCATTTTCATCTTCGGCAATAATATGAATTTCATGGGAGTTATATCCCCTTTGGCTTTGAATAAAAACAATTTGCTTATTGTCTATTTTAATCACAGCTTTTTTAGGGATTTTTAGGCTTTTTTGTGGAAGGGTAAGTACGGCATTGGTGCGTAATCCAGCAAAAATAACATCAGACAGTGGCAGAGAAAAACGTACATCTCTGGTTTGGGTTTGAGAGTTAATTACAGGAGAGAGTTGCATGACGGTTGCATCAAAAGAGAGGTCTTGTAGTGTAATACGAACGCTTTGACCTTCATGTAGCGTATGGGTCTTTTGGACATCCAAGGCACTTTCTAGCCATAAAGCACCCTCTTTTTGGATAAGGAAAAGTGTATCAGAAGGTTGTGTGCTTTGTCCTGTATTGGTATTGAGCTTAATAATACGCCCATCGAATTGACTCGCCAAAGACAGAGTAGGAGAGAGGGTAAGCTTCTTGAAAAGTTTGGAAATCATTTCTGCTTTAGCTCCATAGCTTTGGAGTAGGGCTTTGGACGCAGAGACTTTAATCTCACGAGAAAGCAAGATACTGTTAGCAAGGGTACACTCTTTTTTGGGAATAATTTCTTCTTTACACAAAATATTTTTACGTTGGGTAAGTTGTTTTTGTTGTCGGTAGGCGATAATATCTTCAATGGCTTTTTCTTGTATCTCAATCCACTTTGTCCCTGTGACTTCGGCTAAGATGTCGCCTTTTTTGACACTTTGATAATTGGCTACATAGAGTTTTTTAACATGGGCTTCAAAGGGCAAAGAAAGTGCATGAAGCAATGAAGCAGGAGTACGCACTTCGATAAGATATTCTCCAAGGGGAAGCTGTGATGCTTGTTGGGGAATGGCCACTTCAATTTGCCAATTGGCTTGTTGCTTAGGACTTAATACAATCTCAGTAGCTTGTATTCCAAGCGTAAAGATGCTTAACAGTAATAATAATTTTTTCATTTGTTATCCTTGATTTCATGGAGGGTATAGAGGCTAAACAGTGTATGGTAATAGGCTTTCTTTCTAGCAAAGAGGTTTTGTTTTTCTTGGTAATAGTTTTGTCTATTGAGCAAATATTCAATGACGGTACTTTCTCCAAGAAGATAACTTCTTTTGAGTAAAGGCAAAAGTTCTTTTTTGTAGGTTTGGAGTCTGTCTTTGAGAGATTGTATTCTAAGGGCATCACTTTTGAGTTGGCTTCTTAATGTACTAGAGAGAGTCTTTTTCTGAAGCATCTCTTCTTCATAGGCAAAGCCCAAAGAGGTATTTTGATGCAGTGCTGCGACACGTGCTTCTTGTGATTTTGTGCTTCCAAAGTGTAAAGGTATAGAAACACCTACACGATATTTATCCATTTCATATTCATTGGAATATTCTACTGAAAGGGTGAGACTATCAAAATGCTTAGACGCTCTTTTAAAGGCTGTTTTACTACTTTCTTGACGCTTGTTATAGGCTTCGGTTGAGAGAGAAAAAGCATTACTTGGTAGATGAATGGTATTTTTGATAGGATATCCATCTTGACAGTAAAGCATTTTTTTACTCGAAAGAGGAATACGAGAGAGTCCCAATATCTGTGAGCGAGAAAGCTGTTGTTCTCTTTGGATAGCTTCTAGTTGGGATTGAAGTCTTTGTGCTTCAATTTCGAGTTGCATGAGTTCCATTTTGGAGACTTCTTGATACTCATAGGCTTTTTTCTTTTTCTCGAAGAGGGTAACAAAGTCTTGATAGCTTTTTTGTACACTCTCATAATTACGTCTATCTAGGCAGTGCTGATGGTAGAGGTTTTTGATACCATTACTAAAAGCGATACGTTTTTTACTCTCATCAATCAATGAGGCTTCATTATTGAGTTGTGTCATAGTTTTGTCCAAGGCTTGTGGTTCTGATAGTTTGATATTTTGAGAAATTCCCATACTATATTCAAGTACAGAAGAGATACCCATGGGTCGTGCATAACTACTAGAGGCATGGAGTTCAATGGGGTCACTGGCTGTCTCTGAGAGGTTTTTGGCATGGAGAAATAATCTCTGCTGAGCAATACTGTTGGCAAGAGGATTGTTGTGATTGGCTGCGTTCAAAATCTCTTTGAGGCTCAAAGAACTAGCTGAACCAAGCACAGAACCTAGGAGTAAAAAAGTAAAAATTTTCATAATATTTTCTTTCAAGGTATTTATATACCTATATTTACATAATAAAAAATAGCCAAAGCTATTTTAGCTAACGAAGATGAGGAAAAAGGATAAAAGGGATTTAGCTTATTGGGGGTTTGTCTGATCTTTCTCTCAAAGGAGGGCTATATCGTACACGAGGTAATATATTTCTCATGCTTCTATCAAGAGGGAGGATACTCTGAGTAACTATCCTTAATATCGCAATAAAATGAAAAATATTATGTATCTCATGCATATCTGAAAGATGAGGAGAAAGGATACTTTCTCCTATATAGGGTTGTTGAATACTTTGTGTCTCATCTGAGATGATATGTATCAAAGTATCATGAAGGATATTAAAAGAGAGCATTAATAACAGTATCATTGTAATTATCACTTTCATTGATACCCCTTTATATATTGTGTATATTAGCAGGTAAGTATTAACTTAAAGTAAATCAATACCTTAGCCAATTTGTATTTTTACTAAAAAATAGCTATTTTCTTCTTCTCTAACCCTCCTATTTACGGGGTTTGAACTTTTAAAAATATGCTCTTTTTCATTTTGGCGAAGGTATTGGTAAATACTAGTGACAATTTTATCCAGCAGTAATATCTTCAATGGGTTTTTCTAAGGCCATGGCTATAAATACAAGCAGGGCATTGTCTTTGATAATCTCCCTACACTCATCAGAGGTGATATAAATCGTTAGTATGTGATTATCTACGGTCACATCATTAAAGGTAATACCCAAATCTGTAGCGATATTTTCAGCGTCAGGTCTGCTAATTCTCATACCTGCTACTTTGACCAATGTTTTCTCTCTATTATCTACCATACCAAACATATTTATTCCTTTGTTTTCTATTGGAGTTATAGTAGCATAATTTTGGTATTTCTTTTCCTATCTTAATATAGATTTCAATAAATCTAGCTATTATCACTCCATTAACAAGGATATTACATGTTAAAAATCATGCTCTTACTAGGACTACTACTGATGAACCTACAAGCCAATGCACTGCAACACGAAGAATCACATTACCTACAACAACATGCCAACAATCCAGTCAATTGGTATCCTTGGGGAGATGAAGCACTAGCCAAAGCCAAAAAAGAGGACAAAGTGATTTTCTTGTCTATTGGTTATAGTACCTGCCATTGGTGTCATGTGATGGAGTATGAATCCTTTGATAACCAAGAGATAGCCGACATCTTGAACAAAGACTTCATCAGTATCAAGGTTGACCGTGAAGAGTATCCCAACATTGATAAACACTATCAATCTATCTACCAAATGATGAACCAACGTGCAGGAGGATGGCCTTTGACTGTGATTTTGACTCCTGATGCCCAAGTGTTTTTTACTTCAAGTTATCTGCCTCCCAAAGCCAAGTATCGTACCAAAGGGCTAGATGATATTTTGCCAGAGATGAATGATTTGTATCACAATAGAAAAGAACTCATCAACACCATTCTAGGCAATTTGAGCAAGGCTACACAGAGAAAATCACTTCTGCCTGTAGCCGATGCTTCGCGTCAGATTGATAGCAATCTCTCGACACTTTTTATCAAAAAGATTAGTGACAACTATGATGCAGAGTTCAAAGGCATAGGTCAGCAACCCAAATTTCCTCATGCCACAAGCTTTGATACGCTTTTGGATATTGCTAGACTTACCCTAAATTTTGATGCCAAAACCATGGCAGATGATGCACTCACAGCCATGGCAAAAGGGGGTATCAATGACCAAATAGAAGGAGGGTTTTACCGTTATTCTACCGATGAAGAGTGGAGAATCCCCCATTTTGAAAAGATGCTCTATACCAACGCCGAACTCCTCAGTACCTATGCCAATGCTTACAAGATGAGTGCTAATCCCTTCTTCCAAAAAACCATAGACGAAACTATCGCCAATATCTATAAGCGTTTTGAAAAAGACGACCTTTTTTACTCTGCTTCAGATGCCGATAGCGACAAGGTAGAAGGGAAGTACTTTACCTTTGCATACGAACCGACTTTAAAAGTATTGGAAAAAGAAGGCTTTAGCAAAGCCCAAGCCGAAATAGCCCTAGAGTATTTCAATATCACGCAAGAAGGTAATTTTGAAGGCAAGACCAACAACCCGTATATCACAGACAATACAGTCCCCCAAGATATAGCCAAAGTCAAAGCCATTCTCTTTGACATCAGAAAAGAGCGAAATTATCCTTTTGTAGATTACAAAGTACAAACCTCATGGAATGCCTTGTTTATTCATGGATTATTCAAAGCAGGAGAAAAAGAAAAAGCCCTCAAATCCTTGGATACCCTCATTACAAAGCTCTACATCAAAGGAGAACTCTATCACCAAATGGTACAAGGTAAAACACCCAAAATTAAAGGCTACCTAGAAGACTATGCCTTTTTGATTTCAGCACTCATCGAAGCCTATCAAGCCCATTTTGATAGAAAATACCTAGACTTAGCTATCATACTCAACACACAAAGTATCGTGAAATTCTACAAAGACTCACAATGGCACATGTCAGATGACAACTTCAAATCACTAGCAGACTTGGGTGATGCTTCGTACCGTTCTTCTATGGCAGTGAGTATTGAAAACATCTTGTTACTTGCACACCTAAACGACGATTACGATGCCTACAACCAAGCCTCATCTATGCTCACCCTCCATGCCCAGCAACTCAACACTATGCCCAATACTCTTGGGTATGCTAGCAAAGTAGCACTGATGTTACAAAACGGCATAGTCATCATCAAAGCCAGTAAAGCAAACCTCTTGACCCATGCAAAAGCCATAGACGAACTCTATTACCCCTATTTCCTTAGCAAAGCTATCCACACAGAAGACTACTCAGCCTGTACCATGCAAAAATGTTTTTCGACCGATATGAAGATAGATAAAGTATTGGGAGATATTGAGAGTAAGAAGTTTTAGGGGATGAAGTCTCTCACTCAAGAGAGTGAAAGTACAAGGATTAGCGTGAGTTATTTTTCTAAGCCCTTATATACTACATCATATAAAGTATCTTTAAATGATATATCTACACATTTAGTATAATAATTTTTATAACTCAATTCTGCAGATTGATGCGATAATACTTGTTCTTGTGTTTGAAAAGGACCAATACGCCATGAATAAAAATCATTGTTAAAATGATATAGTTTATTATATGACCCTATCTTTGAATAATCTTTACATTCATCATCAATCTCTCTTGATTCAACTTTCTGTTCTGATATAAGCTCTGTACCAAAAGTTCCTGCAATTCTTCCTACAGCTTGTACTGTATCATTACTTGCATTGACATAGAGATAAACATTATCATACTTTGAACAGCCTGTATATGCAGTAAGGTTGTTATAAGCCATTTTTACAAGTCTTGCAATTTTATCACGACCACCAAAGAAAGCGTTCATATATGTAGAGATAAAGCTATGTCCAAGCCCTGAAGTATTTGAAGGTAAATGATTTGGTAACCATGGGACATCAATTATATAGTCTTGAAATGCTGTAACATGCTGTTCATCTGCATATTTTACACCTGCTACATGGTCAGCAGGTGTACCTACAGAAACCATACGAAACTTACTTTTTTGGGTAGAAGTAAAGTGTGTATAAACTTGATTACCTATGATATTACCTTGTGAATGTGCTACAAGTAGAACATTATGATTTTTTTCAAAACTTTCTCTTACATATTGTTCTCGGATTTTTTCTAAATCATTTTCATAAGTCATCATTAGAGTTAAATATTGTGCAAGGGATTCTTCACCATTTGAACCCAATGTGGGTAAATCAAATATAAATGCAAAAAAACTTTTAGAGATTTGACCAGATTCTACAAGTCCATAATAAGTTTCTTGAATATCTTTAATTAATGTATCAATACCTTAGCCAATTTGTATTTTTACTAAAAAATAGCTATTTTCTTCTTCTAGCCCTCCTATTTACGGGGGTTTGAACTTTTCAAAATATGCTCATTTTCATTTTGGCGAAGGTATTGATGTATAGGAGGGATTATATGAATATTTAAATTGATAACTGTGACCTTCTACTGATGTATCTAGTCGTGAGGATGTATTTGAAAACAACATGACTTTTCGAAGTTTCTTTGTACTTTTTCTAGTCTCTGTCTCAGAGTTTTGAATACCATTGCCCATATAAATATCTGTCATGCATGGTTTAGAAAATGATACTATGGAAGTTATAATTAGTAAAATATATATTTTATTCATCTTGTTCTCCTTATTTTATTACATTGATGTTAATATCACAGTCAGTACTTTTTTCGCCTGTAACTATAAAACTACGACCTCTTAAACTATAATCATACTCAAAATAAGTATTCAAACGATTTTTCGTATTAAAACTTTTATCTCTAAGCTTAATATTAAAGGCTTCCACAGAACTATCATCTATATTTTTAATATGCTCATAATACCACCAACAATCATCAGCTCTATGTATTGCATCAAGCACATTATCCTCTTTATTAGTAGGGTCAACCAATGCCATTTGGTCTGCTTTAGCTTGTTGCATCGCAATCACTCTCTCAATTTCAGGATGATGATAAGTAGGCATCTCTTTATAAATCCACCGTTCCACTTCATCCCTCACCCCATTATCATTCACATCCACACCCAAAAGTGTAGCATCAGGATTTTGAGGTTCTGGTGGGAGTCTATGCCCTTCTATTGTTTCATACACTTCTACTTGAACTGTTGTTGTTTTGTCTTCATAGCCTATAGTGATAGTGGCTGTGCCTGAATCATTACTGCTAATGACTCCTTTCTCTACATCTACAACATTATCACTAGAACTATAGGTGGCTTTTTGGGTGACATCTAGGGTAGAATTATCAGCATATTTGGCTAAGACAGCAAGTGTTGTACTGTTGTGTTCTGAGAGGGCTATGGTATTGGGGTTTGCTGTGAGTGCTACTAATGTCACTGTGTCTTCTGTGACTTTAAACTTAAAGCGTATAGCTTTTGTATGGATAGGGTGTGGTCTTTTTTTAGTATTATCTTGTATTTCTCTTTCTAGCTTTATTGGATTTACTTTGATATGATAAGTACCTATTTCTAATAATTTTGAAGGCTTAAAAATTAAAATATTTTCTTGAATTTCAATAGCACCTACTATGCCTTGTTTTTTAGATTTTTTCTTTTTGATTGTAATCGTATGCGTCTTGATAGAGTCTTCAATAATTTTATTATCAAAGGTAAAAGAAAATTGACTATTTTCT
This sequence comes from Sulfurovum sp., assembly GCA_030949325.1. Classification (GTDB taxonomy): domain Bacteria; phylum Campylobacterota; class Campylobacteria; order Campylobacterales; family Sulfurovaceae; genus Sulfurovum. The sequence goes on from JAUZSQ010000016.1 coordinate 52,447, forward strand.
TTCACTGAATCCGTTGTTGGGTTTGGTAATATTGAGAGAAGATGTTTTTGAGATAAGCTATGCTTTGAATGAGCCAAATTTAAGCCCAAAACCAAGATAAATATACTTTTATAAATATTTTTCATATTCATACTCCTGTTAATTTTAAATTTATTTTATAAGTCTATCTAACATATGGGAAAGACCATAGCAAGGAGAAGAAGTTTTGAGCGTGTTTTGCCCAAAAAAAATCAAGCAACATACAAAGACCGTCACATATCGCGTCGTCCATCACTAGAGAAAAGTTGAGTAACTATGCTTTTCTCGATAGCTTCATCAGGACGGAGACCCTTATCCAAACTATATCTTTCAATTACAGCTATCTTCTTCTAAGTTCCCAAATACCAACATACTTCATCTCGGCATGATGCGTATTTTTCACAAAATACGGTTACTACCAATCTATTTTTTCTTACTATTTTTTCCTCTGGGCATATCTCAAATGAGACTTATCCTAGGCAAGAACACACCACTGTAGAACGAGGTGGAAGATTTTTATGGCTTTGTTGCAAAAAAGACCCCAAGCATTTAGGGGAATACTTAACAATAAAATGTATAGGTTCATTGAAATTTAACGCAAAAATGGTTAAAATACGAATAAGCCTTGTGCTTGTTGAGTGAAGTCGTCGGTCGGAAAAACATGGGGACTTCACTCATCCTTTTTTACAGCCTCTTTTAAAAATCTTCAAAAAAAGCTTTGTTTATTATGGTAGTGTGTTTTTGGTTAGAGGGAGATTAATTTAAAAATGAGAGAACTTTAATTGAATTCTGATAAGATTAGGTCTAAAAATTAGAGAGCAAAAAATGAACATATTAAGACCCTTACGAAAAGAAGAATTAAACACATTTTTTTCCGAACACTCACTCAAAGTCATTCAATACTTTATGAACACCTCTCTCTTCGCCCAACCCGAAGTATATCAAGATAAAAATTCTCTCCCCATTCAAATCCCCAAAGAACATTTAGAACAGTGGTTCGTCCAAGCCCTACAAGTTGAGTCGGTAGGAGCAGGAAGCTATCCAATAGACATTTTAAAACCCAATGAATGGGGTGCAGATGTCAAAATGCTTTCTTGTAAAGTAGATAAAAATGATAATTTAGGCAAGGGAGACAGTGGCGAAACTTCACTCGCTCAAAAATTTGTAGGCACAGGCATTAGTCTTGATGAACTGTTTAAAAATGAACAATATCAAGAGATTATAAATGGGTGGACAGAGATTTGGAAAGAAAAAATCCTCAAAGTAAAGACTGAAAAAGCCATAGATAGAGTGTATTACTTTTTCTTCTTGAGAGGAAGTAGCAAAGAGAGTTATATCTGTGCCTTTGAAGTAAACAGTGATAAGATAAATACAGAAACCATCACTCAAAGAGACGAAAATGATAAAGTTGATAAATCGGTATTTTTAAATGGTGTGATTGATGCAAAATATGGAAATTCTAAGATTTATAAAGCTAAAAAAAGATTAGAGTTGAGATTGAAACCAAAAAATTTATATGATGATGGTTTTTTAGTTACAATACCTACGCAAATACCAAACAAAGAAGATATTTATCAACTTGTGCAGGATAAGGATAAGTTTGATGAGTATATGAGAGAGAAATTATCTAAATTTTTAGATTATTCTAAAATATAAAAAAGGAAAAATAAATGAAGTATTATGCAATTAGAACAAATGACCAAGTAGCAGTTAATAATTTAATTAATAACAATGCTCAAGGATTTTCAATAGATTATTTAAGTTGGTATCAAAATGAAGTGGCTATCAATGATATAGTTTTTATTAAAATAAGTGGAGATGATGCAAAAAAAAATTATGGTTATGATAATGCATTAAAAGCAATAGGTAAAATTGCGTCTTTGCCTTATAATATTCATATTCCTGCAGGTCGTTCAACAAATCATTATACTATAGATATAGTTGTAGATATTATATTTAATAATGTAATCACAGCTAATGATTTATATATTTATCCAGAGGTATTAAATAGTATGTCTATTGGTGCTTCAACTAAAGGTATGCCAAACCAAGCGATAGGACAATTGAATAGTGATAATAAGGGAGAGTATTTGATTAAAGCTTTAATTAACTTAGGTCATTTAGATAATAAAAATAATCAAATATTAAATCATTTTGGAATTATAGGTAATCAATTACAAAAATGTACAATAAATACGATAGGAGTTTAAATACTATTATTTAAAACCCTCTCAATCTCCCTAGCAAAATAATAAACCCCCACAGCAGGGACGGCATTACCTATTTGTCGTCTCACTTCTGTATTACTACCTTTAAAAATTAAATCATCAGGAAAGGCTTGTAATCTTGCTCTTTCTCTGTTGCTTAAGGCTCGTGGTTCTTCGTAGTGATAAGTCCATGTGCCTCCTCCTCCACTTGCTAATACTGTGTAGGCAGGTTTGTTTCGGTCTAGTTTTCGGTAGATATTTGACATTCTTCCTTTGACTGCTAATTCAGGTGGTAAATCTTTGAAATTTCCACCCTCTGGAATGGCTCGGAGTTTTGCCGTTGTGCTGGGTAGTTGTTTGATGAAGTTGTGATTTACGCATTTTGTATTGAGGTTTTCAAAGGCTTCTTGGCTTGTGATGTGTTTGTCTTTGTGTGTGGGAGTGGGTAGAATAAATTCTTCTTTTATATCGTCTCTTACGCCTATAAATAACACCCTTTGGCGAAGTTGTGGCACACCATAATTTGCGAAATTGACTAAATGTACTTGTAGAGTGTAGCCTGTGTCTTCAAATCTTTTGGTAATGATTTTAATCGCTTCACCTTTATTGGCTGATAAAATACCTTTGACATTTTCGGCTAAGAATACTTTGGGTCTTAGGACTTCTACAAAGTTTACAAAATTTTCATAAAGTTTGCCGTTGATGTCGTCTTGTAAGCCAATTTGTTTGCCTACGATAGAGAATGTGACGCAAGGAAATCCTCCCAAAAGTACATCATAATCCTCATCTTTAAAGTCATTTGGATTGACTTTGGTGATGTCTTCATTGAGTACATCTGTATCTTTGAAATACTTTTTATCATTTATTAAAGTCTCACAAGCATGAGGGTTTATCTCTAGGGCTTTGGTCGTTGTAAAGTTGAGTTTAGGATATTTTTTACCTAAAAACTTGAAGTCACCATGAAAGCCAATATCTAAGCCTCCTGCTCCTGTAAATGTGGAAAAAATTTTGAAAGACATGATAACCCTTATAATAAAGTCAGTAATTGTATCATATAAGCAGCGTTTTGTCAAGTTTCGTTTTTGCTATGTTATAATTAAAATAAAAAGAGAAGTTGATGAAAGAGAAAGCAAGAGAGATTATAAATAATGAATTGAAGAAAAGAAAGATTAGCTATCCTAAATTATCACAGATGATGAAGGAAAAAGGGTATATTTATAGTGATAATACGATTAGGACTAAAATTCATAGAGGGACATTTTCTTTTGTTTTTATGTTGGAAGTTTGTGAGAGTTTAGAAATAGAGATAATAGACACCAATAATATGCTAGAATAAAATAAAGAAAAAAAGATACAAACCTACATAGACCCATTTACCGACTTTGGATTAGTTTTTTTGAATTAAAGAAGATTGATTTATACATGATTCTCTCCTTAGTTTATTTCATTGATGTTAATAGCAACAATCACTAGATTTATGTATTGCATTGACTACTTTATCCTCTTTATTTGTAGGGTCAATAAGTGTCATTTGATACGCTTTCGCTTGTTGCATGGCAATGACTCTCTCGATTTTAGAATGATGATAAGTAGGCATCTCTTTATAAATCCACCGTTCCACTTCATCCCTCACCCCATTATTATTCACATCCACACCCAAAACCAAGATAAATATACTTTTATAAATATTTTCCATATTTGTACTCCTATTAATTTTAAATTATAAGTATATCTACATAGGGGGAGACAGTAAGTATTAACAGCAAGAAACCCTATACGCTCTCTATCGTTTAAGACTTCCATAAGGCTTCACAGTACTCAATCTGTTATCAACTACCCCACGACCAATGGTAAAATGATACAAGGTCTGATAGTGATTGCTTTGAAGTCCTATGACATCATGTAAAATATTATCTAAAAAACATCCGATGCCAGTGGCTGATAAATGTAGAGAGGTTGTCTCTAGGTACAGCTGTTGTCCAATGGCACCACATTCCCAGTAAAGTTCCTTATATCTTGATGCACCAAACTCTTCTATTTGTTGTGAAAATTGGGCTAACATGCCTAAGGTAAATGCTCCATCACTTGCGATTTCTTGATTACAAGATATGGTTTGTGAGATGACGGTCATATCAGCATTTTTAAGTTTATATAGTTGTCCTGCTTTTGTATCTACTTTTTCCCAAAGAAATTCTTCTTTTAGTAAACTTTTGAGTTCTGCTTTATGTGCTTCATTTCTAACTAAAATATAGAGTCCTTGGTCTATTTCTTCTACACTATGGACAAATATGACTAAGTGAATAGGCGAGTTATTTGATTTGACAGAAGCTATAATCGTTTCAAATTCATTTTTGCTAATCGTACAATCATCTTTTTTCATAGCTTGAGCAGACCTTCTGTTTAAAACGACATCTTTGGCTAAGTTAGAAATGTTTCGGTAAGGGTTCTCTTCATAGTGGTCAACTTTAAATTTCTTACTCTCTAAATCATCACTTAAGGTGGAATCTTCAATCTTTTCTAGGATGTCCCACTTGTGCCAGTTATCACTTAATTGATTGGCTTTTCCTGCGTAAGATGCTTCTAAAGAGTTTCGTAAAGTATTAATATCTAACTCTGAAGTCTGAACACTATCATCTAAAGTTACAAGCAATAACATATCAGAAAGTTCTCTCTCCTCAGGCACATATCTCTCTGCTTGGTCAAAACCTATGAGACTTTGAAGCTCTGTGTCTTTGGTACTAAGTACTTCTATTTTCCATCCTAAGATGTAAGCAGATATTTCTAAGGCTTTGAGTGCATGACCACAATCAAGTTGCGTATATCTCCAAGACCGTTCACCATATTTCCAAGCTTCTCTCCAAACGATAGAAGACAAAGAGACTAAAAAACTATTGTTTGGTAAGGCTAAATCACTGCTTGTTTTAGAGAGCTGTTCAAGTTGATGTTCAAGGGGAGCATAGTGATGAAGACCATCTTCTATGCCTTCTATGTCTTGGGCTATGATATAGGCTTCACTGGGTTGTAAGTTACCACTTGAAGCATTACATCGTAAAGCCCATGATTGCTCTCCCAATTCTTTGATGGCTGCGAGTCCTAGTGAAAACTGAAAAAATTGTGAGATACTTTGCAAACATAAGGGAGCGACTACTTTTTCTTCTTGTTTTGCTTGTGTAAATATTTGACTGTATTCCAAACTTTTATTTTCAAAAGAAAGAGGTAAGATTGTTTTTTGAGTATGCTCATAGCTACGATACGGATTTGGCTGTGTAGCCCAATCCATATATCCTAAAGACTTAGCATAGCGTAGGGGTGTATGTTTTGTTTCATTGTGATAGGTATAAACCATTTGTGTATTTTTATTCATGGCGTATAGTAGCTGATAATTCTAAAGATAATGGGAGCTTTTATCGTAACCCCCTAAATAACCCCACCAACCCAATATTAAGCAAACTACTACATAGTTAAAAGCAGTAAAAACATCACATAAAAAAGTGATTTACTAACCAAGTATATCCATACCTTTCTACACAACTCAAAGTTCCATGCCCATCATATCCCCGATTTGCTCTTTAAAGGCAAAAAGAGATTCAACATCGTAAATACTTAAAACATTCATCATCTTCATAAAAACCCAAAGACCTGATAGTAAAGCAGGTGTTGTAAATTCTTTGTTCTTTTCAATAAGTCGTCCTGAGAGTTGCACTAAAAACTTTCTAACAGCAGGAGCATTTTTCTCTTCCGAACGCTCAATCTTCCAAACAAACAATGTAGCATAGGAGACCACAAGAAGTCTTCTAAACAGAGCCATTGGAGTTTCTTTGTTGCCAACTTTCAAGATTAAATCCAGAAGATTTTAGAAGTTTAAAATAGCTTTCTATTTTCCATCTATGATAATACCAAGTACCAATAGTTGTGGCTGTGACCTCTTTGGGAACATTGCTCAAAAGCATCCATTGGGCAACAATATTATTGTCTTCATCAACCAATCTCTCCACCACAAACCTTGCCTTAATACTTTTTCCTGCTGTGAAGATAGTTTTTCGCTTACCGTCCTCGTCAAGTACTGATTTGGTGGCATCTCTTCGTATATTCACTTCTATTTCATTGACAAATATCTTCACCTTTTGCATCTTTTATCCACTTTATATTTAATGGTTTTAAGGTAGCTTCCTAGCGTTAATTCTTTTGCCAAATCTCCTTGTTTTACCTCTCTATCCTCGTCAGGCAGGTAAACTTTGTGATTTGATTTAGCTCGAATCAGATAGCACCAACCATTGGCTTCATACTCTCTCATTAAGGCTACACTATCTCCTTCTCGGTCAATAATATCAACCAACTCTTTTTCAAACTTATAATTTTCTCGTAGTGTATTTAGTTCTTTGAATCAACTCCTCTAAATGCGTCAAGTCTGTATCAATATTGCTATCATAAGTTGAGTATATCTTCTCACTTGTTGCCAAGTTTTGGGCTAAGGCACCCAAAGGATTTCCTTTCTCATCCATTGCCAATGAACCTTGCAAATCATAGCCTATTTGTTTCTGCATTCCCTTTCTTATTCTTAGTCACAAGTTCCTGTTTCTTTGTATGCTTTTTATCGTCCAAATGTGACCAATCATAGGCTACCAAGGTATAGTTACCTACTCTTTTGTTACTTTGCTCTACCACTTCTTCTATGATTGGGTCATTGAGTGAGGGAATTGTTACTTCTTCATTATTATAAAATCGCCATGACGCTTGGACTTGACTCCATCCATCTGTCTCCAATACTAGGTTCATTCCACTTTGGCTTTTATGTTTTGTATTCATCTCACCTCTTACTAACTTCTCATATCTCTTTTTAGTCTTTTATTCATGTCTTTTCTTTTACTTGTATAATAGCACTTTTTCTTTTGAGTTAGTTGTGTAGAAAGGTATGGTTTTAAGGTAGCTTCCTAGCGTTAATTCTTTTGCCAAATCTCCTTGTTTTACCTCTCTATCCTCGTCAGGCAGGTAAACTTTGTGATTTGATTTAGCTCGAATCAGATAGCACCAACCATTGGCTTCATACTCTCTCATTAAGGCTACACTATCTCCTTCTCGGTCAATAATATCAACCAACTCTTTTTCAAACTTATAATTTTCTCGTATGTATTTAGTTCTTTGAACCAACTCCTCTAAATGCGTTAAGTTTGTATCAATATTGCTATCATAAGTGGAGTATATCTTCTCACTTGTTGCCAAGTTTTGGGCTAAGGCACCCAAAGGATTTCCTTTCTCATCCATTGCCAATGAACCTTGCAAATCATAGCCTATTTGTTTCGCATTCCCTTTCTTATTCTTAGTCACAAGTTCCTGTTTCTTTGTATGCTTTTTATAGTCCAAATGTGACCAATCATAGGCTACCAAGGTATAGTTACCTACTCTTTTGTTACTTTGCTCTACCACTTCTTCTATGATTGGGTCATTGAGTGAGGGAATTGTTACTTCTTCATTATTATAAAATCGCCATGACGCTTGGACTTGACTCCATCCATCAGTCTCTAATACTAGGTTCATTCCACTTTGGCTTTTATGTTTTGTATTCATCTCACCTCTTACTAACTTCTCATATCTTTTTTTAGTCTTTTATTCATGTCTTTTCTTTTACTTGTATAATAGCACTTTTTCTTTTGAGTTAGTTGTGTAGAAAGGTATGTCTTTATCCATATGTGTTAACCCCTAACCTTTTTAATATCTATAGTAGCATATCTCATCACCAAGTGCTGCTTGTCTTTTGTAAGAATATTCACCCCAACTACTCCGTCAACTCTGTTAAAAAGGCTTCTTCATCATAGTCCATCCCTAAATGTTTTACAATGTTTTGCATATCTCTTTCGGCATTTCCCAAACATGAAGTTGCGCCTGGGCTTGGGGTCATGTTGAAGATGATGCCTTTGCCTGTGTTGATAGAGGCTTCTCCTAGCATAAGCTTTTCTTTGTCTTTGTCTAGGACTTGTGGGCGTATGCCTCCAAATCCTTTGGCATATTTAATATCATCAACCGACAACGAAGGTACAATTTTTCTAGCATCTTGGACGAAGAGTGTTTTATTAATTAAGGGTACTTCAAAAAGCATATTTTTAAAAACATACTTTCGGATATCTGAGTCTTTGAGTAAATCCCAAAATATTTTGACAATATGCCAATCAAAATTTAAGGTTTTGAAAAAATCCCAATAGGTACCTGATTTGTAGCGTTCTAGTTTGGGTAGCATCAAAGCCGTAGGACCAAAACGTGTTTTGCCATCTGCTAAGATATCAGGGTCACCATGCAAGGCAGCAAAAGGGAGTTTGTTGTTTTGTACCATATAGACTTTACCGTTGAGGAAATGGTTTTGTGTCATATAAAAGCTCCCTGCCATAGGTAAGCATCCTTTGTCTTTGCCATACCCCATTTTGTGTGCCAAAAAGAGTGAATGTGCTCCTGCATTTACGATGACGAAGTCTGCTGTAAAAGGCTCTTGGTCTTTGACATGAAGTTCAAAAATTTTATCTGATTTTTGTATGATATGACTCACTTGTGTGTGGTAAAAAATATCAGTAACAGCAGAACTAGCCTTCTGTGCTTCTGCTACTAAAGCTTCTGACATTTTGCCATAATCAACTGTAGTATATTGTGTCGCAGTTCCCATAGCCAAGATAGGCTCAGGGCGTACGATGGTTTGGGCTTTATCTACATAGACCACTTTGGGTTCAAGGACTTTGAGCTTTTCTACATCCCAAAGCTCTAGGTAAGGGAAAAGTGTTTTAAATTCATGGTACCTATTTTCTATAAAGGCTACTTCTTTCTTGCCCACTCCCAATGCCATCTTTTGATGTGAGAACATGATTTTATCTTCCAAATGGTATTGCAAACAAAACTTTTCTATCATCTTCGCAGTACGCTTGGTAATTTTGGCTTTTTCGAGTGTATAGTTGGTTTCTATATCTCCTATATGAATGGTTTGAGAGTTACTTGTGGCTTTAGAATTGAGTGTGGAGAGTGCTTCATACTTCTCCAATAACGCTATCGATTTGACATTGGTATATTTGGACAGGGTATAAAAAAGGGCAGAACCCGAAATACCTCCACCGATAATCACGACTTGATAATGTCTATTACTCATAGTAATCCTTGGAGTTTAGAAGCGATATTTTTTGCAATCGTTTCATAATTTTGGACAGTCAAAAGGTGTGCTTGTCCTTTGCTTCCTACTTCTATGACTTCGGCTTTACTTAAAGAGAGCAGAGATTGTATTTTCTTGGCAATTTCCTCAGACTCAAAAGGGGAAAACCATGCCGTATCAGCATCTTTAAAAAGTGTCGTAGTATCTCCAGAATGTGTCATCAAACACGGTACCGCAGATGCATAATAATCAAATATCTTTACAGGGGTAGAAGAGTTATAAATAGAAATATCAGGTAACAGTGCCACCCCAATATCAGCCAAAGCAATCCCCAAGAGTAGTGCTTCTTTAGTTTTGGCATTATAGACTTTAATTTGAGGTTTTATCTGAGGGTAATCTTCTAGCATACGATGGACATAGTGCGTATCAGGAGTGGAGATAGCCAAGCTCCACTGTTGACTATTGACTGCTACAAAGGCATCTAATACGGTTTCAAATGCTCTGGTTTTATCTACTGTGCCTGCATAGAAGAAGCATTTTTCTTCTCCTTCGTGCTGTTTGTTTGGATACAATACTTGTGGATTAATCGCAGGAGGACAGACAATAGTCCCAATCGTTACTTCTGGACGAAAGGCTTTTTGCATACTAAGAGAGGTAGGTAAAAAAGCATCACAGAGATTGATAATAGACGTGGCACCTTTCATTTTGAAATAATGTTGCAAGGGGGCAAAAAAAGTATTTTTATTTTTGGCTTGGTCACAAAGAAGTTTCCTACTTGATTTAGGATACGAAAAGCGATAGAGGGCTTTATATCCATACGTTTTTCTATACTTTAAGACATTTTTCATCACTTCAATATCATTACGCACCATGATAAAATCATAGCTATCGATGGCGATGTTATTACGTAAAAGAGATTGTATCAAAACATTTTTATAACGAGATGGCATCGTAAAGCGATGGGCATCCTTGCGTTCAAAGTCTGATTTGAATTCAGTAAAATACACAATATCTATTTCTAAGTATTTTTTGAGATATATTTCAAAAAGTGGTGCAATGAAACTATGGTCCATATACTCATCTTGGTCGGTAATATACAATAATTTTTTCATAAATAGTCCTTTTAGACTTAGGTTATTGTATCGTTCTTTTCTCTTGCTATGGTTTAATAAGACTTTGGATAAAATCACAAATATGAATATCAATCATAAAAAGTAGAAGGGAAGTGCTGTGATAAAATTGATACAGTTAGACAATCTTGTCTACGAGATAGAAAAGACCTTGGTTTTGGATACTCCTGTCAAAAAAGCATTTTTGGCTGTAGATAGAGAAGTCTTTGTTCCTGCACAATTGAAACACCTTGCCTATACATTAGATGCCCTACCTTTGGCGGAGAGTCAATGGATTTCTTCTGCTTTAACCGTAGCCAAAATCACCCAATATTTAGAACTAGACCATGTAGATTCTATCCTCGAAGTAGGCTGTGGTTCAGGCTATCAAGCAGCGATTTTGTCTAAAATTTGTCGTCGTGTTTTCACTATAGAACGTATTGATATTCTACTCAAAGAAGCCAAGAGACGTTTTGCTGATTTGGAGATACATAATATCTTTACCCATTTTGATGATGGACAAAGAGGATGGAAGCATTATGCTCCCTTTGAACGTATCATCCTCTCTGCTACTGCCAAAAGCATACCTCAAGCACTCTTTAATCAGCTTGCAGAAGGTGGCATCCTCATCGCTCCTATAGAACACGCACCCAACCATCATATACTTACACGTTATGACAAAAAACAGGGACGTATTTATAGCAGAAGTCTTGAAGCATGTTTATTTGTCCCTATTTTAAATGGTACCCAAAAATAAGCCATATCTAGGGGAAATTAGGGCTTAATATCAATTAAAATGCTAAGGATACTCTAGTCTCTGATGAATAAATTACTGATTTATATACTCTCTATTATTGTTATACTCCTCTCTGCTATTATTGGCTTACGATTGTTTGCCTTTACACACAGTGGAAATACTACCATCAAAACCTATCTTAAATCTTCTCTCAAATCTTATACAGGGCTACCTATAAATATCCATAATTTTAATTTAGATGAAGAGGAAATGACCTTTACTATTAAGGTAGATGAGCAAATTACCATAGAAGTCAAGACTAAGTATAATCTTGTTACACAATATTTGTATGGGCAATATCATCTCAAAATTACAGACTTTACACATCAGTATATACATCTCAAACATGCCAATCTACAAGGACGATTTAAAGGCAGTATCGAAAATATGCAAGTCCAAGGTAGAGGGTCAGCATTGGATGCAAACCTGAGCTACCGTTTTCATATCAAACACTCCAAATTTAAACATATTCAAGCCAAAATCCAAAATGTCAATGCTTCTGAACTCTTTGCCCTCATACATGAAGATACGGTCTTTGAAGGTAAGGTAGATGTGGATATAAATTTACCAGATATTGGGAAATACTCTGCCCAAGGAAGAGGGGCTATCGTTTTACATAAGGCATTCTTTAATACCCCTCTAATAGAGAGAAAATATGGTATTGTCTTGCCTAAACAGAGCTATACCTTAGGACATATCTCTATGGTACTAGATGGCAGGAGCCTAGCCTTTTCTACCCAAGCACAAAGTAACCTTTTCCATATTGATATTCAAGATGCCGTGATGGATGTAACAAAGCAAACGCTAGATGCAAATTATACTATGACCATCAACAATCTAGCACTCTTTAGCAAAAATGTCCTCATAGGAACATTTGCACTTAAAGGTAATATTCGCCAAGACAAAGAAGGCTATCATCTCAGAGGAAATAGCCCTTCACTAGGAGGAGCCTTGTATTTTGATATTGGACAATCTACTAAAATCAATTTCAAAAACCTGCACTTGTCCAAGATACTATCCTCTAGCAGACAAGCCCCTTATGCTGAAGGATTAGTCTCTGGTGCGATTGACATCAGTCAAGACACTACACAAGGTCAGTATTTATTTGATATAAAAAAGGGTCTTTTTAGGGCTGATACTATGGAGAAAAATTTAGGCTATCAAATCCCAGAAGTCAATAACTTCACCCTAACCTCTCAAGGTATAATCAAAGAAAATAACCTCGATATTACAGCCTCCTTGCATTCGAGTATCGTAGATATTAGCTTAGAAAATGCACAATATCTGATAGATAAGCAAGAGCTACATAGCCAATACAAACTCTTTTTACCCAATATTGGATTACTCATACGAGGTAATCGTGCTGTAAAACGAGGCTATATCCGAGCCAAGGGCTACGCCGTATTCGCTAAGGATTTGCTACTTTCAGGTCAAGCCCAAGGCTTAGGAGGTACCATAGACTTTAGCTATGACTCAAGTCAAGCCATGCTCAAAGCCCCTGAGCTATTTATCCAAAAGCTCTTCTCTTTACTAGGCATCTCACGTTATCTCAAAGGCAAGGTACATACAGAAATAGCCCTACATAACTTCCAAAACCCTGAAGGGAACTTTACCCTGAACAGTGACCAACTCCTAACCCAAGCTCGTATGCTAGAAAAGCTCATAGGTCACCCAGTAGAAATACCCATACAAATGAAAAGTCAGGGAAGTATCAGCCAAGGTAAAGTCAAACTTTCTACAGTATTGACTAGCCCTATAGCTCAGCTTTATTTGGAAAATATGCATATAGATATAGACAGTAAATATGTAGAAACACCTTATATTTTAAATATACCTAATTTAGAAAATGCCTATGATTTAACGCATAAAAGGCTCTATGGCTCTGTAAAATTAGTAGGTTATATGAGCCAAAAAGAGACCCTCAAAATCACAGGAAGTAGTAGCTCTTTAGGAGGAGATATAAGCTATCAACGCATAGACGATGCCTTCAAAGCTTCCCTTAAACAAGTTTCATTGCAAAAGGTTTTTAGCCTATTAGGTCATACACAATGGTTTAGTGGAGAGATGATAGGCAATATAGATTATGATATCCAAAGCAAAAAGGGAATCATAGACATAGAAATAGAAGACTTCCACATCGAAAAAAGCACTATGACAGAAACCATCAAAATGCTCATGGGCAAAGACCCTTCAAGCATCCTTTATAGCTCTACAGATATACATGCTACGATAGATACCCACAAGACCCACTATACACTCTTTGCCATGGGAAAACATTCCAATCTCGAAATTATCGAAGGCATCATAGATACACAAGCCAATACCCATACAGGTATCTTTATCTTTAGTTATGATGAGTATGAAATCAGAGGAGAAATTAAAGGAAGTATAGCCCATCCAACACTCAAAATAAACCCTTCGAGTATGATACAAAATGAGCTAGATAAAGTCTTGGGAGAGGATATAGGTAATGCCCTAGGAAGTCTTTTGAAAAAGATAATCTAATTACTACCTAGTAAAGTACATCAATAATACACACTCATCTTGTATAGTAGGAACAAATAAACCTAAAGGTAAGAGATGTATAAAAGTATTTGGATAATGGTGATGTGTTGTATTACACAAGGTATAGCAGGAGATTTTAGCCCGTGGAAACAACAGATAGATACACTAAGCAGTGCTGAAAAGCGTGTCTTGATGGACAAAGGCACGGAACGGGCTTTTTCGGGTAAGTATGTACATAGCAAAGAAGAGGGAGTGTATAAGTGTAAAATCTGTGATACTTCACTGTATATTTCCAAAGATAAGTTTGATTCAAAGTGTGGATGGCCAAGCTTTGATGATGCTATAGAGGGTGCTATCAAGGAGACACTTGATGCTGATGGACAGCGTACAGAGATTACTTGTGCCAATTGTGATGCACACATGGGTCATGTTTTTAAGGGTGAGGGTATGACGAGCAAAAATGTACGTCATTGTGTCAATTCTCTGTCTTTAAACTTTGAAAAAAAGGCTAAGGTGAGAGCTACTTTAGCCAAAGCATACTTTGCAGGAGGATGTTTTTGGGGTGTGGAGTATTATCTCGAAGCGATAAAAGGTGTCAAAGAAGTACGTTCAGGATTCATGGGAGGTAAGGTCAAGAATCCTAGCTATTATGAGGTGATACGCAGCAATACAGGACATTTGGAAACCGTTGAGGTCGTCTATGACCCACGTCAGGTCAGTTATGAAACCTTGACCAAGACTTTTCTTGAAATTCATGACCCTACGCAAATCGATGGGCAAGGACCTGATATAGGCTCTCAATATCTCTCAGCTATCTTTGTAGGCAATACCATAGAGCGTAAGATGAGTAGAAAATTGATTGATATATTGGAGAAAAAGGGATTGAATATCGCTACAAAAATCTTGCCTGTGGCTTCATTTTATCCTGCTGATGCATCTCATCAAGATTATTATAAACGCAAAGGAAGTACGCCGTATTGTCATACGCGTATCAAAAGGTTTTAGCAAAAGGGTTTTAGCACAAAGCTTTGTGTAGATGCTATAATAGTCCCATTCTATGCAAAGGTACATGATGTCAAAACAAACAATACAAACCTCAGGACTCACGTTGGCAAAAGGGTCACAGCTCAAAGGAGATGACTTTTATAAGGTCAAGGTATTGGACAATATTACGGTAGCTGTGGTATGTGATGGGGTAGGGTCTGCGTCAAAAGGGGCAGAAGCTGCACAACGCGCTTGTAACTTTCTAGTCGATGCACTCAAAAGCCGACCCAAGAGCTGGAGCATGCAAAAATCTATCTTGCACTTTATTGACAATATTAACAGGGTACTGTATCTTGAATCCATGAGTGAATATGACAGAGAAGAATTGGTGACTACACTGAGCCTTGTCGTCATAGAAGGAGAGAGACTCTATGGTGTCAATGTGGGAGACAGTCGTATCTACTTGCATCGTGACCATGTTTTGACACAGCTCTCGTTTGACCATGTAGTAGAAGAAGAAGAAGGCATGGAAGGTGTCTTGACTTCTGCTTTGGGTTTAGAAGAGAATGTTAGCCCTTATTATTTTGAAAATACGTTAGAAATAGGAGATACACTACTTCTTTGTTCTGATGGACTGTATACGGAACTTAGCGAAGCAGAGTTGTGTGCTAATATATTTATGGGTGCATCGTATTTAGTCAAGAAAGCTTCCAAAAAACATAAAGACAATCTCCCCGATGATACTACAGCAGTGGTGGTAGAGATGAAAGGGATAGACCCTAGAAGGCACTTTAAACAGCTAGATTTAAAGGTACAAGCACAGTATAAAAAAGATGAAATCATAGATGGATATACCCTTGTCAAGCCTTTGATACAAAACGAACGCACATGGCTTTGTCACAAAAAAGGCTTTCAGTATGTCATCAAGTTTGTGCCTTATGAAGCGATGGATACAGAACTGTTATTGGATATGTATGTCAAAGAAGTATGGATGGCAAAACGGCTCAAAGCAGGATTTTTCCCTAAGGCGATGATTCCAAAGTCTCGTACACATCGCTACTATATTATGTCTTATGTCGAAGGGGTCAATCTCAAAACCTTTATTGCTCAAAAACCTCTTTCTGTAGATTTGTCTGTAGCTTTGGCACTTTTTTTACTCAAAATGTCACAATACCTTATGCGTTTGGACTTAGTCCATGGTGACATTAAACCCGAAAATATTATGCTAACCAAACGCAAAGGCAAAACGATTTTCAAAATGGTAGATTTTGGAAGTATCACCGAAGCCTATACGACTATTACACGCGTAGGCACACCTAGCTATCTAGCCCCTGAGCGTTTTAGACAAGCCCCTATCAATGAACAAACTGAACTCTATGCCATTGGGGTGACACTCTATGAATCACTGACCCAAAAGTATCCGTTTGGAGAAATAGAACCCTTTCAAACACCCTCATTTGATAAACATATCAAAAGACCTACGCAGATGAATGCCAAGATACCTGCATGGTTTGAAAGTAGTATGCTTCGTGCCTTGGATACGGATACGAAAACACGTTATCATAATTATTCACAAATGCAATATGAAATCACCAATCCCGAAAAAGTCAAACCTTATTTCTCTAAAGACACATCCTTTATAGAACGCAATGAAATGCTCGTATATAAAGTAGGCTTTAGCAGTATGTTTGTGCTAAATATCATTCAATGGGTTATGGGGTAATCAGATGTATCACTTAACACAACATAGCAAACTGATTACTCTACTCCTCCTCATCACTTTCTTCCTCTCCAGTTGTTCAGATAAGAAAGAAGACAAGAAAAATACCAATGTCAAAAAGAATGAAAAATACTACCAAACCCTACTGTGCAATGAACTCGATGGTATCATCGAAAAAGTACTCAAAGACAAAACCCGTGTAGATTGTCTCACCAGTAGATACGCCATAGAAGTAGATTTCTCCAAAAAAATGGGCTGAGAGTGTAGGACAATCTCTATACTACGCCCACATGACAGGCAAAAAACCAGCAGTAGGACTGATAGTAGGAGACAGTAAAAGAGACAAAAAACACCTAAAAAGACTCAAAATATTGGGATATAAATATAGGATTAAAATTTTTGAGATTCAGAGGTAGGCAAGAAAGAATCAATCTCCTATGTCTTGTGGTATAGGTTTATCTAAAACAGCTCTCAACAAAGGCAATCATAGGCTCAAACTCTTTTTTTGGATAAGTCCCATAAGCCTGTGTCATTGTATCTGTTATTTGGTTTATACATAAATGAGTCTTGTGGAGTGTAAGTTTTTTTACCATCTTTAGCAAACATTGTGTAAGCATAAAGTTCACCTTTATCCATCTCTTTTTTCTCTATATTGATATGTTTATCTAAACATGTTTTATATGCTTGAAAACATTGTAGTTGAGGTATATTTTCTTTATACAATGTTGATAAAAGTAGTATTTCTAAGTTTCCTACATCTTTATTATTTGGAGTATAAAATTTGATAAATTTATTTTTGTCTATATTTGATTTTTTAATCTCATCTTCTACATATTTTTTAGATTTTTCAATATTTTTATCTGCATCTTGTAAAATACCAATTGTTAGTACTTCCATCTCTTCAGTTTTGAGAAACTTTAGCTCATCATCTAAATTTTTTTCACCTTTCAAATTTACGATAATCAAATCATTAAAAGTATAATAGTTTTTATTTTGTTCAAAGTCATTATATTTTTTAGTAATCCCTTTTTTTACACAAATATATTTAACAAGAGCAACATCGGTAATGCCTTCAACGAGTAAATATTTTTTCATCTAATATCTGCCCCTTGTGTTATTCCATATTCTAAAGTTTCAAATTTTTTGATACTTGCTTGAATTTTGTTCTCTTCATCTTTAAAGAGTTTAATAGAAGTTACTTTTTCAAATTCTTTATTTTTACTTGCTTTTAGAAGTGCTTCTATGGACTCAGCATCATGCGTCGTCACAAAAAGTTGAATCTTCTCTTCATCTACAATCTCAATAACTGCTTTCCAAATATCATAGAGTTTTGTGTGATGTATGCCATTTTCAATTTCATCTATAAGTACTGTACCATTAGCATTACTCAATAAAATACATAATATTTCAATAAATCTATTTGTACCTTCTCCTAGTTCAGAAGAGATTAATGAACGGTTTGGATTAGCTAAAGTAATTCTTAAAAAGATGTTTCACTATCTCTAATTTGTGGTTCTATATTTGTAATATTTGGGTCTATAATTTGTAAATATGATAAAAACTTATTTTGAATCCCTAAATCTTGTATGAGTGAATAAAGTTGTGTTAATTTTGTATTATTAGGTTTAGAAGAGTCGATAAAAAAGTCTTGGAGTATTAGTCTTTTTAAGCCGAAACGATGTTCTGAATCTTCTCTTCTCAATGGTAATATTTCTATTATTTCACTATCACTTTTGTACATTAATAAGAACTCTTCATAACGACTGGCATATCGGTCAACTTTTTCTATTTCTATCTCACTTAATTCATCTATGGTTTTATAGCTAATATGCGTTGTTTTAGACCCACTTTTCATCATAAGATTGATGTTTTCTAAATACCCATTTATATCTTCTGTATTTAAGTCTCTTAATTCAAATAAAGAGATTATATTTTCTTTAAATACTCGTAAGTTTTTACTATTATTTAAAAGAGAAATAGCTTCCAAAAGTGCCGTCTTCCCCACATTGTTTTTACCACTAATAATATTAATGTGACTCAAATTATCTATTTTAAAATCTTTAAAACATTTATAATCATTAATTTCAAAATTTGTTAGCATTTTATTTCCCTTTTTCACAGTATTTATTATACCTTAGTTATAATCAAATATAAAGACTTTAATCTAACGCTTTCATATTTAGATAAAGTATGGGAAAAACAAAAAGGTAAATGTATTTATATTGATGTAAATCTTTTACAACTTATAAGTGTGTCTTGTAATTGGTTAAAGAATAAATGTGATGATATTCATTTAAAAGAATTTTTTGACATTGTCATCTCCAAAAACTTACCAATATAAGCTTTTGGAGGTGAGGGGAATTGAACCCCTGTCCTAAAGTAGCTAGAACTATGACTCTACATGCTTAGTCGGTGTTGTTAATTCTCATCTGGTTTTGTACTACACTCAAAACTTTGCCAGACCAGCTAAAATTCTCACCTTGTGGCATAGCTTCCACGAGGCATAGTCACCAGATATGATACCCCAAATGCCGAAGCATTTCCAAATACATGGATTCCGATTAAGATGACACTCCTCGGCAGGGCAGTCCTCCGATTGCTCGGGGTTAATGACTTACGCTACTGCGTAAGCTGGACGGTAATCTGTGTTGTTTGCGGTTAAATGCGTTTGAGCCGCGTAACGGAATTGCTCAGTCCGACATGCACATAGCCCCGACTACTCCAGTCGAAACCAAGTCACCCCCATATAAAGAAGTATCTGTAGTATAGCCAAAAAAATCCCAAAGAGCAAATACTTACGCGATATTTAGTTTTATCTGCTACTATAAGATATGAATCTATAAATCAATATAAAGAAGAATTATGTCACTTACCTCTAAAGTCCTTTGGGCAATGCTTTTTGGAATTATTATCGGACTGATTATCAATATGACAGGGGTCAATACCCAAGGGTCTTTTGTACATGAATATATTGTGGGTGGATTGTTCATGATTGTAGGGACGATGTTTATTACCGCACTCAAGATGCTTGTTGTTCCTTTGGTCTTCTTTTCGTTGATTTCTGGGGTTTTGGGGATTGGGGATGTGCGTAAACTAGGTTCTGTGGGACTCAAATCTTTTGGTTTATATATGATGACTACGGCAATAGCCATTGCTACGGCGATTGGTTTGGCTTCTGTGATTTTACCTTGGTTTGCTACGGTGACCCAAAGTAGCAGTGCTACTTTTATAGCCAAGGATGCTCCTACTTTGTCTTCTGTACTGATTGATATTATCCCTGCGAATGTAGTCTCTGCTTTTGCAGAAGGTAATATGCTACAAATTATATTCTTTTCTATTCTTTTGGGTATCTCGTTGTTGATGGTAGGTGCTAAGGCAAAGGGGATTGCTGAAGGTGTAGAGATTATGAATGAAGCGATGATGAATATGGTCAATATCGTGATGTCCGTTGCTCCTTACGCAGTGTTTGCACTTTTGGCGAAGGCGGTGTCTGAATTGGGTCTAGATTTGTTGATGTCTTTGGCTGGGTATGTGATTGTGCTGATTTTGGCTTTGATGTTTCATCTTTTTGGGACATTGATGCTGGTACTGAAATTCTTTTCTGGACTCAATCCCAAAATCTTTTTAGCCAAAATTCGTGATGCACAAATCTTTGCTTTTTCTACAGCTTCTTCCAATGCCACGATTCCTGTAACTTTACGTTGTGTAACGCAACGAATGGGTGTAGATAATTCAGTGGCTTCTTTTTACTGTGTCCTTCCAAGATTAGAATTTCACTAAACAGGATTAAACCATAATTATGCAATGAGTGGTTGTCTCTGGCTTGCCCACAGATTTGTCGAGTTAAGAACTGAGGGCTACCTGTGGATATCCAACCACATTCCTGGATGCCCAGTGAATGGCTTCAGCAGGCACAGCATGGAGTCCACCAGGCTTGATTTATGCTCTCTATATCCTTCAAAAAGCAGGCTGCCTTGGCTGAGGGCATGCATTGGTCCTTATTTTGCAGAACAAGATGGTTGTCCAATAACTGCACATGGACTCCTGCTTGAATGTTATTATCCCTGCTCATCACTTATGCTGGAGTCTCAAATCTGAGAATAACAAATGAGATAGAAACCCATTACGCCGCATTTGGTCACCGCTGGCAGCGCCGCGAGTTTTGAATTTGCAGAAAGATGCCAATGGCGACGCGCGCTGAGATAATTATTGCTCAGAAGCGGCGCGCAATGAAAATGGAACCGCTCATAAACAGCATCGCGCTTATCACTCACACCCGAAAC
>JAUZSQ010000017.1 GCA_030949325.1 Sulfurovum sp.
TAACGAGTATTTAATTCAGAAGGTATCCATTAAGATTGCGAATTTAGGGGCGATTCACTCTCGTGAGAGGGTGGCTTAGAGGGGGTTTTTGGCTAAGGTATTGCTTCATAAAAACCCAAAGACCTGATAGTAAAGCAGGTGTTGTAAATTCTTTGTTCTTTTCAATAAGTCGTCCTGAGAGTTGCACTAAAAACTTTCTAACAGCAGGAGCATTTTTTTCTTCCGAACGCTCAATCTTCCAAACAAACAATGTAGCATAGGAGACCACAAGAAGTCTTCTAAACAGAGCCATTGGAGTTTCTTGTTGCCAACTTTCAAGATTAAATCCAGAAGATTTTAAAAGTTTAAAATAGCTTTCTATTTTCCATCTATGATAATACCAAGTACCAATAGTTGTGGCTGTTACCTCTTTGGGAACATTGCTCAAAAGCATCCATTGGGCAACAATATTATTGTCTTCATCAACCAATCTCTCTACCACAAATCTTGCCTTAATACTTTTTCCTTCTGTGAAGATAGTTTTTCGCTTACCGTCCTCGTCAAGTACTGATTTGGTGGCATCTCTTCGTATATTCACTTCTATTTCATTGACAAATATCTTCACCTTTTGCATCTTTTTATCCACTTTATATTTAATGGTTTTAAGGTGCTTTCCTAGCGTTAATTCTTTTGCCAAATCTCCTTGTTTTACCTCTCTATCCTCGTCAGGCAGGTAAACTTTGTGATTTGATTTAGCTCGAATCAGATAGCACCAACCATTGGCTTCATACTCTCTCATTAAGGCTACACTATCTCCTTCTCGGTCAATAATATCAACCAACTCTTTTTCAAACTTATAATTTTCTCGTATGTATTTAGTTCTTTGAATCAACTCCTCTAAATGCGTCAAGTCTGTATCAATATTGCTATCATAAGTGGAGTATATCTTCTCACTTGTTGCCAAGTTTTGGGCTAAGGCACCCAAAGGATTTCCTTTCTCATCCATTGCCAATGAACCTTGCAAATCATATCCTATCTGTTTCGCATTCCCTTTCTTATTCTTAGTCACAAGTTCCTGTTTCTTTGTATGCTTTTTATAGTCTAAATGTGACCAATCATAGGCTACCAAGGTATAGTTACCTGCTCTTTTGTTACTTTGCTCTACCACTTCTTCTATGATGGGGTCATTGAGTGAGGGAATTGTTACTTCTTCATTATTATAAAATCGCCATGACGCTTGAACTTGACTCCATCCATCAGTCTCTAATACTAGGTTCATTCCACTTTGGCTTCTATGTTTTGTATTCATCTCACCTCTTACTAACTTCTGATATCTTTTTTAGTCTTTGATTCATGTCTTTTCTTTTACTTGAATAATAGCACTTTTTCTTTTGGGTTAGTTGTGTAGAAAGGTATGCATAAAACATACAAAGAAACTTATGTTGCACAAGATTATAAAATATTTGTAGCTATGGAATTTTATAATCAGAATGATGTATTTAGTGCTATAAAGGGAACAATAGAAAAAGTTGCTAATAATATGAATTTACCTTTGGAATGTATTAGAATTGATAAAGTTGAGAAAGGTAATACTTACCAGATAATGAATGAAATTTTGGAACAGATACAAGATAACAGACTTTTAATAGCAGATATTACAAATAAAAATGCAAATGTGTATTTAGAAGTTGGCTATGCTATGGGACTAGCAAAATCAAAAGGTATAGAAAACCAAATAATATTTTTTATAAAAACAGATGAAGATGGTGATGCAAATGTAGGATTTGATTTGCAGAGTTATCAGCAAAATAGATATAAGAATACTGAAGAGTTAAGGCTACCCCAATAAAATAAACCACAATATAAATCATCCTCTATAAGGCACAGAAACTGCCCATTTTTCTAAACCATGAAGTCGAACTATTTTATCCTCGACTTTATCCATTTCTATCTTACTAAGCTTCACACCCGTAGCATAAACTTTATCCACAAGCTTGACAAATGGGTGAAACGCCATTGTAGGTCATACTCTTCGCAAACCCCATTACTTTTGAAATACTATCAAGTAAAGTACCATTCCAATGTTTCTCCAATACACCCCAAACTCTCTCTACAGGATTGTATTTACTGTGATAGGGAGGATAGTATGCTAGATCAATCTCAATCTTTTCCTTTTCTACAAAATCAACAATGCGTTTCATAAATTGTGTTCTGCGACTGCTATTTTCTCCTCCATTATCAAAATTGAGTAGAAGCTTTTTGACTTTTGGAAATGTATCTTTATTGGATTTCCAAAAATCTTCAATACAATCCACAATAAAGTCACTACTAGTAAATGTCTCATTCATATAGAGGTAGGTTTGATTATTCTCAGGCAAGAATAGTCCAAAAGGAGTGATAGTCTCATCATAGAAATCATGGTCAAGTGCCTTAGTTTCGACTCTTGATGAACCTCCTCTTGATAATTTGCCAAGTCTCACTTTATCTTTGGCATCTATTGAAATTCGTAATATACTTTCATCGGCTTCACACTCTTGATGCATTTTCTTTAGGTTTTCAAAGATTTCATCTGTTTCAATAATTTTTTTTTAGGTTTGACCTTTGTCACTTTCTTTAGGGAATATCCTAATTCATTGAGTCTTTTTCTGATAGTTTCTTCTGTTGGAAGCTCCTCATCTGTATAGTCTTTTTGAATAATGAGTTGATTTCTAACCTCTCTTGAGGTTATTCGTGTAAACAATTTTGTGGTCTTGAATGTGGGGTCTGTTTGGGCTTCTCCATCGACAATACTTTTGATGTCTATTGATAAATTTGGCAATTTCTCTTCTATTCTCTTTTTCCCTCTTGCTGAAAAATTATCTATAATTGCTTCTCCACTTTCTAGTTCTTGCTTCCCTTTCTTCAGTGTCTCACGATTCCAGTGGAACTCTTTTTCCACATAATACTGTCCTCCATATCCCAATGCTTTTACTACACGAGCCATAAACACTCGTCTCTGCGTCCCTTTTAATATCTTTGCTGTCTCTTTATATAATTCGGCTTCTGCTTTTGTGATTTCTTTCATGGTTGATATTATACTCTATTTAGTTTGTTTTTAGTTGGGGTAGCC
>JAUZSQ010000018.1 GCA_030949325.1 Sulfurovum sp.
CTTATGACTGAGTTTCCTTATTACCAAAGGGATGGTAGAGATATTGAAGCGTTGTTACCTTGGAATGTAAGTGATGATGGGGTAGTTAGGATTTCTTAGGGGTTGGTGGGGTTATTATGGGGGTTACATAAAAAGCATACAAAGAAACAGGAACTTGTGACTAAGAATAAGAAAGGGAATGCCAAACAGATAGGGTATGATTTGCAAGGTTCATTGGCAATGGATGAGAAAGGAAATCCTTTGGGTGCCTTAGCCCAAAACTTGGCAACAAGTGAGAAGATATACTCCACTTATGATAGCAATATTGATACAAACTTAACGCATTTAGAGGAGTTGATTCAAAGAACTAAATACCTACGAGAAAATTATAAGTTTGAAAAAGAGTTGGTTGATATTATTGACCGAGAAGGAGATAGTGTAGCCTTAATGAGAGAGTATGAAGCTAATGGTTGGTGCTATCTGATTCGAGCTAAATCAAATCACAAAGTTTACCTGCCTGACGAGGATAGAGAGGTAAAACAAGGAGATTTGGCAAAAGAATTAACGCTAGGAAGCTACCTTAAAACGTAACCCCCTAAATAACCCCACCAACCCAATATTAAGCAAACTACTACATAGTTAAAAGCAGTAAAAACATCACATAAAAAGTGATTTACTAACCAAGTATAGTAGTAGTTTTAGCTATAATAGCACTATGAAAACAGAGCTTATTAATATAGAAAATTACAAGAAACCATTATAAATCAAGCCCAAGAGAATAGTAGTCAAGAAAAAAGAATACAAACCCAACAAATTGAAATAAATTACCTAAAAGAAAAGATAGATTACCTCATACGCCAACAATTTACCTCCAAAAGTGAAAAACTAAACCCTAACCAACCAAGTCTGTTCAGAAGATACTAAAGAGACAATCGAAGTAATAGAAGATGAAGAGATTGAAATAACATTTAAACGAAAGAAAGGTGGGAAGAACTTCACCACCTAAAGAGTTACCAAGAGTAAGAGTAGAACACGATATAGGTGATGAAGAGAAAGTGTGTAGTTGTGGTGACACAATGCATAGAGTAAAAGAGATAATATCAGAACAATACGATATCGTACCTGCAAAGTTCCAAGTCATAGAAAATGTTCGGTTCGTATATGGCTGTAGATGTGGAGAAAAACCAGTGACCACAGCATTAGCCCCATTCATACTCCCAAAGACACAAGTAACTGCTTCATTCTTAGCAACTATTGCCGTACAAAAATTTGAAGATGCATTGCCACTGTATAGACAAGCCAAAATATTTAAAAATAGATTTGGGGTTCCATTTAGTGATACTACACTCTCCAATTGGATGATAAAAGCTTCTGAGAAACTCAAACCTTTTAAGCAGAGACTTAAAGAGAGACTCTTAGAGCAATACCTTAGCCAAAAAACCCCTCTAAGCCACCCTCTCACGAGAGTGAATCGCCCCTAAATTCGCAATCTTAATGGATACCTTCTGAATTAAATACTCGTTAGCTAAATGGGGAAGCAATTTAAATACCTCTTTGACGTATTTAAGCCCGTGGTAGTGGGCTTTAAGGTCAAGAATACTCATCTCATTCATATCAGAATTTTGGCGTAATCCATGAGAGAAATTGACCATAAAAGTAGAGAGATTTGCCCAATTATGGATAGGTATTTTCTTAATGTTCATAGAATCCTCCATTCCCCAATACTGCTTGGCATCTCTAAAGACAAATTCAATCTGAAAGCGAAGTGAATAGTAATCAATAACCTTTTCATAATCCAATGTTACATCGGTAGAAAAGAGATTCACATGAGAGATTTTACCTGTGCTTAAATTTCTCTTTTGGATAATCACAACATTGAGAGTATCAGAAAATTTACGATGGGACATTTCCATTTGATAAATTCTTGTTTGGATATTTTTATCTTCGTCTATGCTATCTGATTTTAGATAGGGTTCAGGAAGATTATCATAGTCAATAGCATCTCCATATTTCCTAGGAGCTCCTCTTCCTGCATACTCTCCACTATAAGGAAATACCAGTGCAGAATTTTTTGAAGTTTAGAAATGATATGCAATCCACATTGCCTAACCATTTGTACAGCAGGATTATTTCCAAATGCTCCATCAAAGACAAAATAGACAATATCAATATGCTTGTCAATCCGTTTAAGTGCCTTATTTACGGACTCTTTGACAAATTTTAGATAGGGTGAGAGTTCAATATCTTTTTTATCTTGATTCCCACTTCCTTTAGGTCTTCCGACTTTAGCATCCTTTTTTTTCTTACTCTTCTTCACACTTTTATCTTTGATACAACCTTCTTTTTTGTCTCGCACTATCTGTTGTGTACTTAGTGGATAGGCTTTTCTTGTCTCTACGCTTATCAACGAAAGATTGAGAAATGCCAAACTTTTTATCACTTGATTTTGGATAGAAGAATAAAACCTATCTACCCCATAAGTATGCTTCCCACTTTTGCTTACTACTACTTCATCTCCACCCAAAAGATAGATTGAACCCTTCTTTGTTAAATGCGTTTTGATAAACATCCAATTGATTTCTTCCCAATTTATCTTTGAATGAAAGAACCGTGTAATTGTCCGATAACTCCCTCCTTTTCACTCCATCTGCTCAATCCTAACATTGTGATTCTTCCTCGCATTGAGAGCAAGGCTTGGATGATTATTTCTAGTTGTTTATGCTTGTTTTTGCAATTATAGGTGCGATACATCTTAAGAGTGTTATAATTTCTGTCATGGGATAACTTTATGTTTTTTGGTTTTAAGATTATAGCAGTTATCTCATGACCTATCTTTATTTTTGGCTTTGCTTTTTGGCTAAGGTATTGGTAGGAATGGATAAATATAAAGTAGTCTATATGCACTATGCCAACAATAGAAGTGCCGTAGTAGCCTCTGAACTCTTTAAAGGTTTTAATGGCTATCTCCAAACAGATGGATATGCTGGATATAATGCTACAGTCCAAACAAATGATATGACACATTTAGCGTGTTGAGCTTCACGCGAGGAGAAAGTTTGCAGATATAGTCAAATCAGGAGTCAGTGACCTAGAAAGTAAGCGTTATGCACAAGAAGCCATAATACTTATACAAAAACTCTATAAAATAGAAAGAGAAATCAAAGATGACCCTCCTGATCAAAAGCTACTTATCAGAAAAGAGAAATCTCAAGCTATCATCAACACCATAAGAGAATGGATTAACACAAAGTTCTATAAAGCACAAGAACTTGCTGGGGCTATTGCTAAAGCATTTGTGTATCTTAATAATCAATTTACTAAGCTAGAAGTCTATCTCACCGATGGCAGACTCAATATAGATAACAATGGAGCAGAGAACCATATAAGACCTATGGTACTTGGTAGGAAGAATTGGTTATTTGCTACATCTGTTAAAGGTGCTGAGGCTATTGCTACTTGGTATACTATTATTGAAACTGCAAAGGCGAATGGATTGGAACCATATCACTATTTGAAGTATCTTATGACTGAGTTTCCTTATTACCAAAGGGATGGTAGAGATATTGAAGCGTTGTTACCTTGGAATGTAAGTGATGATGGGGTAGTTAGGATTTCTTAGGGGTTGGTGGGGTTATTAT
>JAUZSQ010000019.1 GCA_030949325.1 Sulfurovum sp.
TACCTTTCTACACAACTAACTCAAAAGAAAAAGTGCTATTATACAAGTAAAAGAAAAGACATGAATAAAAGACTAAAAAAGATATGAGAAGTTAGTAAGAGGTGAGATGAATACAAAACATAAAAGCCAAAGTGGAATGAACCTAGTATTAGAGACAGATGGATGGAGTCAAGTCCAAGCATCATGGCGATTTTATAATAATGAAGAAGTAACAATTCCCTCACTCAATGACCCCATCATAGCAGAGGTAGTAGAGGAAAGTAATAAAAGAGTAGGTAACTATACCTTGGTAGCCTATGATTGGTCACATTTGGACTATAAAAAGCATACAAAGAAACAGGAACTTGTGACTAAGAATAAGAAAGGGAATGCCAAACAGATAGGGTATGATTTGCAAGGTTCATTGGCAATGGATGAGAAAGGAAATCCTTTGGGTGCCTTAGCCCAAAACTTAGCAACAAGTGAGAAGATATACTCCACTTATGATAGCAATATTGATACAGACTTAACGCATTTAGAGGGAGTTGGTTCAAAGAACTAAATACATACGAGAAAATTATAAGTTTGAAAAAGAGTTGGTTGATATTATTGACAGAGAAGGAGATAGTGTAGCCTTAATGAGAGAGTATGAAGCCAATGGTTGGTGCTATCTGATTCGAGCTAAATCAAATCACAAAGTTTACCTGCCTGACGAGGATAGAGAGGTAAAACAAGGAGATTTGGCAAAAGAATTAACGCTAGGAAGCTACCTTAAAACCATTAAATATAAAAGTGGATAAAAAGATGCAAAAGGTGAAGATATTTGTCAATGAAATAGAAGTGAATATACGAAGAGATGCCACCAAATCAGTACTTGACGAGGACGGTAAGCGAAAAACTATCTTCACAGCAGGAGAGAGTATTAAGGCAAGGTTTGTGGTGGAGAGATTGGTTGATGAAGACAATAATATTGTTGCCCAATGGATGCTTTTGAGCAATGTTCCCAAAGAGGTCACAGCCACAACTATTGGTACTTGGTATTATCATAGATGGAAAATAGAAAGCTATTTTAAACTTCTAAAATCTTCTGGATTTAATCTGGAAAGTTGGCAACAAGAAACTCCAATGGCTCTGTTTAGAAGACTTCTTGTGGTCTCCTATGCTACATTGTTTGTTTGGAAGATTGAGCTGTTCGGAAGAAAAAATGCTCCTGCTGTTAGAAAGTTTTTAGTGCAACTCTCAGGACGACTTATTGAAAAGAACAAAGAATTTACAACACCTGCTTTACTATCAGGTCTTTGGGTTTTTATGAAGATGATGAATGTTTTAAAAATCTACGATGTTGAGGCTCTTTTGCTTTTAAAGAGCAAATCGGGATATGGATGGGCATGGAACTTTGAGTTGTGTAGAAAGGTATGTTTTTATGTGATGTTTTTACTGCTTTTAACTATGTAGTAGTTTGCTTAATATTGGGTTGGTGGGGTTATTTAGGGGTTACAAATAAATATTTGAATTAGTCTAAGAAAAGAATCAAAGGTATCACCGTACTTAGCAGAATTAAGACTGGTTTTATTGGGTACAATATCAGCACAATACCCAAAAACACACTTTCATTGGCATTGACTCACATCATTCCAGCCATCGCCTTTGGCTACGGTATGGAAGGTATATTCATCTTGGCGTATATTGGGAGTTCCATAAGGTAAAGAGTAACCCCTAAATAACCCCACCAACCCAATATTAAGCAAACTACTACATAGTTAAAAGCAGTAAAAACATCACATAAAAAGTGATTTACTAACCAAGTATAGTAGTAGTTTTAGCTATAATAGCACTATGAAAACAGAGCTTATTAATATAGAAAAATTACAAGAAACCATTATAAATCAAGCCCAAGAGAATAGTAGTCAAGAAAAAAGAATACAAACCCAACAAATTGAAATAAATTACCTAAAAGAAAAGATAGATTACCTCATACGCCAACAATTTACCTCCAAAAGTGAAAAACTAAACCCTAACCAACCAAGTCTTGTTCGAAGATACTAAAGAGACAATCGAAGTAATAGAAGATGAAGAGATTGAAATAACATTTAAACGAAAGAAAGGTGGAAGAACTTCACCACCTAAAGAGTTACCAAGAGTAAGAGTAGAACACGATATAGGTGATGAAGAGAAAGTGTGTAGTTGTGGTGACACAATGCATAGAGTAAAAGAGATAATATCAGAACAATACGATATCGTACCTGCAAAGTTCCAAGTCATAGAAAATGTTCGGTTCGTATATGGCTGTAGATGTGGAGAAAAACCAGTGACCACAGCATTAGCCCCATTCATACTCCCAAAGACACAAGTAACTGCTTCATTCTTAGCAACTATTGCCGTACAAAAATTTGAAGATGCATTGCCACTGTATAGACAAGCCAAAATATTTAAAAATAGATTTGGGGTTCCATTTAGGTGATACTACACTCTCCAATTGGATGATAAAAGCTTCTGAGAAACTCAAACCTTTTAAGCAGAGACTTAAAGAGAGACTCTTAGAGAATGAATATATACAAGCAGATGAGACTACACTACAAGTGGTGAATGCACACAAAAGCAAAGCAACGAAGAAATCCTATATATGGCTAGGTGTAGGAATGGATAAATATAAAGTAGTCTATATGCACTATGCCAACAATAGAAGTGCCGTAGTAGCCTCCTGAACTCTTTAAAGGTTTTAATGGCTATCTCCAAACAGATGGATATGCTGGATATAATGCTACAGTCCAAACAAATGATATGACACATTTAGCGTGTTGGTCTCACGCGAGGAGAAAGTTTGCAGATATAGTCAAATCAGGAGTCAGTGACCTAGAAAGTAAGCGTTATGCACAAGAAGCCATAATACTTATATACAAAAACTCTATAAAATAGAAAGAGAAATCAAAGATGACCTCCTGATAAAAAACTACTCATCAGAAAAGAGAAATCCAAGCTATCATCAACACCATAAGAGAATGGATTAACACAAAGTTCTATAAAGCACAAGAACTTGCTGGGGCTATTGCTAAAGCATTTGTGTATCTTAATAATCAATTTGCTAAGTTAGAAGTCTATCTCACCGATGGCAGACTCAATATAGATAACAATGGAGCAGAGAACCATATAAGACCTATGGTACTTGGTAGGAAGAATTGGTTATTTGCTACATCTGTTAAAGGTGCTGAGGCTATTGCTACTTGGTATACTATTATTGAAACTGCAAAGGCGAATGGATTGGAACCATATCACTATTTGAAGTATCTTATGACTGAGTTTCCTTATTACCAAAGGGATGGTAGAGATATTGAAGCGTTGTTACCTTGGAATGTAAGTGATGATGGGGTAGTTAGGATTTCTTAGGGGTTGGTGGGGTTATTATGGGGGTTACGGTAAAGATACTTCCTTCCACAGGAAAATCTACTGTCCAAATGAGTTTATAATCTTTGAGGTTTTTGACTTCTACCTTGTTACAAAAGCCATCATCCCATTTATCCGTTTGGGTTTGTATGACTATGAGTTCTCCTGCTTTAGCAGAAGTCGCATCAGCACAGTATCCAAAAGAGACATCATCATAAGGTTTGATAACATTATTCCAATCTAGTCCTGTGGCTATGGTAGTGAGAGTATCACTATCTTGGGTATAGTTTCCATTCCAAAATGTGCTAATGATACCTTTGGCATTAAATGACACCGTCCAATCTACTTTTTGTGCTGTGGGATTGTAGAGAATCACCTTAGCACAAAAGCCACTGCCCCAATCTTTGGTGATATTGAGTGTTACATCTACTCCCAAGAGTGAGGTACTTTTGAATAAGAGTAGAGTAATAGTCATTATTTTTAATATAAACATATATGTTTTCCTTATTTATATAATATGTTTAGATTATACCTAAAAAATGTCATATTTTTATCAAATCCCTGGAGCTTTCCACATACTTTGGGTCAAGTTTCTATCGACAAGACCTAGCTGTGTGGCATAGACTTCTTGCCATCGTGTTTTTATCTCTTGATAGAGTGCGTGGTTTTTTCTATTTGGGGTATAGCTTTTATCCCACTTTACCCATGCAAGAGAAGCACTTTCTATACTCTCGTATAATCCTGCTCCTACTGCTGCACTCATCGCCGTACCTAGGGCTGTGGCTTCTTTGACTTTGGGGATTTTGATGGTGCATCCTGTGACATCGGAAAGTATCTGACACCATAATGCCCCCTTACTTGCCCCTCCTGCAAAGACAATCTCATCTATCTCCAATGCCGTAAAGGCTTTGATTTTTCTAAGTTAATCATAGAGACGATACAGGCATTTTCTTCTAGGCTTCTAAACATAGACGCTTTATTACAAATATTCGCATCTAAAGAAAGATTAACAAAAGAAGGACTGGCATGATACCACTTTCCATAGTTCATACTATCAGAAAAGATAGGTAAAATACCATGAGAACCTACGGGTACATCTTTGGCTTTTTCTTCTAAGAGGGCATAAGTATCTATCCCTCTGTCTTGTGCTTCACATTTTTCTAACTCACAAAAAGCATCTCTAAACCATCGCATCACAAGCCCAGAGAAAAGGTAATCCCTTCAGCTTGTGAAAGTCCAGCTATGACATGAGGATTGGACTCTGATACCCATATCTTTGGGAGGTTTGACTGTGGATTTGATATTGACCACTTGTTGCCAAAAAGAGCCACCTAATACGGCTACTTGCCCCTCTTTGACCACAGCTAATCCTGCTGAGCCCAATTGTACATCACCTCCACCCATCACGACTTTGGTTTGCGTGGAGAGTCCTGTTTGAGTAGATGCCTCATGCGTGACCGTTCCCATAAATGTACCTGTCTCTAAAGACGGAGGAAAGATATCTACTTTGATACCTACCTTTTTAGCCATGGAAGAGACCCAATCTCTCTTTTCTAGGTCATAAATCCCCGTCGTCCCTCCATTGCTAGGGTCTGTAGCAATCACGCCTGAGAGTTTGGCCAATATCCAATCGCCTATCATAGACATAGAAGCTACTTTGTCATAAAGCGCAGGCTCATTATTTTTGAGCCACAAAAGTCGAGGCAAGGCACCCAAAGCAAAAGTTTGACCAGATTGTTGATAAAATGCTTCTTCTATCCCCTGATACTTCTCTTTGAGTTCTCGTACTTCCTTATCGGCTCTTGCATCGACATTGGCTACTGCCCAAAGTGCCTTACCCTCTTTGTCATACAGTACGATACCCTCACGCATAGAAGTAGCAGAGACAGCCACAATATCAGAACCTTTGAGTTTAGCATTTTTCAAAGATTGCTGTATACATTGCACAGTCAACTCCCAATTTGTATGCGTATCAAAAGTCATAGAGTTATCTACACCCTCTACTGATACATGCGTCCACTCTTGTTGTGCTACTGCGATTTGATTGCCGTTACTATCAAAGAGTACAGCACGAACGGAGCCTGTCCCTGCATCTATTGCCATGAGGTATTGCATAATTTTTCCTTGTCTATTTAATGTATTTTAGCTAGAGACTCTATTTTTACCATGATTTTTTGAAACATATAATAATTCATCTACCCTATGATAGAGAGAATCTTCTGTATCTTTTGCACCCATTTGTGCCACGCCTATACTTACAGTGATAGCTTCATCTTCTAGTATTTCCAATGTAGAGACATTTTTTCTGATTTTTTCAGCCACATTTTTGGCTTCGGATAATTGTATTTGAGGCAATAACACTATAAATTCTTCTCCACCTATCCTAAAAAGATAATCACTATCTCGCAGTAGTGACTGTACTAATGCACTCATTTGGATAAGCACCTTATCCCCTATACTATGTCCATAGCTATCATTGATATTTTTGAAGTTGTCAATATCATACATAATAATACAAAATGGTGTTTGGTATCTATGATAGAGTGACATACATTCTAGCACCTTGTCGTTATAAAACTTACGGTTGTATATTTGTGTTAATTCATCTGTGATAATAATTTGTTCAATCAGGGTATACTTTTCATCCAATACCGTCCTCATCCTCTCAAATTCTTGGCTCATTAGACCTATTTCATCCTTAAAGTACTTTCCTATATGAAGACCTCTGTCTCCGTTTTTTATATCTATAGATTAACTGTGTTAACTTTTCAATAGGTTTTTAATATTTTGATTG
This sequence comes from Sulfurovum sp., assembly GCA_030949325.1. Lineage (GTDB taxonomy): Bacteria > Campylobacterota > Campylobacteria > Campylobacterales > Sulfurovaceae > Sulfurovum. Next base: position 6,155 of record JAUZSQ010000019.1, read on the forward strand.
AAATCAACACAGAAGAGAACAATAATATACAAATATCTAGTATAAACATCAGATATATCGTATTTATTCTGGCTGTAATCTCTGCATTGGCTAAGTCAATTTCTTTTTCTGTTCTTTCATGAATAGACGTTAAAAATTCGTTAATAGGAAACATAATACTTTCTTTGGCTTTATGATATGCCTTTGAATGTAGGAGTACTATCGCTAATGCCTGATTGCTTTCTTTGTGGACTGTATAGTTCCCCTCTTTATCTTTATACACACCTTTAATAGCATTAAAAGCTTCAATTTCCAAATGCACCAAGGTATTGGATAGTGCTTCTGAATGGATTAAATATTGTATTTCTTTTGTCGTATAGGGCAGACTATGCATTTCATCTTTTAGTGCACTTTTTTTAACTAGAGGATGGGTCTGAGAACGTAAAGGCTCCAATAAATCCCAGTAAATCCGATCATAATCTTTTGGTTTATCACATTTTCCGTTTCTCATATCCAAAATAGTAAAATAATGCTTTTTATACACTTCATCTAGGGTAACGGCATAGGTTCTTACAAATCGAGTAAGGTCATCAGAGCTTTGTCTTAGTTCATCGGCTTTTTGTATCATCAGATGTTGGTTACGCTCTAAATCTTTGACTTTCATACTATGGGTTGTTAATACATTGAGATTGACCAAAATAACCATAGCTAAGAGTACATTAAAAAGAATGACAGATATAAAAAATGATTTGAGCGATAAATGCAAAGGTCTTCCTCGGATAGTTATGATTTAGGAATAGTAACGACCTTATGCTGAGAATAGCCTTGGCTTATCTATATACTATTTACATCCCAGGGATACGAGGGATTTTGCCTAGTTTGGAATATTTGCAATAGACACCCCATGCTTTTTTCATCCAGTGTCCGATGATAGGGAGGGGTATCATTTTGCCTCCTTTTTCACTCCTATAAACAAAGGCCGCACCATTGCCTGTGTCCATCATACAAAGGATATTTAGCTGTCCCATGTAGCTTCTTTTGCTGTCGATATTTTGTATATGCATCGCAATGCCGTAGGCTACATTTTTTGCCATGACCTCAGCTACATGTCCTTGCTTGGCTCTCCATTTGGCACCCATAAGTGATGCTGAGTCACCAATCGCATAAATACCTTCAAAGCCTTCGACTTCATTGTACTCATTGGTCACGACAAACCCTGCTTCACTTAGAGGTAAATCAGAGCTAGAGAGGATAGTATGTCCTGTCCCTGCTGAGATAAACATAGTCAAGTCAGAGAGTATTTTTCTACCATTTTCAAAGACAATACCATCAGATTCAAAAGCCACGATTTTAGAGCCTACTTGCTTATGAATATCCATACTTTTAAACATCTTGTCCATCATAAGCAAGGCTTTGTCTCCCATTTTTTGCCCTGGTTTTTCCATAGGGGCAAAGAATGTCAATTCAAATTTATCACGCAAACCTTTTTTCTTCAAATAGGTATTGATATTGAACAGTACTTCAAAAGCAGGTCCACCACGCACGGCTGAGGTATCTTTGGGATTGCCTCCAAAGCCTATGGCTATCTTGCCTACACCCTTTGTATCAGTGCATCCAAGCGTTCATACAAGGCAGTAGCTTCTTCTGGTTTACCACAGATAGAGAGCGTATGTTCCATGCCTTTATGTTGTAATTTATCTTGCCCCAAAGCCATGACGATATAATCAAATCCTTCTAATACACGCGTAGAAGCCAAGGTCACTCTTTGGCTTTGGCTTCTACGCGTACGACGGAGTCAACGATAAGCTCAAATCCATGATTCATCGCGAGTTTATCCAAGGGAACAGACACATCTTCTCGTGTCACACCACCAGTGGCTATCCAAATAGACGTAGGATAGATATAAAAATAATCTCTATCACTCACCAATGTCACGGCTATGTCTTGTTTACGCAAATAAATGGCTGTTTCTACACCTGCAAACCCACCACCTAGTACCAATACTTTTTTCATTTATACACCTTTTTCTTGTTCTTGTTCTAGTCTATATGCTTCTTCAAAAGGACAAATTAATACAATATTGTCCAACTCTTGATGGGGGTACTCTTTACTAATCAACTTGCCTACCCCTTCTGCCAACTCTCTTGATATTACGCGAAGCAATATAATCTTTGAGAGAACTTCTGCTGACTTCTAATTCACGAGAAATAGCACTCACAGATAAGCCTTGGGATAAGAGACTGACTATCTGTGCATGATAGACATCAAACTTGGAAGTAGATTGGCTACCCTTGGGTCGTCCTGTTTGTCTGCTTTGTTCTTTCCCCTCATCTCGTAAATTATTCAATAAAGGAAAGATTTCTGCCATACGCGTATTCTTGTTTATCAACATCCCCGTATTGGCTATCCACAAATCAACTTCATGGGTCAAAACACAGTTAATCACCTTGATGAGTTCATCTGCTTTATCGCTAAGTATCGACAAAGAAGAGACGATGATGGTATTGCCTTCTGTCATAGAACGTAAAAAAGCTTCAAATTCTTTACGCTCTTCTAAAGGTAAATTCTTACTGGCATATTCAACCACTTCCTTGTCAATACGAATAGATTTCTCTACAGCCAAATGATGAATCTCTTTGTTGTTGACTAAGCAAAGAAGCAAAACCTATCGTTTGTCGCCTATATGAATATGAATACACCATGAAAATCCTTTATTTTAGAGGGTATTATAGTCTTATTGGTGATAAAAGTACTTAATGTTACATATAATCTCGTCAATATATAAGCGTTACCCTTTTTATGTTAAAATACCAAAAACATAAGGCATATTTCCGTGAATTTAACACACCTAGATGAACAAAATAAACCCACATTATTAATCTTATTTCTCTCATAAACTCATTTTTAGTCTTTGGTGCTTTCCTTTTGATACATGCATTTTGATAAGAAGGTCAACTTATGTATAATACTATGCATAGAATAAAGGAGTTTTTTTATGATTATCTCAGAAAAAAATATAAAAATACAAGTCATACAATATCTTTTAGCAAAAAAAATACATAACATAGTAGTACCAGAAGTTACAGTCGGTCATAAATCACTCATTCATAAACAAGTACGAGCTGATATATTTGCTATAAATGGTGAGATATCCATTTATGAAATAAAAAGTGAAAAAGATACTTTATCTAGGCTCAAAACTCAATTAGAAAGTTATAAGCAATATGCTAATAAAGTTAATGTTGTAATAGCAGAAAAGTTTTTAGATAAATTAGAAATAGAAGATGATGTAGGAATCTATGTTATTACAAATAAAGGTATTAAAAAGATAAAAAAGGCAACACATAACAAAATTAAAAAAGATTATATTCTTGAATATTGGTTAAGTAATGAGTTAAAAGATTTCTTGTGGGGTTATAGGGGAATATCAAAAATGGATAAAAAAGAAACTATATCTTTTATGAAAGAATTACTCAATGACACACAACTCTATAATGTAACTTTATATATGTTAAAAAAACGCTATGAAAAAGAAAGTAATCAGATAAAAGATTTAATAAATAATCAAAGTATGGAGTTTCCAAAGAGAGGTATGAAACGAAATAATAATATTACACCTCTCAAAGAACTTCCTTTTGGTATTCTTATGCCATAGCGATAGAAATACCATTATGAATAACACAATTTTCTTTCATATCGCCTAAGCTAAACCTTGAAATTTTTGTAGCAATATCATAACATGCTTCACAGTGTTCTTTTTGAATATAAGGTAATTTAGGATTCACTAAGTGTGCTTGTAATTTATCCATAGCACCAGTCCATGCATTAGAGGATATTCTTGTCCTTCTTAGATAATATTCATCTATATTTTCTATATTTGTATAAAAAATACGAGCTGTTTGGGCAGGAAAACCCCTTGGTTCGACTGCTGTATCTTTTTCAAATCCACAATAATCAGCATAGATTAATTCACTATGATATGGTTGTAAATTTTTGAAATTAATAAGTGAACTATTATTTTTTAAAGTATCTTTATTATCTATTAAGTCAGCTGTTGAACTTATATTTTTAGCTAAATAAATAATTTTTAGTTTTTTACTTAATTTTTCAATATTTATTATTTCATTATGAGTACTTCTTAATTCACCATTTTTTTCTTCAAGTATAATATAAACATTTGCTAAATTACTCGCTAATGGAAGACAATACCTTAGCCAATTTGTATTTTTACTAAAAAATAGCTATTTTCTTCTTCTCTAGCCCTCCTATTTACGGGGTTTGAACTTTGCAAAATATGCTCATTTTCATTTTGGCGAAGGTATTGGGAAGAAGATAGCTTTTAATATGTTCTATATTTTCTCTATCAGTTTCTACTCTTATAGCTACTTTGTTAAACTCTCTACTAAGTTTAGATATATTTCTTGCATAATCTAAAGAAGCACTCTCAATTATTTTAGTTCGAATAATAGGTATAATTTTACTTTTATCACTAATCTGTAAATAATAATTTACATAATCATACTCAAATGCTAATGCTTCATATTCTTGTGGTGGCATTTTATGTCTTGGCTGTTCTTTAGTCTTTGTTTTATTATATGCTGTTACTTTATCTCTCTCTTCCCTATTACTCGTTTTATATAATCTACATAAATCTAAAAAATGTAGATTTGGGATACTCTCTTTAATATAAGTTTCAAACTTTACATCTGTTCCAACTACAAGTATTGGAGTTATGATTTTATTAGCATGAGCTTTCATTAGTGATATACTGCGTACTGTTTTTTGAGTGAATCCTAGCACCGGAATATATTGACTAAATAAGGATGTTGTAACATCTTCAAGAACTTCAGAAATAGCTTCTTCATTTTCAACTATAATATCTATATCTTCTTCACTATCATAATTCAAAATAACTTCTAGTCTATCAACATAAGAGTAATACATAACGGTTATCGAAAGATCCTTATACTCTGTAAAATTATACTCATCTTGTATAAGGGAATTTAGAACTGTACTCGCACTCAACTTTGGACGAGGTGCTTCTTTTAATTCATACTCTTTACCTTTAATACTAAGCAATATTTTTTTTTGCATCAAGACGGGAGAGAATATTTTTTTTAAAGATTTTAAACCCATGAATACTCTTTTTTGATTTTTAAATTTTGGGACATTCTGTAAGAACTTAGAGTATGATATAAAGCACCCTCTGAAACTTTAAAAATATCACATAAAAGTTTAGTAGATATTTGTTCACTACCTTCTAAAGAATGTAGTAATTCTAATATTTTTTGCTTAGGTACTAAAATATTTCCAGCAAATTCATCAGCTTCTTTTTCAATAGGATTCAAAGAATCAATATAATCATTTCTAGCATAGAGTAATTCTGTACTATCTTCATAATGTGTATTATTTGCATGAGCCATATGTTTAACTACATGTCCTAATTCATGTGCGACACTAAATCGTTCTCTGTTATGCGTAAACTGTGGTTTATATTCAATAACTATTTCATCATTGATATAGCACTTTCCAGCTTCACTATCATTAAGTAAAGAATTTTTCATCACTAGAATACCAAGTTTTTGAGCCACATCAATAGGGTTGATTTCAAAAGGAACAACCATATATATTTTTTGCAATAATTGTTCTGATGTACTTACATTATTTTTTAAAAAAGAGAGGGTTTCTTTTGTTCTCACTTGTTTTAATGTTTTTAGAAGACCTTCATCTTGTTGAAGCATAAATACAAGCATAGTATCTGAATTATTTTTTATAAGTAATTCATTTGTACTATCTATCATCTTCTGTGTATTTAAAATTTGTTTATTTAATTTTTCAATGTATTTCATGATACAATCTCCACAATTGACTTAGGGTTACCTTCTCTATCTGTAGAAAAGAACTCTTTCCAATAATTTGTTTGTTCTTGCATTTTAACATAATATTGGTGGGACTCAGGTAAATTAATAATTACATATCCATCTATATTATATTGTTTTTTAGGATACCCATCTGACCTATTCATATCAAATAAACTTAGCGAGGGAACAAAATCAAGTTGATGAATAAAACTTACTAAATCTATATCATTAGGGTTTAATTTATTTGTAACAAAGCTACCATCAATCCATTGTCTTAATGGGTATTTTAGAACAGTCTTCAAATCATGATTAAAGCGTTTCAGACCATCCCAATTATCTATTCTAGTATCTGAATCAGGAAAATTCTTAACAAAAATATTTTCACATTCCTCCATACTTAAAGCTATTATCTCATAAGGTTTAGGATTACCAAATTCATCAAATTCAATTTTACTCATGTTATTCTTTCTTAATCATATTTTTTAGTGGAATCTATTTTTTCAATACCTTAGCCAAAAACCCCCTCTAAGCCACCCTCTCACGAGAGTGAATCGCCCCTAAATTCGCAATCTTAATGGATACCTTCTGAATTAAATACTCGTTAGCTAAATGGGGAAGCAATTTAAATACCTCTTTGACATACCTTTCTACACAACTAACTCAAAAGAAAAAGTGCTATTATACAAGTAAAAGAAAAGACATGAATCAAAGACTAAAAAAAGATATCAGAAGTTAGTAAGAGGTGAGATGAATACAAAACATAAAAGCCAAAGTGGAATGAACCTAGTATTGGAGACAGATGGATGGAGTCAAGTCCAAGCATCATGGCGATTTTATAATAATGAAGAAGTAACAATTCCCTCACTCAATGACCCCATCATAGAAGAAGTGGTAGAGCAAAGTAACAAAAGAGCAGGTAACTATACCTTGGTAGCCTATGATTGGTCACATTTAGACTATAAAAAGCATACAAAGAAAGAGGAACTTGTGACTAAGAATAAGAAAGGGAATGCGAAACAGATAGGGTATGATTTGCAAGGTTCATTGGCAATGGATGAGAAAGGAAATCCTTTGGGTGCCTTAGCCCAAAACTTGGCAACAAGTGAGAAGATATACTCCACTTATGATAGCAATATTGATACAAACTTAACGCATTTAGAGGAGTTGGTTCAAAGAACTAAATACATACGAGAAAATTATAAGTTTGAAAAAGAGTTGGTTGATATTATTGACAGAGAAGGAGATAGTGTAGCCTTAATGAGAGAGTATGAAGCCAATGGTTGGTGCTATCTGATTCGAGCTAAATCAAATCACAAAGTTTACCTGCCTGACGAGGATAGAGAGGTAAAACAAGGAGATTTGGCAAAAGAATTAACGCTAGGAAGCTACCTTAAAACCATTAAATATAAAGTGGATAAAAAGATGCAAAAGGTGAAGATATTTGTCAATGAAATAGAGGTAAATATAAGAAGAGATGCCACCAAATCAGTACTTGACGAGGACGGTAAGCGAAAACTATCTTCACAGCAGGAAAAAGTATTAAGGCAAGGTTTGTGGTGGAGAGATTGGTTGATGAAGACAATAATATTGTTGCCCAATGGATGCTTTTGAGCAATGTTCCCAAAGAGGTCACAGCCACAACTATTGGTACTTGGTATTATCATAGATGGAAAATAGAAAGCTATTTTAAACTTCTAAAATCTTCTGGATTTAATCTTGAAAGTTGGCAACAAGAAACTCCAATGGCTCTGTTTAGAAGACTTCTTGTGGTCTCCTATGCTACATTGTTTGTTTGGAAGATTGAGCGTTCGGAAGAAAAAAATGCTCCTGCTGTTAGAAAGTTTTTAGTGCAACTCTCAGGACGACTTATTGAAAAGAACAAAGAATTTACAACACCTGCTTTACTATCAGGTCTTTGGGTTTTTATGAAGATGATGAATGTTTTAAAGATCTCACGATGTTGAGGCTCTTTTTTGCCTTTAAAGAGCAAATCGGGATATGATGGGCATGGAACTTTGAGCTTGTGTAGCTAAATACAGGCATGCCACTTAAATACCTTCTTTTGACGTATTTAATCCACGTGGTAGTGGGTTTTAAGGTCAAGAATACTCATCTCATTCATATCAGAATTTTGGCGTAATCCATGAGAGAAATTGACCATAAAAGTAGAGAGATTTGCCCAATTATGGATAGGTATTTTCTAATGTTCATAGAATCCTCCATTCCCCAATATTGCTTGGCATCTCTAAAGACAAATTCAATCTGAAAGCGAAGTGAATAGTAATCAATAACCTTTTCATAATCCAATGTTACATCGGTAGAGAAGAGATTCACATGAGAGATTTTTACCCGTGCTTAAATTTCCTTTGGATAATCACAACATTGAGAGTATCAGAAAATTTACGATGGGACATTTCCATTTGATAAATTCTTGTTTGGATATTTTTATCTTCGTCTATGCTATCTGATTTTAGATAGGGTTCAGGAAGATTATCATAGTCAATAGCATCTCCATATTTCCTAGGAGCTCCTCTTCCTGCATACTCTCCACTATAAGGAAATACCAGTGCAGAATTTTTTTGAAGTTTAGAAATGATATGCAATCCACATTGCCTCACCATTTGTACAGCAGGATTATTTCCAAATGCTCCATCAAAGACAAAATAGACAATATCAATATGCTTGTCAATCCGTTTAAGTGCCTTATTTACGGACTCTTTGACAAATTTTAGATAGGGTGAGAGTTCAATATCTTTTTTATCTTGATTCCCACTTCCTTTAGGTCTTCCGACTTTAGCATCCTTTTTTCTTACTCTTCTTCACACTTTTATCTTTGATACAACCTTCTTTTTGTCTCGCACTATCTGTTGTGTACTTAGTGGATAGGCTTTTCTTGTCTCTACGCTTATCAACGAAAGATTGAGAAATGCCAAACTTTTTATCACTTGATTTTGGATAGAAGAATAAAACCTATCTACCCCATAAGTATGCTTCCCACTTTTGCTTACTACTACTTCATCTCCACCCAAAAGATAGATTGAACCCTTCTTTGTTAAATGCGTTTTGATAAACATCCAATTGATTTCTTCCCAATTTATCTTTGAATGAAAGAACCGTGTAATTGTCCGATAACTCCCTCCTTTTCACTCCATCTGCTCAATCCTAACATTGTGATTCTTCCTCGCATTGAGAGCAAGGCTTGGATGATTATTTCTAGTTGTTTATGCTTGTTTTTTGCAATTATAGGTGCGATACATCTTAAGAGTGTTATAATTTCTGTCATGGGATAACTTTATGTTTTTTTGGTTTAAGATTATAGCAGTTATCTCATGACCTCTCTTTATTTTTGGCTTTGCTTTTTGGCTAAGGTATTGTTGTGTAGAAAGGTATGTATAAAACATACAAAGAAACTTATGTTGCACAAGATTATAAAATATTTGTAGCTATGGAATTTTATAATCAGAATGATGTATTTAGTGCTATAAAGCAATACCTTAGCCAATTTGTATTTTTACTAAAAAATAGCTATTTTCTTCTTCTCTAACCCTCCTATTTACGGGGTTTGAACTTTTCAAAATATGCTCATTTTCATTTTGGCGAAGGTATTGATAAAGGGAACAATAGAAAAAGTTGCTGATAATATGAATTTACCTTTGGAATGTATTAGAATTGATAAAGTTGAGAAAGGTAATACTTACCAGATAATGAATGAAATTTTGGAACATATACAAGATAACAGACTTTTAATAGCAGATATTACAAATAAAAATGCAAATGTGTATTTAGAAGTTGGCTATGCTATGGGACTAGCAAAATCAAAAGGTATAGAAAACCAAATAATATTTTTTATAAAAACAGATGAAGATGGTGATGCAAATGTAGGATTTGATTTGCAGAGTTATCAGCAAAATAGATATAAGAATACTGAAGAGTTAAGGACACAACTAGAAGCACAGTTGAAAGTGTATTATGGGAAATTGATAAGATGAGTAAAAGTAGCCTAGCCGACTAAAACTCAAATGTGATTTCTTTGGATTGCTGAATATGTAGAAAGGTATTGGTAAGACTGTATTGATCTACATCTTCTAGTCCATCTTCTTCATATTCGGATAAATATTCAAAGCCATCTAAGGTAATATCTTTGATTTTTTGCAAGTAAATCACATAAAATAAAAAATCAGATAAATCACTAATAGGGATGATTTTCCGAAAGTCTTTATGGAAGGCATTGATATAGTCAATACATATATCTTCGTTGGACATAAAGAGTATCCAAAGTATAATGTTGTCAATCTTTGGAGGAGCATCGACTTCTTCTAACCAAGTGCTGTACATCTCTTGATTTTGAGATATTTCATCAAGCTGTTCATTCGCTTGTGCGATTAAGAAATTGATTCTTTCGTCACTAATCTTGGCATTTTTATAACCCTCTAGTGCTGACGCTGTAATTTGAAAAGTATTCATTATGTCTCTTTTTAATTTGATAATGATGAGGTAAAAGTATATGAATGGTGCTCGATACAAGATTTGAACTTGTGACCACCTCCATGTCATGGAGGCACTCTACCACTGAGTTAATCGAGCTAGGGTAGAAGTATAACTAAGAATACTTAAACATCCTCCTATATCACCATATTGACGGCATCATGGCTTTCAAAGTAGGAAAAAATACGATTTCTCTCTGCTTCACTCTCTACAGAACAAGAAGCATTGTATGAAACGAACTTCCCTGTACGTGAAGTATTGCCTAGTTTACAGGTGTGTGTCTTGTCTCCCATTGCTTCTTTAATACAAGTAAAAAGTGTATCTTTGTCCTTGCCTATAAGCTTAAATCTCCATGGGGTAGGGTAGTGTATCTCTGGTTTATTGGGATTTGTGTTGTCCAATATTTTCATGATGTCTCCTCTCTATGAAAGTCACCAGAGTGTCCACCACTTTTGTGTTCTAGTTGGATATTTTGAATGACCATACCTTTGTCTATAGCTTTGAGCATATCATAAATAGTCAAAAGTCCTATACTCACACCTGTAAGTGCTTCCATCTCTACCCCTGTTTGACCATTGAGCTTGACAGTGACGCTGAGCTTAAAAGCAGGGATATTCGGAAGCTCTTCTATATCGGTTTTGACCGAAGTAATCATTAGGGGATGACACATAGGAATGAGCGTAGAGGTTTGCTTAGTCGCTTGTATCGCAGCGATGACAGCTGTTTGGAGTACAGGACCTTTTTTGGCAGTATTGGAGATAACCGCATCATAAGCCTTTTGACCTACGAGAATTATACCAGAAGCTGTAGCCTTGACGCGTCGAAGCTACCTTGTCTCCTACATCTACCATCTTGGGTTTATTTTGTTCATCTAGGTGTGTTAAATTCACGGAAATATGCCTTATGTTTTTGGTATTTTAACATAAAAAGGGTAACGCTTATATATTGACGAGATTATATGTAAGATTAAGTACTTTTATCACCAATAAGACTATAATACCCTCTAAAATAAAGGATTTTCATGGTGTATTCATATTCATATAGGCGACAAACGATAGGTTTTGCTTCTTTGCTTAGTCAACAACAAGAGATTCATCATTTGGCTGTAGAGAAATCTATTCGTATTGACAAGGAAGTGGTTGAATATGCCAGTAAGAATTTACCTTTAGAAGAGCGTAAAGAATTTGAAGCTTTTTTACGTTCTATGACAGAAGGCAATACCATCATCGTCTCTTCGTTGTCGATACTTAGTGATAAAGCAGATGAACTCATCAAGGTGATTAACTGTGTTTTGACCCATGAAGTTGATTTGTGGATAGCCAATACGGGGATGTTGATAAACAAGAATACGCGTATGGCAGAAATCTTTCCTTTATTGAATAATTTACGAGATGAGGGGAAAGAACAAAGCAGACAAACAGGACGACCCAAGGGTAGCCAATCTACTTCCAAGTTTGATGTCTATCATGCACAGATAGTCAGTCTCTTATCCCAAGGCTTATCTGTGAGTGCTATTTCTCGTGAATTAGAAGTCAGCAGAAGTTCTCTCAAAGATTATATTGCTTCGCGTAATATCAAAGAGTTGGCAGAAGGGGTAGGCAAGTTGATTAGTAAAGAGTACCCCCATCAAGAGTTGGACAATATTGTATTAATTTGTCCTTTTGAAGAAGCATATAGACTAGAACAAGAACAAGAAAAAGGTGTATAAATGAAAAAAGTATTGGTACTAGGTGGTGGGTTTGCAGGTGTAGAAACAGCCATTTATTTGCGTAAACAAGACATAGCCGTGACATTGGTGAGTGATAGAGATTATTTTTATATCTATCCTACGTCTATTTGGATAGCCACTGGTGGTGTGACACGAGAAGATGTGTCTGTTCCCTTGGATAAACTCGCGATGAATCATGGATTTGAGCTTATCGTTGACCCCGTCGTACGCGTAGAAGCCAAAGCCAAAAGAGTGACCTTGGCTTCTACGCGTGTATTAGAAGGATTTGATTATATCGTCATGGCTTTGGGGCAAGATAAATTACAACATAAAGGCATGGAACATACGCTCTCTATCTGTGGTAAACCAGAAGAAGCTACTGCCTTGTATGAACGCTTGGATGCACTGATACAAAAGGGTGTAGGCAAGATAGCCATAGGCTTTGGAGGCAATCCCAAAGATACCTCAGCCGTGCGTGGTGGACCTGCTTTTGAAGTACTGTTCAATATCAATACCTATTTGAAGAAAAAAGGTTTGCGTGATAAATTTGAATTGACATTCTTTGCCCCTATGGAAAAACCAGGGCAAAAAATGGGAGACAAAGCCTTGCTTATGATGGACAAGATGTTTAAAAGTATGGATATTCATAAGCAAGTAGGCTCTAAAATCGTGGCTTTTGAATCTGATGGTATTGTCTTTGAAAATGGTAGAAAAATACTCTCTGACTTGACTATGTTTATCTCAGCAGGGACAGGACATACTATCCTCTCTAGCTCTGATTTACCTCTAAGTGAAGCAGGGTTTGTCGTGACCAATGAGTACAATGAAGTCGAAGGCTTTGAAGGTATTTATGCGATTGGTGACTCAGCATCACTTATGGGTGCCAAATGGAGAGCCAAGCAAGGACATGTAGCTGAGGTCATGGCAAAAAATGTAGCCTACGGCATTGCGATGCATATACAAAATATCGACAGCAAAAGAAGCTACATGGGACAGCTAAATATCCTTTGTATGATGGACACAGGCAATGGTGCAGCCTTTGTTTATAGGAGTGAAAAAGGAGGCAAAATGATACCCCTCCCTATCATCGGACACTGGATGAAAAAAGCATGGGGTGTCTATTGCAAATATTCCAAACTAGGCAAAATCCCTCGTATCCCTGGGATGTAAATAGTATATAGATAAGCCAAGGCTATTCTCAGCATAAGGTCGTTACTATTCCTAAATCATAACTATCCGAGGAAGACCTTTGCATTTATCGCTCAAATCATTTTTTATATCTGTCATTCTTTTTAATGTACTCTTAGCTATGGTTATTTTGGTCAATCTCAATGTATTAACAACCCATAGTATGAAAGTCAAAGATTTAGAGCGTAACCAACATCTGATGATACAAAAAGCCGATGAACTAAGACAAAGCTCTGATGACCTTACTCGATTTGTAAGAACCTATGCCGTTACCCTAGATGAAGTGTATAAAAAGCATTATTTTACTATTTTGGATATGAGAAACGGAAAATGTGATAAACCAAAAGATTATGATCGGATTTACTGGGATTTATTGGAGCCTTTACGTTCTCAGACCCATCCTCTAGTTAAAAAAAGTGCACTAAAAGATGAAATGCATAGTCTGCCCTATACGACAAAAGAAATACAATATTTAATCCATTCAGAAGCACTATCCAATACCTTGGTGCATTTGGAAATTGAAGCTTTTAATGCTATTAAAGGTGTGTATAAAGATAAAGAGGGGAACTATACAGTCCACAAAGAAAGCAATCAGGCATTAGCGATAGTACTCCTACATTCAAAGGCATATCATAAAGCCAAAGAAAGTATTATGTTTCCTATTAACGAATTTTTAACGTCTATTCATGAAAGAACAGAAAAAGAAATTGACTTAGCCAATGCAGAGATTACAGCCAGAATAAATACGATATATCTGATGTTTATACTAGATATTTGTATATTATTGTTCTCTTCTGTGTTGATTTCAATCAAAATATTAAAACCTATTGAAAAGTTAACACAGTTAATCTATAGATATAAAAACGGAGACAGAGGTCTTCATATAGGAAAGTACTTTAAGGATGAAATAGGTCTAATGAGCCAAGAATTTGAGAGGATGAGGACGGTATTGGATGAAAAGTATACCCTGATTGAACAAATTATTATCACAGATGAATTAACACAAATATACAACCGTAAGTTTTATAACGACAAGGTGCTAGAATGTATGTCACTCTATCATAGATACCAAACACCATTTTGTATTATTATGTATGATATTGACAACTTCAAAAATATCAATGATAGCTATGGACATAGTATAGGGGATAAGGTGCTTATCCAAATGAGTGCATTAGTACAGTCACTACTGCGAGATAGTGATTATCTTTTTAGGATAGGTGGAGAAGAATTTATAGTGTTATTGCCTCAAATACAATTATCCGAAGCCAAAAATGTGGCTGAAAAAATCAGAAAAAATGTCTCTACATTGGAAATACTAGAAGATGAAGCTATCACTGTAAGTATAGGCGTGGCACAAATGGGTGCAAAAGATACAGAAGATTCTCTTTATCATAGGGTAGATGAATTATTATATGTTTCAAAAAATCATGGTAAAAATAGAGTCTCTAGCTAAAATACATTAAATAGACAAGGAAAAATCATGCAATACCTCATGGCAATAGATGCAGGGACAGGCTCCGTTCGTGCTGTACTCTTTGATACTAACGGCAATCAAATCGCAGTAGCACAACAAGAGTGGACGCATGTATCAGTAGAGGGTGTAGATAATTCTATGACTTTTGATACGCATACAAATTGGGAGTTGACTGTGCAATGTATACAGCAATCTTTGAAAAATGCTAAACTCAAAGGTTCTGATATTGTGTCTGTCTCTGCTACTTCTATGCGTGAGGGTATCGTACTGTATGACAAAGAGGGTAAGGCACTTTGGGCAGTAGCCAATGTCGATGCGAGAGCCGATAATGAAGTACGAGAACTCAAAGAGAAGTATCAGGGGATAGAAGAAGCATTTTATCAACAATCTGGTCAAACCTTTGCTTTGGGTGCCTTGCCTCGACTTTTGTGGCTCAAAAATAATGAGCCTGCGCTTTATGACAAAGTAGCTTCTATGTCTATGATAGGCGATTGGATATTGGGCAAACTCTCAGGCGTGATTGCTACAGACCCTAGCAATGGAGGGACGACGGGGATTTATGACCTAGAAAAGAGAGATTGGGTCTCTTCCATGGCTAAAAAGGTAGGTATCAAAGTAGATATCTTTCCTCCGTCTTTAGAGACAGGTACATTTATGGGAACGGTCACGCATGAGGCATCTACTCAAACAGGACTCTCCACGCAAACCAAAGTCGTGATGGGTGGAGGTGATGTACAATTGGGCTCAGCAGGATTAGCTGTGGTCAAAGAGGGGCAAGTAGCCGTATTAGGTGGCTCTTTTTGGCAACAAGTGGTCAATATCAAATCCACAGTCAAACCTCCCAAAGATATGGGTATCAGAGTCAATCCTCATGTCATAGCTGGACTTTCACAAGCTGAAGGGATTACCTTTTTCTCTGGGCTTGTGATGCGATGGTTTAGAGATGCTTTTTGTGAGTTAGAAAAATGTGAAGCACAAGACAGAGGGATAGATACTTATGCCCTCTTAGAAGAAAAAGCCAAAGATGTACCCGTAGGTTCTCATGGTATTTTACCTATCTTTTCTGATAGTATGAACTATGGAAAGTGGTATCATGCCAGTCCTTCTTTTGTTAATCTTTCTTTAGATGCGAATATTTGTAATAAAGCGTCTATGTTTAGAAGCCTAGAAGAAAATGCCTGTATCGTCTCTATGATTAACTTAGAAAAAATCAAAGCCTTTACGGCATTGGAGATAGATGAGATTGTCTTTGCAGGAGGGGCAAGTAAGGGAGCATTATGGTGTCAGATACTTTCCGATGTCACAGGATGCACCATCAAAATCCCCAAAGTCAAAGAAGCCACAGCCCTAGGTACGGCGATGAGTGCAGCAGTAGGAGCAGGATTATACGAGAGTATAGAAAGTGCTTCTCTTGCATGGGTAAAGTGGGATAAAAGCTATACCCCAAATAGAAAAAACCACGCACTCTATCAAGAGCTAAAAACACGATGGCAAGAAGTCTATGCCACACAGCTAGGTCTTGTAGATAGAAACTTGACCCAAAGTATGTGGAAAGCTCCAGGGATTTGATAAAAATATGACATTTTATAGGTATAATCTAAACATATTATATAGATAAGGAAAACATATATGTTTATATTAAAAATAATGACTATTACTCTACTCTTATTCAAAAGTACCTCACTCTTGGCAGTAGATGTAACACTCAATATCACCAAAGATTGGGGCAGTGGCTTTTGTGCTAAGGTGATTCTCTACAATCCCACAGCACAAAAAGTAGATTGGACGGTGTCATTCAATGCCAAAGGTATCATTAGCACATTTTGGAATGGAAACTATACACAAGATAGTGATACTCTCACTACCATAGCCACAGGACTAGATTGGAATAATGTTATCAAGCCTTATGATGATGTCTCTTTTGGATACTGTGCTGATGCCACTTCTGCTAAAGCAGGAGAACTCATAGTCATACAAACCCAAACGGATAAATGGGATGATGGCTTTTGTAACAAGGTAGAAGTCAAAAACCTCAAAGATTATAAACTCATTTGGACAGTAGATTTTCCTGTGGAAGGAAGTATCTTTACCTTATGGAACTCCCAATATACGCAAGATGAATATACCTTCCATACCGTAGCCAAAGGCGATGGATGGAATGATGTAGTCAATGCCAATGAAAGTGTTTTTTTTGGGTATTGTGCTGATAGTGTACCCAATAAAACAGTCTTAAGTCTGCTAAGTACGGTGATACCTTTGATTCTTTTCTTAGACTAATTCAAATATTTATTGATTATCAACATTTATGATAGGATGCTATAATAGCATGCTCATTTATGCTAGGATAATACACTATGAAACTACAACCAACTCTTAAATACCGTTCGGACATTGATGGTCTTCGTGCTATTGCTGTACTTAGTGTGATTATTTTTCATCTCAATCCCCATTGGCTTTCTGGGGGCTTTCTTGGGGTGGATATATTTTTTGTTATCTCAGGATATTTAATTACACTTATCTTGACAAAAGAAATAGATAAAACCCATACCATTAATCTAAGTCATTTTTACACGCGTCGGATTAAACGTATTATCCCTGCGTTATTGTTTATGCTGATTCCTACATTTATAGTGGGGTTTTTATTCTTAGCACCTAGTGACCTCTTGTCTTTATCAAAGTCTATGATATGGGCATTCTTCTCTTCTGCAAATATCTATTTCTTTTCGTCTATTGACACAGGGTATTTTGCTTCGGGCAGTCATGAATTACCCTTGCTACATTTATGGTCATTGGGTGTAGAAGAGCAGTTTTATATACTCTGGCCCTTTGTAGTGCTACTTCTATTAAGATATGTCCATTCCCTCAAAAATCGTATCGTATGGTCAAGTATATTATTTATAGCTTCTTTAGTATGGGCGCAAACGCTCATTGTATCAGAGCATTCTTTTGCGTATTATATGCTTCCTACACGTGCTTGGGAGCTTCTAGCAGGAGCGATTGTAGCACTGTTGGTACATTCGGGATTTCGAGCCAAAGGTCTTGTCAATGAAGTGATGGGAGGGTTGGGTATACTTGTGATAGTGCTTAGTTTTATCTTCGTATCAAAGTCTGACCCTGCACCTGGTATAGCATCGTTACCGATTATTATTGCTACAGCACTGTTGATTTTGTCTGGTACAGTGCATCAAACCATAGTAGGTCGTATCCTCTCCATGAAGATACTTGTGGCTATGGGACTGCTCTCTTATGCAGCGTATCTTTGGCATTGGCCCATAATAGCCTATGTACATTATCAATTTATAGAGATAGATATACCTATGACACTCTTTGTATTATTGTTTTCTTTTACCATGGCTACTGTGAGTTATTTTGTCATTGAACGTCCTTTACGCACAAATAATTTCAAGAATAAAAAAGTCTTTGTTTGGTATTTTATCCTTCCTGCTATTGTCATTACAAGCATATCCTTAGTTACTACCCAAGCGATACAAAACAAGAGTTCATGGATTTTTCCTTGGAAGGAATTAACGACACTTACGGCACATATTCAACCTGCAGACCGACATCAACATAATTGTCAATATCGGATATTTAAAGAAAAAGCCATCTACAATGAAGAACGCTGTGCCTATCCCCTAGGCACACAAAAAACGGATGCTTTTCTCATAGGTGATTCTAATGCTGCACATTATCTTGGTATGGTGAAAGTCTTTGCAAAAGAGTATGGATTTAGTCTACAAAATACCTCTCTTAGTGCTTGTCCCATAGTGTTAGATAACAATTTTACATGGATAAAGTCTATCTATAAAGTAGGTTGTACCATGTACACCCACTCTATTTTGGAAGAAGCCAAAAAATATGATAATGTGATAGTAGGGGGCATTTGGTCTGAATATTATGAAGAAGAAGGATTTCAAGAAGGGTTTGAAGAGACGATAAAACAATTGGCTCAGAATATAAAATATGTTATATTACTTGCACAAGCACCCATATTTAAAAATTATAATCATGAGTGTGAAGTCAGAAGAATACATATTCAAAACCTTGATTGTGCTACACATTTTAATCATAATTTACAGGATGAACGTGCAAATTCATTTCTCCGTAAGATAGCAAAACAATATGATAATGTCGAATACTTTTCCATACGAAAACAACTCTGCAAGGGTATAAGTTGCTCACCTTATATCAATGATACTCCCGTATATTACAATGCACATCACCTAAGCTTAGAAGGCTCAGCCGTCATAGGGTTGGAAATGATAAAAAACAATGATTCGATGTTAAGCATCTTTAAGAATATACATGTATCTGACTAAAGATACTTCAAATTTTCGTTGGGATATACAAGGCTTACGAGCCATATCTGTACTATTTGTACTTATCTTTCATATCAATCCTGATGTTTTACCTGGTGGATACTTGGGAGTGGATATCTTTTTTGTCATTTCAGGTTATCTGATTCTTGGGTTTATATGGAAACATTTAACGCAAAATACTTTTTCACTTTTTCAATTTTATACCAAACGAATGTATCGTCTTGCCCCTGCATTTCTTGTGCTGGTGCTTATCAGTACGATAGTCGGATATTTTGTTTTATTGCCTAATGAAGGAATACATTATATTCAAAGTCTAGTATCTACACTTTTTTACTATTCTAATTTCTATTTCTATTCACAAGCAGATTATTTTAATAGTACGATGGAGTTTGCCCCACTCTTACATACTTGGTCACTTTCAGTAGAAGAACAGTTTTATATTGTCTTTCCTATTATTCTTTTACTCATATATAAAGTTAAAAAAGATAGGATTATTCCTCTCTTGCTCTTTTTAGCGTTATTGTCTTTATGCTTTAGTCAATTGGCTATTTATTATGAGCATGATTCTTTTGCATTCTTTGCTTCACCTACACGATTTTTTCAGTTTATTATCGGTGGGCTAGTCTCTATTGCCGTACCCAAAAATACCCTCAGTCGTAGTCTCAATGATATACTGATGCTTTTAGGTTTAGCTATCATAGGTCTCACTGTGTATTTTTATACGCCACAGACAGCTACGCCTGGTATCAATGCTATTTTACCTTCTTTGGGTGCAGTATTGGTACTGTATTCTGGGGTGAATACTAAATATACTGGGCTATTATTCAATACCTTAGCCAAAAACACTCCCTAAGACACCCTCTCACGAGTGAATCGCCCCTAAATTCGCAATCTTAATGGATACCTTCTGAATTAAATACTCGTTAGCTAAATGGGGAAGCAATCTTAAATACCTCTTTGACGTATTTAAAGGCCGTGGTAGTGGGCTTTAAGGTCAAGAATACTCATCTCATTCATATCAGAATTTTGGCGTAATCCATGAGAGAAATTGACCATAAAAGTAGAGATTTGCCCAATTATGGATAGGTATTTTCTTAATGTTCATAGAATCCTCCATTCCCCAATACTGCTTGGCATCTCTAAAGACAAATTCAATCTGAAAGCGAAGTGAATAGTAATCAATAACCTTTTCATAATCCAATGTTACATCGGTAGAAAAGAGATTCACATGAGAGATTTTACCTGTGCTTAAATTTCTCTTTTGGATAATCACAACATTGAGAGTATCAGAAAATTTTACGATGGGACATTTCCATTTGATAAATTCTTGTTTGGATATTTTTATCTTCGTCTATGCTATCTGATTTTAGATAGGGTTCAGGAA
>JAUZSQ010000020.1 GCA_030949325.1 Sulfurovum sp.
ATAGGGAGGATAGTATGCTAGATCAATCTCAATCTTTTCCTTTTCTACAAAATCAACAATGCGTTTCATAAATTGTGTTCTGCGACTGCTATTTTCTCCTCCATTATCAAAATTGAGTAGAAGCTTTTTGACTTTTGGAAATGTATCTTTATTGGATTTCCAAAAATCTTCAATACAATCCACAATAAAGTCACTACTAGTAAATGTCTCATTCATATAGAGGTAGGTTTGATTATTCTCAGGCAAGAATAGTCCAAAAGGAGTGATAGTCTCATCATAGAAATCATGGTCAAGTGCCTTAGTTTCGACTCTTGATGAACCTCCTCTTGATAATTTGCCAAGTCTCACTTTATCTTTGGCATCTATTGAAATTCGTAATATACTTTCATCGGCTTCACACTCTTGATGCATTTTCTTTAGGTTTTCAAAGATTTCATCTGTTTCAATAATTTTTTTTTAGGTTTGACCTTTGTCACTTTCTTTAGGGAATATCCTAATTCATTGAGTCTTTTTCTGATAGTTTCTTCTGTTGGAAGCTCCTCATCTGTATAGTCTTTTTGAATAATGAGTTGATTTCTAACCTCTCTTGAGGTTATTCGTGTAAACAATTTTGTGGTCTTGAATGTGGGGTCTGTTTGGGCTTCTCCATCGACAATACTTTTGATGTCTATTGATAAATTTGGCAATTTCTCTTCTATTCTCTTTTTCCCTCTTGCTGAAAAATTATCTATAATTGCTTCTCCACTTTCTAGTTCTTGCTTCCCTTTCTTCAGTGTCTCACGATTCCAGTGGAACTCTTTTTCCACATAATACTGTCCTCCATATCCCAATGCTTTTA
The DNA here is from genome assembly GCA_030949325.1 of Sulfurovum sp. GTDB lineage: Bacteria > Campylobacterota > Campylobacteria > Campylobacterales > Sulfurovaceae > Sulfurovum. The sequence goes on from JAUZSQ010000020.1 coordinate 839, forward strand.
CTACACGAGCCATAAACACTCGTCTCTGCGTCCCTTTTAATATCTTTGCTGTCTCTTTATATAATTCGGCTTCTGCTTTTGTGATTTCTTTCATGGTTGATATTATACTCTATTTAGTTTGTTTTTTAGTTGGGGTAGCCTAAACCAACTATAAGAGGGCAAAGTATATTAGAATTTTTAAGTGTGGGAGAGACTAATGAAGAGATACTTAAACAATATCCTACACTTACTCAAGAAGATATACAAACTTGTTTGGCTTTTGCTACACAACTTATGGGGCAGAAATATTCACTTCAACAGATAGCTTAAAATATGAGAAAATATATTATTGATGCAAATCAATACCTTAGCCAAAAACACTCCCTAAGCCACCCTCTCACGAGAGTGAATCGCCCCTAAATTCGCAATCTTAATGGATACCTTCTGAATTAAATACTCGTTAGCTAAATGCAATACCTTAGCCAAAAACACTCTCTAAGACACCCTCTCACGAGAGTGAATCGCCCCTAAATTCGCAATCTTAATGGATACCTTCTGAATTAAATACTCGTTAGCTAAATGGGGAAGCAATTTAAATACCTCTTTGACGTATTTAAGCCCGTGGTAGTGGGCTTTAAGGTCAAGAATACTCATCTCATTCATATCAGAATTTTGGCGTAATCCATGAGAGAAATTGACCATAAAAGTAGAGAGATTTGCCCAATTATGGATAGGTATTTTCTTAATGTTCATAGAATCCTCCATTCCCCAATACTGCTTGGCATCTCTAAAGACAAATTCAATCTGAAAGCGAAGTGAATAGTAATCAATAACCTTTTCATAATCCAATGTTACATCGGTAGAAAAGAGATTCACATGAGAGATTTTACCTGTGCTTAAATTTCTCTTTTGGATAATCACAACATTGAGAGTATCAGAAAATTTACGATGGGACATTTCCATTTGATAAATTCTTGTTTGGATATTTTTATCTTCGTCTATGCTATCTGATTTTAGATAGGGTTCAGGAAGATTATCATAGTCAATAGCATCTCCATATTTCCTAGGAGCTCCTCTTCCTGCATACTCTCCACTATAAGGAAATACCAGTGCAGAATTTTTTTGAAGTTTAGAAATGATATGCAATCCACATTGCCTAACCATTTGTACAGCAGGATTATTTCCAAATGCTCCATCAAAGACAAAATAGACAATATCAATATGCTTGTCAATCCGTTTAAGTGCCTTATTTACGGACTCTTTGACAAATTTTAGATAGGGTGAGAGTTCAATATCTTTTTATCTTGATTCCCACTTCCTTTAGGTCTTCCGACTTTAGCATCCTTTTTTTCTTACTCTTCTTCACACTTTTATCTTTGATACAACCTTCTTTTGTCTCGCACTATCTGTTGTGTACTTAGTGGATAGGCTTTTCTTGTCTCTACGCTTATCAACGAAAGATTGAGAAATGCCAAACTTTTTATCACTTGATTTTGGATAGAAGAATAAAACCTATCTACCCCATAAGTATGCTTCCCACTTTTGCTTACTACTACTTCATCTCCACCCAAAAGATAGATTGAACCCTTCTTTGTTAAATGCGTTTTGATAAACATCCAATTGATTTCTTCCCAATTTATCTTTGAATGAAAGAACCGTGTAATTGTCCGATAACTCCCTCCTTTTTCACTCCATCTGCTCAATCCTAACATTGTGATTCTTCCTCGCATTGATAGTAAGGCTTGGATAATTATTTCGAGTTGTTTATGCTTTTTTTTTGCAATTATAGGTGCGATACATCTTAAGAGTGTTATAATTTCTGTCATGGGATAACTTTATGTTTTTTTGGTTTAAGATTATAGCAGTTATCTCATCACCTCTCTTTATTTTTGGCTTTGCTTTTTGGCTAAGGTATTGGCAAATCTTCCCTAATATGAAAGGTAGTGAAACTTGGAAATATGCAAGGGATAATAATTTAACTATTGTAACGAAAGATGCAGATTTTTCAGACCTTGTACTTTTGAATAATCCACCACCTAGCGTTATTCATGTGAAGTTAGGAAATATGAAAATGAAAGTATTGGTTAAATCTCTAAGTGTTTGGCAGTGCTAAATCTACAAAATGCCTAAGGTTTTCTATGAGATAGTAGTACTCATTACGACTTGGCGAAGGTATTGTTAATCAAAGTATAATGGTACAATTGATGGAGATATAATTAAGGGGTTTTTACATCCTAAAAATCTAAAAAATTGCACCCTCTCCAATATACCCAGCTTGAAGATTAAGCAGAGGATGTTTTTGAAAGTATCTAGGGTCGATACACCCTTACATTTTTTATATCATGTGCGTCTTGGAGGTATTGGGCATGGAGTTGGGACATGATGCCTTTTTCGCAGTAGAGTAGGTATTGTTGGTCTTGGGGGAGTTTGATGAATTCTGATTTGAGTTGATAAAAAGGGATTTGGATAGTTTTGTATCCTGTGTCTATACACTCTTCTTGTGCACGTATATCTATGACAATATAGCTGTTGTCTAGTTCTGATATGACTTCTATGGCTGTGTTGTTGGTGACATCGTGGAGTATATCATGTACATCAATATGCTGTGCTTGTTCTACAGCTTTATCCAATACGCTATAATCAAATCTTTTGGCTTCTTTTTCCATGCGTTTGTATGAACCGTGGATGATAGGATTTTTGGAAATGACTCCACAATATTCAGGCATACTTTCGGCAAAACGGCGTGTACCAATGGCATTGGCTATAGAGATAATCTCTGGTTTGTTCATGGTGGAAAGTGGGCGTAAGATAAGCTTGGTACTGGCTTGGTCAATGAGGGCTAGATTACGCAAGGTTTGACTGCTAACTTGGGCTACAGATTCTCCAGTGACAAGGGCATCTATGTCCATCTCGTTGGCAACTTTTTCGGAAGCTTGGAGCATGAGACGTTTGAGGGTGACACCCATATAGGTCTCATGGGTAGAGCGAAATATTTCTGTGAGGACATCATCAAAGGGTACAGAGACAAATTTGACTTTATGAGAAGAACCAAACTTTTGCCAAAGGTAAAGTGCTACTTGTTTGACCCCAATTTCATGGGCTATGCCCCCTAGATTAAAGAATATGAAGTGTGTTTTCATGCCTCGTTTCATAGTAAGATAAGAGGCTACTGTAGAATCAAATCCTCCTGACATCAAGGAGAGTATATCACCTTGTGTACCTAGAGGAAACCCTGCCAATCCTTGATGCTTGTGGGTAATAATATTGAGCTGATTGTTGATGAGTTCTATGCGTATTGTCACTTCTGGGGTATGTAAATCTACCCCAGCAGAAGGGAATTTGGCAAGGAGATAGCCTCCTACGGTTTGTTCTAGTGTAGTAGAATTAAAAGGATGTGAGCCTGTACGTTTGGCACGGACAACAAAGCGTTTGCCTTCAATCTCATGGTGGCTAATCTCACCTATTTTGACTTTGATTTCATCGAGGGTTTCCATTTTGTCAAACTGTAGTGCTTCTAAGACTTGTTCAATACCTGAGGTATCAAGTAGAGATTGTCTGACTTGGGCAAGATAGGCAAGGGGGGTCACTACTTCTATTTTGTCAGAGAATTTCTTGACTTTTATATCTAGGCTATAACGTCCTAATATTTTGAGTAGATTATTGTAAAGTTGACCGACCATTTGACGCTTTGCCGAAGAGCCTTTGACCATAATCTCAGGGAAGAGTTTGAGGATAAATTTCTGTGTTTTTTCTGTGGTGTTTTCCATACTGGGTGCCTTAGAATATATTGAATGCTATTATAGCATGTGATATTTAGATTTATCTATAGTTTCTTTGGTTATAATATCTACAAAACAGTTTACTATAGGAGTATTTAGCATGAATGAATTTATGGCATTTTTAACATTATATCAATGGGAAGCAACATTTTTGGTTTTTGGGATTATCCTTTTAGCCTTTCTTATCACCCATTGGCAAGAGGTCACGTTTTGGTGGCTCAATATACTTTATAATATACCTTTTGTGGGGAAAGTCTCCACGCTTTCTAAAGATATAGAAGGTTTTGATGAGAAGCATAAGTGGTTTTATTCTGAAGAAAGATTGTGTCGTGAGTACCATAACTTTTATGACAAAGTTGATAAAGATTCCGAAAGTTTTGATGAAGCCAAAGCCTATCTTCATGCTGTAGGAGAGTTGGGACGGACACCTACACCTACTTTGATTTGGGTAATGATATTTTTGCTGGTGATTGTAGAGTCTTTTGGCTTTGCTTATGTGTTGGCAGGATTTACCATACCAGGTGCTAGTGAAGCCACACAGCAAAAAGGTGCCATAGGCGTTGCATCGATGTTGGCTATTTTGTTGGTATGGCTTACCCATATGACAGGTCAAGAATTGCACAAAAATACCCTTATCCAAAAGATACGTCGTTGGTATAAAAATGACAATGCAGGAGGGAGTAATTGGAGAGACTTAAAGCCCGATGCAACCCTTATTAGCATTGACAATACCTTTGATGATGAAAAGTCTCCTACATATATTCGTATATTGAACCGTCTTGATGTCAATGATAGAGTCAAAACTTCGTATATCAAAACTATTTTGACCTTGGTCTTTATCTTTGCTGTGGCTATTGGTGCGACGTATATTAGGCATCAAGTCCTCACCCAAGAGATTGCGTCTTCCCATGAGAATACGATGGGTATTTTTGCTGAAGCAGATGATAGTATGGCAGGACTTTTTGGAGATAGCAAAGATAGTATAGATACAGAAGATGACCTTTCAGCACTCTTTGGTGAAGTATCAACCCCAAAAGAGACGACAAAAACATCTAGCAATACAGAGTCCATAGCCGATGAGACCAACCGTAAAGGTGGAGAAGCTACCTTTCTTATTTTGGGTTTGATGTTTGTATTTATACAGATTTTGGGTATTTTCTTTGGGATGCACTGGGACTTTGCTGGGCGTGAATCCAAAGAAGCATTTTTGTGTCTGAGAGGATTTAGTACCAAAAAAGCATTTTTGGGCTATTACGATAGAGCCAAAACCCATATCGCACGTATCGCACAGCATCAGTTACAAAAGCTACAGCACAAAATGAATATATACAATGATAACACAGGAACAGATGCAGAGACTACGGTATTGTTACGCAACAATAAAGATAGAACGTTCAAACAATATTTGACTTTTGAGGATAAATAAATGCATCAATTACTTTGGAGTATGCTTCTTTTGAGTAGTCTTGTGTGGGGGCGTAATGATGTGCCTAGCTGTTACGAGGCATTGAAGATAGAAAACCCAAATCCCAGTATAGACAAAGCACTTTTTATCTTGATTGACCAAACGACACCCTTGGACAAAACGATGATGAAATATACCTATAACAATATGATGCGTTTTCTCAAAAATGGCTATCCTATTACCATAGCTTCTTTTTCACGAATTCTAATGGTAAATATACCAATGTAGCGTACGCAGGATATTTAGAATCACTCATGCCTCAGAGTGCCAAGCATGATATTTCCAAAAAAATCTTACGCAAATACGAAGGCTGTATGAAGGGACAATATAAATATGCCAAGAAAAAAGCTACCAAAGCACTCGTAGCCATACTCAAAGGGGCAAATAAAGAACTGCCTCATTCGGACATTATCAAATCTTTGAATGACATTGCCAAGCATATTATCAAACCTTCCAAAGCGTCTAGTAAAACCGTACTTTTGGTCTCTGATATGATAGAACATTCCTCTGTTACTTCTTTTTATAGCAAAGGAATGCTCAAAAATATCAAAATAAATAGTGAGATGAGTAAAATCAAACAATCAGGCTATTTAGCCGATTTTGATAAATTATCAATATGTATGTTATAAGAGGAACGGTAG
>JAUZSQ010000021.1 GCA_030949325.1 Sulfurovum sp.
TTATGATTCATAGGGTATTATACCCCTTTTACATAGCAGTAAAAATTATTCCCTAGCCTAAGGAGCTTAGATGTCAGCATTAGTAGAATTTAGTATGTTTCCCACCGAAAAAACCCAAAGCAAGAGTGCGTTTGTAGCCAGAGTATTGGATATTGTAGATAAAAGTGGATTGGCGTATCAACTTACCCCAATGGGAACAATTATTGAGGGTGAAACTGTAGCAGAGGTTTTGGCTGTGATTAATGAAGCCTATGAAGAGTTGCAAATAGATTGTGAGCGTGTGTATTCTTCTATCAAGATAGACTATCGCAAAGGTAAAGTAGGTCGTTTGGGCAATAAGGTCAATGCCGTAGAAGAAAAGTTAGGTAGAAAACTCAACAGCTAAACTAGGATATAATACGCCTAAAATTTTACAAGGATTTGGAATGTGTGCTGAAAAGATACAGCGTTTAATACAAGCGAGTATATTGGGTATAGTGATGGGATTGGTAGGTACGCAGATGTACGCTCTTGCCTTTATCTTACAGTTTGTAATGATGATAATGCTCGTCATCGCAGGACTTACAGGTTGGTGTCCAGGGATTATTATTCTCAAAAAAATCTTTCCTTCTTGCGAAACCCAAAATACCACTACGGAGCGTAATTAATGTCAAATATATCCTATAAAGATGCAGGTGTCGATATAGACGCAGGAAATCAATTTGTCCAAGCCATTAAAGAAGATGTCAAATCTACTTTTGACAAAAATGTTATTGGTGGTATTGGTTCTTTTGCAGGGGCGTATGCACTTCCAACAGGATATACAGAACCTGTAATTTTGTCAGCAACCGATGGCGTAGGTACGAAACTTCGTATCGCAATTGAGAGTGGCAGACTTGATACCGTAGGGATTGACCTCGTGGCAATGTGTGTCAATGACCTTATTTGTAACAACGGTACGCCGATGTTCTTCCTTGATTATTATGCCACTGGAAAGCTTTTGCCCAAAAATGCCAAAGATGTGGTAGCAGGTATCGCAGAGGGATGTCGCAGAAGCGAATGTGCTTTAGTTGGTGGTGAGACAGCAGAAATGCCAGGCATGTACAGCGAAAATGATTTTGACCTAGCAGGATTTGCCGTAGGTATTGCCGAACGCTCCAAGATGGACATGGTAGCCAACGTCAAAGCAGGTCAAATCCTCGTAGCGATGCCTAGTTCTGGTATACATTCCAATGGATATTCCTTGGCACGAAAACTCTTCTTTGAAAAGCTTGGTATGACTTTGGACTCAGAATTTGAGGGCAAACCTTTGGTAGATACACTCTTAGAGCCCACACGTATTTATGTCAAAGAGTACAAAGCCAATCAAGACAAGGTCACAGCCTTAGCACACATCACAGGAGGAGGCATCGTAGAAAACCTCCCTCGTGTACTTCCTGATGGCATTCGTGCGATTGTTACCAAAGACGATATACGCGTCTTACCCATCTTTAAATTCATGGCTCAATATGTAGATGAAACGGAGATGTTCAGAGCCTTCAACATGGGTGTGGGCATGGTATGGGTCGTAGAAAAAGAAAACCTACAAAGTATTCTTGACAATACCGACGGCTATGTCATCGGTCATCTTGAAGAGGGTGAGAAGGGCGTGGAGATGGTCTAAGGACTGTCTTTACTTTTGGGGTAGAATACAACAAGCGAATCGGCTTACGAGTACAAGACATCAAAATAAAACCTAGCTGGGTTTAGATAGTTTAAGAAATTATAAATAATTATTATGTTAAAGTATTAGAATAAAATTGTATAAATTCATACCTTTCTACACAACTCAAAGTTCCATGCCCATCATATCCCCGATTTGCTCTTTAAAAGCAAAAAGAGCCTCAACATCGTAAATACTTAAAACATTCATCATCTTCATAAAAACCCAAAGACCTGATAGTAAAGCAGGTGTTGTAAATTCTTTGTTCTTTTCAATAAGTCGTCCTGAGAGTTGCACTAAAAACTTTCTAACAGCAGGAGCATTTTTCTCTTCCGAACGCTCAATCTTCCAAACAAACAATGTAGCATACGAGACCACGAGAAGTCTTCTAAACAGAGCCATTGGAGTTTCTTGTTGCCAACTTTCAAGATTAAATCCAGAAGATTTTAAAAGTTTAAAATAGCTTTCTATTTTCCATCTATGATAATACCAAGTACCAATAGTTGTGGCTGTTACCTCTTTGGGAACATTGCTCAAAAGCATCCATTGGGCAACAATATTATTGTCTTCATCAACCAATCTCTCCACCACAAACCTTGCCTTAATACTTTTTCCTGCTGTGAAGATAGTTTTTCGCTTACCGTCCTCGTCAAGTACTGATTTGGTGGCATCTCTTCGTATATTCACTTCTATTTCATTGACAAATATCTTCACCTTTTGCATCTTTTTATCCACTTTATATTTAATGGTTTTAAGGTAGCTTCCTAGCGTTAATTCTTTTGCCAAATCTCCTTGTTTTACCTCTCTATCCTCGTCAGGCAGGTAAACTTTGTGATTTGATTTAGCTCGAATCAGATAGCACCAACCATTGGCTTCATACTCTCTCATTAAGGCTACACTATCTCCTTCTCGGTCAATAATATCAACCAACTCTTTTTCAAACTTATAATTTTCTCGTATGTATTTAGTTCTTTGAACCAACTCCTCTAAATGCGTTAAGTTTGTATCAATATTGCTATCATAAGTGGAGCCTTTCTACACAACTCAAAGTTCCATGCCCATCATATCCCGATTTGCTCTTTAAAGGCAAAAGAGCCTCAACATCGTAAATACTTTAAAACATTCATCATCTTCATTAAAAGCCCAAAGAACCTGCATAGTCAAAGCCTAGGTGTTGTAACATTCTTTGTTCTTATTCAATAAGTCGTCCTGAGAGTTGCACTGAAAACTTTCTAACAGCAGGAGCATTTTTCTAGTCCGAACGCTCAATCTTCCAAACAAACAATGTAGCATAGGAGACCACAAGATAGTCTTCCTAAACAGAGCCATTGAGTTTCTTTGTTGCTACTACTTTCAAGATTAAATCCAGGAGATTATTAGAAGTTTAGAAATAGCTTTCTATCTTCCATCTATGATAATACCAAGTACCATGATAGTTGTGGCTGTGACCTCTTTGGGAACATCTGTCTCCAATACTAGGTTCATTCCACTTGGGCAACAATATTATTGTCTTCATCAACCAATCTCTCCACCACAAACCTTGCCTTAATACCTTTTTCCGTAACCCCTAAATAACCCCACCAACCCAATATTAAGCAAACTACTACATAGTTAAAAGCAGTAAAAACATCACATAAAAAAGTGATTTACTAACCAAGTATAGTAGTAGTTTTAGCTATCATACCACTATGAAAATAGAACTTATTAATATAGAAAAACTACAAGAAACCATTATAAATCAAGCCCAAGAGAATAGTACTCAAGAAAAAAGAATACAAATCCAACAAATTGAAATAAATTACCTAAAAGAAAAGATAGATTACCTCATACGCCAACAATTTACCTCCAAAAGTGAAAAACTAAACTCTACTCAGCCAAGTCTATTTGAAGACAATGCAGAGAGTATCGAAGTAGTAGAAGATGAAGAGATTGAAATAACATTTAAACGCAAGAAAGGTGGAAGAACTTCACCACCTAAGGAGTTACCAAGAGTGCGAGTAGAACACGATATAGGTGATGAAGAGAAAGTGTGTAGTTGTGGTGACACAATGCATAGAGTAAAAGAGATAATATCAGAACAATACGATATCGTACCTGCAAAGTTCCAAGTCATAGAAAATGTTCGGTTCGTATATGGCTGTAGATGTGGAGAAAAACCAGTGACCACAGCATTAGCCCCATTCATACTCCCAAAGACACAAGTAACTGCTTCATTCTTAGCAACTATAGCTGTACAAAAGTTTGAAGATGCATTGCCACTGTATAGACAAGCCAAAATATTTAAAAATAGATTTGGGGTTCCATTTAGTGATACTACACTCTCCAATTGGATGATAAAAGCTTCTGAGAAACTCAAACCTTTTAAGCAGAGACTTAAAGAGAGACTCTTAGAGAATGAATATATACAAGCAGATGAGACTACACTACAAGTAGTGAATGCACACAAAGGCAAAGCAACAAAGAAATCCTATATATGGCTAGGTGTAGGAATGGATAAGTATAAAGTTGTCTATATGCACTATGCCAACAATAGAAGTGCAGTAGCTGCTACTGCACTCCTTAATGGTTTTAGTGGGTATTTACAGACAGATGGATATGCAGGATACAATGATGTTGTTAAAACAAATGATATGACACATTTAGCTTGTTGGGCTCACGCTAGACGAAAGTTTGCAGATATAGTAAAATCAGGAGTCAGTGACCCACAAAGTAAGCGTTATGCACAAGAAGCCATAATACTTATACAAAAACTCTATAAAATAGAAAGAGAAATCAAAGATGACCCTCCTGAACAAAAGCTACTTATCAGAAAAGAGAAATCTCAAGCTATCATCAACACCATAAGAGAATGGATTAACACAAAGTTCTATAAAGCACAAGAACTTGCTGGGGCTATTGCTAAAGCATTTGTGTATCTTAATAATCAATTTGCTAAGTTAGAAGTCTATCTCACCGATGGCAGACTCAATATAGATAACAATGGAGCAGAGAACCATATAAGACCTATGGTACTTGGTAGGAAGAATTGGTTATTTGCTACATCTGTTAAAGGTGCTGAGGCTATTGCTACTTGGTATACTATTATTGAAACTGCAAAGGCGAATGGATTGGAACCATATCACTATTTGAAGTATCTTATGACTGAGTTTCCTTATTACCAAAGGGATGGTAGAGATATTGAAGCGTTGTTACCTTGGAATGTAAGTGATGATGGGGTAGTTAGGATTTCTTAGGGGTTGGTGGGGTTATTATGGGGGTTACAAAAAAACAGTTGTTGACGATGAGGCTAAAATTTCAAAATACAAAATAACCATAGAACCTGCCAAACTCTTAGATGATGATATTTTTGGTGTATCATATATCTCCAACAAAATCGAGGATTAGGTTAGCCCTATCCTCTCTTTGCACCTCATAGAATCCATTTTAACCCCTCTTTCTCTTTTTTATCATGCCAATACACACCTTTCCCTCTAAAAAAGCTATACAACTCAATCTAAACATTCTTTTTTTTTCACCAGTAAAATTTTATAAAACAACAGAATTAGAGATGACCACTAAAAGACCACCCAAAGACCACTAAAAAGCCATACAACTCAATCTAAACATTTTTTTTTTCACTAGTTCATGAGCAGTTGAAAACTCAATAAAACTTAGGTTGTAGAGGTAACAACCTTGTAACAACCTTGTAACAACATTGTAACAACCTCTAAGCCCCTTATAATAGGGATGTAACAGATGTAACAACCTAAAACACACTTTCTGAAATAAAATGAAATATATAGAAGCAAGTACCAAAAAGGTTGTTACGTTGTTACATTCCCTTGTAGACGTGCTTTGCGAGGATTTGAGGGTCTTTTTAGGTTGTTACAAGGTTGTTACATACGGTGTAGTGGGGCTTTGCGAGGGTCAAAAATATAGAAAACAGCACTTTATAGGCATTTTAGGTTGGTACAAGGTTGTTACAATTAAAATGTAACAACCTTGTAACAATCTTGTAACAACCTTGTAACACATATAAAAAAGGGCTTTTAAAAGTTGAAAAAAAAAGATTATTTTGAGAGTATATAGTATACTATAGACAATAGTATACTTGATATTTTAAATATAAAAGACAATGTTATTAGCGTTGTTTAAGTATATATATGAGATAATGACAAATAAAAAATAATAGTAAAGGATTTTTGAAATGGGAATTGATGAAATAGATGGGATTTTATTAAATAAGAAAAAAAAGATAACAACCTCTTTGACAATTGAACCGATGATATATGAAGAATTTACAAAATTGGCAAAAAAAATGAAAGTGTCAAAAAGTAAGATTATAGAACAGTTGATTGTAGTGTATATGGATAGTAAAAAAAAATGATAAGAGATGATGAAAGTACTAAGTTTTGAGAGACAATAATATACTTTCATCCAACAATTGAAATAATTGTTCTACCCGTATTATACCATAAAGTATATAGTATGTGGGTAGAGACTGATTGTTTCCTATTTTAAGGGCTTTAAGGGCTTTTTTGAGGAGAAAAAAAGATGTTGATAAATGGAAAAAACTATTTTTATGACGCAGGTAGGCAGAAACATGTTTATGTCGCAGGTAGTGAAGTCAAAATTGTTGAAAAAGATATGCTAAAAAAAGAACTTTATAATGAAGTGAGAGGCGATGAGAAGGCATATAAACAAAGATTATCGGAGAATTTCTTTGAAAAAATAGAAATAAGATATTTCGAGTTCGACCCACATAAAGAAGAAGAGTATAAAAAGCATGGTTTTCAAACAGTAAATACATACAAAAAAAGTGCAGTTGTAAAAAAAGGTGAAAAATTAAGAGAAAATATTAAAGTCAAGGAATTAAAAAAGGATATTTCATTTTTGACTTCCTATCCTCACATTAATAGACTTTTGGACAACCTTTTTGTTACTGATGATAGAAAAAAATATTTTATAAATTGGTTAGCAACAGCTTTAATCACACGTAAGAAAAATAGAACGGCGATATTGGTTAGGGGTAGGCAAGGTACAGGCAAGGGATTGGTTTGGGAGCAGATAATAGAGTATGCAGCAGGCAGTGACTATTGTGCCACCATTGGTAATGATGACCTCTCCACTAACTTTAATTCTGCGATGGAAAATAAATTATTTATCTTAGCCAATGAGATAAAGGGTATGTTTCGTGAGGGTAATGCGATGTATGAAAAATTAAAAATGTATATCACAGACGATGAGCTTAGAGTGGAACAGAAGAGGCTAGATAGTAGAAAAGTCAAGAATTATTTTAATGTTTTTTTAGCTAGTAACAATACCACTCCTTTACAAATACAATCAGGAGACAGACGTTATACTGTTTATGAAACAGCCGATGAAAAGATTAAAGATGTTGCAGAGAGAGAGTTTGACTTAACTATTGAACAATTCATAAAAAAAATAAAAGAAGAGAGAGATGGTTTTATTTCTGATTTATTTTGCTACGATTATGATGCTCAAATAGCTACTCAGTGTCAAGATACAGAGGAAAAAGAGAGAATCTACAGGGCTTCCGTGACCAAGAGTGAGATTATTTGTGAAAAGATTAAATCATTGGACGTTTCATTTTTTGAAAATGATGTTGCCGAAATTGTAGAGAGCATGAATTTTAATGACTTTTTTACTATGGTTGAAAATCATAAAATTATTTCGGTAGAAGCTGGGGAAGATGCAATTATACGGACATTGGATTTGGCAACTAAAACGATGTTTCAACAAATTAGAGAATATGGTAAAGTAGAAAACAGGTACATGGTCTTTTTTTATTCACTTTTTACAGGCGAAACATCTGCCCAAAAAATAGGTACGAACTTAACGGCACATTTTGGTTCTTCATCTACAGGAAGATTTGGAAGCAGTAAGGCGACTAGGATTAGAAAAGTTAAAATCTTAGCTGAAAATATACCATTTTGACAACCACACAAGCAAAAGAACTCTCAATCATCTCATATTTGGTTGAGAACGGCAGAGAAATAAAAAAAGAGACAAAGCTTGATACATGGTTTTTATCTCCTCTACATGAAGAAAAAACGCCATCATTCAAGGTTTCCAATTCTAAAAACATTTGGTATGACCACGGAGCAGGTACAGGTGGTAATATTTTAGATTTAGTTATGCAATTAAAATCATGTGACTTATCTCAAGCATTACAGATATTAGGGCAAAACTCTTTTTCTTTTTCACCAGCACCAAAAAAGAACCCACCACCACGAATAGATAATTTTGAAATGGTAGAGGTCAAGAAGTTGTCAAATTATGCTTTGTTGAAATATCTAAAGAGCCGTAAGATTGATATGGGCATAGCCGATAAATACATTGTAGAGGTTTTGTTTAAAAGACAGGATGGTAATAAAAACTTGTTTGCTATTGGATTCAAGAATGATAAAGGTGGTTATGAGACGAGAAATGCACTCTACAAGGGAAATATAGGGGGGAAAGCGATTACAACAATAAAAGGTAAGGGGAATAATAGTGTAGCAGTATTTGAGGGGTTTATTGACTTCCTTAGCGTTCTTACAAAGTATAAAATGACAGAGATTACCGATGATATTATTATATTAAATTCTCTTTCTATGATAAAAAATACAATTCCAATATTAGAGCATTATGAGACAGTTAAATATTTTTTAGATAACGACAAGGCAGGAAGAGAGGCTACTAGTGAGTTAATAGCTACTGTTGGGGGAACAAACAAGAGCTACCTTTACGAGAATTATAAGGATGCCAATGATTGGCTTTGTGGACAAGGATAAAATATTATCCTTAAACTATTTAAGACCTACATTCAATTTAAGTCCTAATGCCTCTGCATACTTCATCAAAGTACCCACATTTGGCATAAATGTATTATTTAAACTTTCTAATCTTGATATACTAGATTTAGAAGTGCCTATTTTATGAGCTATTTCATCTTGTGTGACACCTTTGTTTAGTCTAGCATTTATAAGTTGCTTTTTAATATCAAATAGTGGTGCTAGTGCATCATATTCAGCTTTTACTTCTCCATCTTCAAGTGCAACTTTTTTAAAATCTTTAAAAGTAGGTCTTTTCATCTTTTATCCTTTGTATTATCTATTTCTTTTTTACGCTTCTTTGCTAATTCTAAGTCTTTCTTTGGTGTCTTATTATCTTTTTTAATAAAAGAGTGAAGTATAATAATTACTTCATTTTTTTGATAACAGTAAATACTTCTAGCTATACCCTCTACGCCCTTAGCCCTTATCTCAAACAGACCATCATTTAAAGGTTTAGTGTAGGGCATACCAAGATTAGCACCTTGTAATTCTACTAATTCAAAGATATGTAATGTCTTTGCTAATATCTTTTTTGGAAAATTAAAAGTTTCTTCTCTTACCGTTTCATTAAAAAATTCTATTGTCCAACTCATTAGTAACCTTTTCATTTGAATCTATGCCATGTTACCATAATTGGTAACATTTGTCAAATCCTAATTTATTAAATGTTTTTATTTAAAATAGAATTTTAAAGCTTTTTTAGTCAAACGCATTTAAACTTATTTCGTCCATAAAATCCAAATCCCAATCTTTTTTATTTTCATACTTCTCTTTAGTGTAGAATTCTATAGATGGTTTTTCATTATTGGGGAGGTTACTAAGATTTTTAAATATATTTTCTAGTTCTTGTGGTTTGGTAATAATTTTAGTGCCATACAACATTTCTTCTGTACTTATCTTATCTTTAATTTTACCTTGAGAAACAGCACCAACATTTTCTATCATTTCCTCTGATGCTTCCCAAATTATCAAAGAGTAGTCATTTCTATTTATGTTAAATTTTTTGATATTCCCTCGCCACATGATAAAAATAGTCATAGCATTATAATCTCTCTCTAATTTCTCTACAGCAGCCGACCTAAAAAAATCACTCATTTGAATATCTCTAGCAGATGTATATACTTTAATCTTTTCAAATATGCCCTCTTCCATATTGAAACTCACTTTTTTATTTTTTGCCATATTTATACCCTTCTGATTTTAACAATAATATATTTTTTTACTTGAAGAACTGTTTAATAAAATGAGTGTCTTTTTAAATATTTATAATATTATAATATATATAGAGTATTTTTACAAAATAGAGTATATTTTAGTACTATTGTATATATTAGAGTATATTTAAGTAATATATATTCTACTATTTGCTATAGTACTCTATGACTTGTTAATAACATAGCCAAGCAAAGGGTTTGTCTAATATTTTCAAGCAAAAAAAATAGCTCATAAGCAGTTAAAAAGGGTAGAAAATGATAGTAGAAAAAATAGTTAGTTTAATAATTAATACATTATTGTTGGGTGTTGTTTCTTTACCTTTTTTGTTGATGAAGCTAGTAATAGATTTAGGATAAAAAGATGAAGAAAAAAAACAGTTTAATAGTAGCGATTTTAGTAACAGCCGTGTTATTTGTGGGTTGTACAGATGATAGTGTGTCTTTTAGTGATGGCATTGTCGTCTTAGAGGATGGCGAGGTCGTAGGTCAGGCGAGAGCAGATAAGCGTTCTTTTGACAGAGGGGTAAAAATTTACGATGAAAAAGGCGAGGTCAGTGGGTTTGTTGATACAGACGGTTTGGCTTACAGAGGTATAGAGACAAGTAAAGAGGTATGTGGTGGCGAATTGGTGGGTCTATGCAACGACGAGGCTTTAACTGATGGACTACTTACAGGCACATGCAACTTATCTAGCTTTCCCACCGAAGCAGGATTAATCCAACCTTATCACTCTTTTTCATGTGATATAGAAAATATATAGAAAGGGTACATCATGGCAACTTTATGTCCAAAATGCAAAAAAAGAAAATGTAAAACTAGGCGAGAAAATAGCGTATTGTGCAGAATACAAACCAAGAAAATTTAATGAAGTATGGCAGAACGATGGCACGTGCGATTTTAAGATTACACTCTCAAATAAAATTTGGGGTACTTCTCTCAAGGGGGCAGATATTAAAAAATTGATTGAGAGTGGAACTCTTAAAAACAAAAAAAGGTGACACAATGACTTTGGATTTAAGCAGCGAATATTTCACGAAAATTGAGTTTGCTCCAAAAGTGGAAGACGAAGACCTTTAATCATGGCACTGGTAGATTTAGACGGACTCACGCCAAGAGACAGAGATATTTTTAGGATGATGGCAGAGTTTGGTGGTAGAACCTTTAACGAGGTTTTGGAGCGAACTTATTGGCATGGCAAAAAAGTACCTCTTCAACAAGCGAGAGACAGAATAACAAAAATTAAATCAAAATATCGACTAATTAGGTTAGTTTCTACAGGTCTAATGAAGCCAAGAAATGCGATAGCTTTTACAGATTTTGGGAAGAGATACATATTAGATGAAACTGATATTGAGGTAGGTAATTTTTTTCTTTCACCAGTGACCGTGAACCATAGCATTGCAGAAATGATTACATGGTATTGGATTAGGAAAAGTGGACGGTTAGACGTTTCTAGGACTATTGTTAAGAATTGGAGCTTAGAGCATAAGCATACACCCGATTTACTCTATTTTCACAATGAAGACCAAACAAAGCCTATCTATGTAGAAATTGAGTTAAACGCCAAAAGCACTAAGAGGTATTTGGAAATATTTAATAAGTGCGATTTGGACAAGGTTCATGCTATTTTTTATGTATTTTCGAATGAAAAGAAGATGCGACAGCTAGGGCGAAAACTACCTATAAATGACAAAATACATATCACTAACATTGACGATTTAATCATCAATGTTTCAACAAAAAATAAAATTGGTGCTTTGAAACAGATTGATTTTATAAAAAAATACGAAGGAAAATAATATGAGCAACTTAGAGAACAAAGCAAAGATGAAAGATGTACGAAAAGCATGGGGTGGTGTTTTTAAAGCACTTTTTGGGAAGCAAGAAGATAATATGATGTTAAAAGATTTACGTATCAAAAAAGGCATTTTAAATGGTTTGGGTTACGCGTTGTGGATAGGTTTTGTTTTACCTGCAAACGTGTTGAAATTTTTGCTTACACCATCATGGTCATGGATTAGATTTATAGAGCGACATGTGATTTCTCCTGTTTTTGAATTAGATTTAATTTCTGGTGGAGAGTCTCCATCTTCTATTCTCGGAGAGATTTATGAAAAGAACCTAAACTATTATAAGACCACGGCAGATAGTGGCGTGAGTAGCCAAACATTGAAGCCATCTATTTCGGTGCTTGAAAGAATTAGAATTTTTGCGAAGATTAGAGTTATTTTAACGCTTGTCTTATTTGTTATTGGAGCATTTGCGATGTGGGAGTTTTTTGATGAAGTTATCGATACCATTGGTTTACTTTTTGGATTTTTGGCTACTTTTTTTGGATTTGTTTCGATGGATAACGGATTTGATACAGATGCAATTATAGGTGGACTCACGGCAGGTGCAATTTTGGCGAATGCAACATGGATAATCGGTGGGGCTTTGATAGCCTACATGTTGATTTTTGCTATCAGATTCGTTTCAGAAGGTGTAAGAAGTTTGGCAAGTGGTACAGATGAAGCTATGCTTAAAAATTTCGTTGAGGATACTATGCACTTTACGGTTAGTAAATCTATAGAACTTTATGGCGAAAAAATAGCACTTCAAGCGTATGATTTAGTTTTGGAAAATGTCGTTTTAAAAGACAATAATTTGAGAAAAAAACCATTTTATAAAATGATAGAAGAATCTCATGAGCCGTGGAAAGATAATATGGATGAGGAGCAAAACGCCATAGATTTAGCCGAGGAAGCAGAGAATGAACAAAGATATTAAACACGATAAAAACAGTTCAAGAGATGCAATGCTAAGT
Source organism: Sulfurovum sp. (assembly GCA_030949325.1). Taxonomy (GTDB): domain Bacteria; phylum Campylobacterota; class Campylobacteria; order Campylobacterales; family Sulfurovaceae; genus Sulfurovum. The sequence continues at coordinate 12,520 of JAUZSQ010000021.1, forward strand.
CTACTTAGACTAGCTCAACAAAAAATAGAGACAGGGGTAACTACAGAGTTCCCCCTCGATGATATTTCTAGAGCAAAAAGATATTTTTATAATTGGCATATCAAAAAAACATTTAAGCACAATAAACTTATAGGAGCTATGGCAGGGGTCGCAGCCTTTTATGTTTCTTTCACTAGTGAGAGCCTTTTTTGGATTGTTATTTTGTTTTTTTCAGGGCTTCTTTATTCAGTTGCAGAGTGGGATAAAAGAAAATTGAATTACGTTAAGCATTTGATTGGGAACACGAGCAATTTAGAGGGTAAAGATAGAAAAAGATATTTGCACGGCTTAGTAGATGTATTGTGGAGGGTGGAGGCAGAGGTATATAGTCTTAAAAAAATTATTATTACTTCACTTTTCAAGTAAGAGTAGAACACGATATAGGTGATGAAGAGAAAGTGTGTAGTTGTGGTGACACAATGCATAGAGTAAAAGAGATAATATCAGAACAATACGATATCGTACCTGCAAAGTTCCAAGTCATAGAAAATGTTCGGTTCGTATATGGCTGTAGATGTGGAGAAAAACCAGTGACCACAGCATTAGCCCCATTCATACTCCCAAAGACACAAGTAACTGCTTCATTCTTAGCAACTATTGCCGTACAAAAATTTGAAGATGCATTGCCACTGTATAGACAAGCCAAAATATTTAAAAATAGATTTGGGGTTCCATTTAGTGATACTACACTCTCCAATTGGATGATAAAAGCTTCTGAGAAACTCAAACCTTTTAAGCAGAGACTTAAAGAGAGACTCTTAGAGAATGAATATATACAAGCAGATGAGACTACACTACAAGTGGTGAATGCACACAAAAGAAAAGCAACGAAGAAATCCTATATATGGCTAGGTGTAGGAATGGATAAATATAAAGTAGTCTATATGCACTATGCCAACAATAGAAGTGCCGTAGTAGCCTCTGAACTCTTTAAAGGTTTTAATGGCTATCTCCAAACAGATGGATATGCTGGATATAATGCTACAGTCCAAACAAATGATATGACACATTTAGCGTGTTGAGAACTCACGCGAGGAGAAAGTTTGCAGATATAGTCAAATCAGGAGTCAGTGACCTAGAAAGTAAGCGTTATGCACAAGAAGCCATAATACTTATACAAAAACTCTATAAAATAGAAAGAGAAATCAAAGATGACCCTCCTGATAAAAAACTACTCATCAGAAAAGAGAAATCTCAAGCTATCATCAACACCATAAGAGAATGGATTAACACAAAGTTCTATAAAGCACAAGAACTTGCTGGGGCTATTGCTAAAGCATTTGTGTATCTTAATAATCAATTTGCTAAGTTAGAAGTCTATCTCACCGATGGCAGACTCAATATAGATAACAATGGAGCAGAGAACCATATAAGACCTATGGTACTTGGTAGGAAGAATTGGTTATTTGCTACATCTGTTAAAGGTGCTGAGGCTATTGCTACTTGGTATACTATTATTTTATTTTATCAATATCAGCTAATCATTTTTTGGGTGGTTTGGTAGTAAAAGTTTTGGCAGCGATAGCAGGTGGGAGTAGTATTTTGTATTTCTTCTTTAGTGATTTTATAATTGAAAAAAAAGGTGTAAAAAAATGAAAATATTTATTTTAAATTCGAGTGGAAACGCAGGAAAAAGTTTAATTGCTCGTGAGTTGTTTTATCCACGTTTGGATAATGCGAAAATTATAGAAATAGAAACGGTCAATAGTGGTGGGGCAGGGTTTAGTTCTTTAAATATTTCTAAATTCAAGGGAGGCGACGATTTTACAGATATTTATATGAGCATTTTGGACACAGATAACATTATTTTGGACGTGGGAGCTTCCAACCTTACAACCTTTTGGCAAAACATGAGCAAATTCGCAGGTATGGAAGAGATGTTTGATTTTTTTGTGATACCTACGTCCACAAGGGGCAAGATTCAGGAAGACACTTACAAGACAATAAATTTTTTATTAGGAGAGGGCATCCCTGTAGAGAAAATAAAAGTTATTTTTAATGAGGTCAAGACAACTGTTTCGCAAGATTATGAAGTTTTGTTATCTGTGGACTTTCCTTTTGATGAAGAGCTTTACATTTTACAAAACGAGTCTCTTTTTAATGATTTGGGCTTCTTGAAGAAAACAATTTTTGACATCTATAATCCCGATTTGTCTTTTTATAAAAACTCTCTTTTGACTGAAAAAGATGGAGCAGAAAAATTGAGATTGGTAAAGATGGATTTGGCGAACAGAATGGCACAGGTGGTTAAGGCTAGAATGGACGAGGTCTTTGTTAAAATAACATCTCTTACACCTCTTTGGATTGGTAATAAAACAGCTAAAAAGGTCATTAAGGCAAAGGCAAAAGTTGAAGTCAAAAAAGAAGAGGTAGAGATTAGTGAGAATGATGAGGATTTGTGATGTCTGATAAAAAAATGGAAATTGTATATTATCAGTTGGTGGAGATGGAGGATAGGCTCACTAAAAAAGCAGAGGTTATATTAGAGGCGAGAGATGAGATAAATACATCTCTCGCTAGGTTTGAGATATTGGCAAAAAAGCTTTTATCTCAAATGGAAGAAGCTAAGCTTTGAGCATGGCTTCAACGAGTCTTTTACATACAGCGTTAACGGACTTTTCTTTTGGGAAGTCTATCATCTTTTCTAACTTCTCCCACGATTCAGCATCTATATGATAAGCCACTTTTTTATTAGCCTTTGTTTTTCCTTTCATAGGGCGACCCCCTTTATTAACCCCCTCTAAAATAGCTACTTCTTTTTTCTTCTTGTCAGCTTCTGCGAATGTTGTTATTGGTTTTTCAATATCAGAACCTAACACATCATTTATATTTATTTTTTGTTTTGCCATCTAAAATCCTTTCACGAAATTTAATACTTTTTTATACTCTTTTAAAATATTTCTTTGGGTATATGCCACTTGTTTACTATCTGCTTCTAGTTCCAATGGACTCATTCCAAATTCCAACGCATTCTTAAAGATCTTTGTTTTTCTTAAGGGCAATATTGGTATTTTTGGAAAAGACTTTTTTATGGACTCTTCTATTTCTTCTAGGTCTTTGGTGTTCTCTAATCTAGTCGCCACGACTAAAAAGCTGTTGTTCTGTTCTTGTAATTGAGAGATGGTCTTAATCGCTTTCATTTTACTATTTAGGTCATTTATTACAGGTACAATGACTAAATCACACTCTTTAATTATATTTATGACCCCTACATCAACGAAGCCCCCAAAATCGTAAACTACATCGTCTATGACTTTTGGGTTTTTCATTATTTTAGCACCATTTGGATAAGCTATTTCGATAATACTATCATCATTGCTTATCAGATAGTAGTCTAAATCTTTGGCTATTGAAAAAGCTACTGCCGTCTTTCCTGCACCCCCATCGAGTGTGGCTACTGCTATTCTACTCATCGATAGACTCCCATGCATCATAATGTTCCGTAGCCGTCAATCTACCGTCATATTCATGACCTAGGACTTTTGCTTTAAAATCTCTCTTATCAGCCGTACTCTCACTATTCTCATCAGATTTAATCCACATCATCTCTGCGTAGATGTCTCTCCAATTTTTCGCTGTGTAGTCTGTAGATGTTATTCTTTTAAGGGCATTATTAAAAGAGTGGTTAAACTTACCGTTTATTTGTTTCTCTGTAAATTTGTCAGAATTAATATGAGCATGGATATAGTCTAATAAATCACTTTGGAAATCAAAATCATCATCAAGAGAAAAAGCATCTATACATTTACCATCTTCTTTGTCTTTTAAAATCCCACAAAACTCTATATTTCCATCATCATTTTTTATCTCTAATGTTTTCAATATTTCAGATTGACGGCGACCTGTAACGATGGTGAGGTACGAGTAAGCATAGTAAGCTTTCTCACGGTCTAAAGCTGTCTGACGTGGCTTTTCGCTGTAATTATCTGATTGTATCTTCTCTTTAATCGATACAATCAGATTTTTTACATGCTTTTTATCAAAAACATTTTTATCTCTTATATCTTCCTTTTTGTTGTCTGAAATTTTCATTTGCACAGTTTCATATAATTTTTGTGGTGGTAAAAACAATTCAAGAGCTAGGTTACGGTAGGTCTCATTTTTTAAATCTTTAATAACATTACGCATATTAGAATAGTAAACGCTAGTAGTACCCAATGTACGACCACCTATCCAACAGTATGGTATATATTGGCAAACGATTTGTTCTACATCACGACTACTCTTAGCACTCTCCAGCTCATCAAAAAAATTCTTTTGTATGGCAGCAGGGGTAGAAACACCGTAAACGTCTTCCAACAATTCACTAGTAGTAGCTGTAGCTTCTTTACTTCTACCGTCTGTTTGGTGGGCTTGTGGTTGAAAATATTTTAGCATATTTTTCAAGTCACTCAACTCATTCATAATAGCTTGAGTGTCTAGGCTTAAATTTTCTACCTCATCTTCAATGATTATCCACTCTTTGGATTTTTCTAGCATGATATTAAATAGTTCGCCGTCGTTTGTTACTACTTGACCCTCTTTCATATATACTCTCTTATCTACCCATGACGCAACCTTGACACTCTTCCCATCATATAGAGCAGATAGAGCTTCTTGTTTGGAGATACTAGCTATAACGAGCTTAAGAGGCTTAGGCTTAGTCCATATTACCCACTCATGCTCATTTGCATCATTGATATTAAACGCTTCCCCCTTGTTATTGACGATTTGACCGTTCTTATTAGACTCTATATAGCATAGGGCATCCCATTTTTTGGCACGATACTTTTTATTACTAAAGAGACCTGCGATGATTTCATCTGAATTATAAACTTTCATATTTTTCCTTTGTATATATATTATACCATACTAATCTTAATATAAACTAATCATATAAACATATTATCATATAAACATAAAAATATCATAATACCCTATATAGCGTATGATTATAAGTATTTATGATAATATGTTAATATGATGCTAATAACTATATTAAAGATTAGTATATGTGAATAACTTTCTGATATTAAAGATTAGTATAGTGTTACCAAATGTATCATTAAGATTATTTTAAGCAAAAGTAGGCTGAAAACACACAAAATATTTAAAACATGCTTAGTTTTTATACAAAATATTCTAAATATGCCTAGCATGAACATAAAATATACTAAGAAAGTCTATTTTTTAGTAAAATACTCACCCAAAGATTAGTATATGTTACAAAAAGTAACCTATAAGATTAGTTTATATGTGAATAACTTAGTCTTAAGATTAGTTTAATGTGAATACTAAGGTTAGTTTAAGGTTAGTATATGTCTTGAGGTTAGACTAAGGTTCATTTAATATTTATTAAATGAACCTTAGTCTAACCTCAAGACATATACTAACCTTAAACTAACCTTAGTATTCACATTAAACTAATCTTAAGACTAAGTTATTCACATATAAACTAATCTTATAGGTTACTTTTGTAACATATACTAATCTTTGGGTGAGTATCTTACTAAAATAGACTTTCTTAGTATATTTTATGTTCATGCTAGGCATATTTAGAATATTTTGTATAAAACTAAGCATGTTTTAAATATTTTGTGTGTTTTCAGCCTACTTTGCTTAAAATAATCTTAATGATACATTTGGTAACACTATACTAATCTTTAATATCAGAAAGTTATTCACATATACTAATCTTTAATATAGTTATTAGCATCATATTAACATATTATCATAAATACTTATAATAATACGCTATATAAGTATTATGATATTTTTATGTTTATATGATGATATGTTTATATGATTAGTTTATATTAGATTAGTATGGTATAATATATATACAAAGGAAAATATGAAGAGTTTATAATTCAGATAGCATCATGATGCTGTGAAGCAATCGTGCGCATGGGATATATAGAATCTGTAAGAACAGTCCAAGCGTGGAAAGCAGATTAATAATGATGCAAATGGCATGGTGTAATATGATTCTTCTCTTCGTTATAGTATCTTTCTCCACTCAGTTGGAAAATCTCAAGTTAAATCAGTGATGAAAGAGAGTCAAAGTAGTAACAAACGACAATATTAATATCATGCTAGAAAGTGGTGAACATTAAGCCCCAAGCCTGAAACTATTATGAGGTGAGGTTGGTGACTAATGCTGCTCGGCCACAAGCCTGTTGTTTGACTAACCGTACTGCAATTGTTGAGCGTTGCAGTGTTTCACTAACGCCATACAAGAGGCAGAGCAACAAGTGTAGAACACAAATCGTTTGCCAGCTCTGCTACCACTCTTTGGATGATGATGTACGATACTGCTTGATTTACTGACCTAATATGCATATGGGCCTGAGACCTACACCACAAATGCTGTTATGCAAAAGGGCAGGCAAGGCATGTAGTCTGATTGTGGATTAAAGAAGATACAGTATCAATTGAGAAGCCTGAGGGTGCTCAGAGATAAGATGCTCTGGTTTGAAGTTAAAGAAAGATACTCTGCTGATGACTGATCAAAGTATTTATTATCCATAACTCATCATGTTCTGAACACAAATTGAAACCATTCAAGCGCATTCAAAGTTCCCCAACCCTTCTTTGGCATGCCCTTAAAAATAACGTCTACAGCAGTGGAGAAGGTATCTGATGGATCAAGTCTGAGTGGGAAATGTGAGAGATACATTTCAAGTCAAAGACTTTGTGAGTCCCCTGGACAGCAATTACTGACCGGTAGGTGACTGTGCCTGCGCCCTCCACTGTTATGAGGAGTCCACTAGTGGTAGAGATAACGTGCCCCCACTTTCCGGCCTGAGGAGTAAGAAAAATTCCCGGCAGTAACTTTTTCAATGGCCAAGAGATTTAGACCTGTCTGATAAGCAATGATGATATTATCAGTAGTATCAATAATGAAGCAAAGTGCATACAGTGTAGTTGTTTGAGAATGGGCTCATTGATGCCAAAGTGCATAAACTATAATTAAAGTGTGGTAGTCATTGGCCACCTATGTGTGACCTAGACTGAGCAAAATGGCAAAACAATCTGCTCGAAT
>JAUZSQ010000022.1 GCA_030949325.1 Sulfurovum sp.
GATTTTAGATAGGGTTCTGGAAGATTATCATAGTCAATAGCATCTCCATATTTCCTAGGAGATCCTCTTCCTGCATACTCTCCACTATAAGGAAATAGCAGTGCAGAATTTTTTGAAGTTTAGAAATGATATGTAATCCACATTGCCTCACCATTTGTACAGCAGGATTATTTCCAAATGCTCCATCAAAGACAAAATAGACAATATCAATATGCTTGTCAATCCGTTTAAGTGCCTTATTTACGGACTCTTTGACAAATTTTAGATAGGGTGAGAGTTCAATATCTTTTATCTTGATTCCCACTTCCTTTAGGTCTTCCGACTTTAAGCATCCTTTTTTTCTTACTCTTCTTCACACTTTTATCTTTGATACAACCTTCTTTTTGTCTCGCACTATCTGTTGTGTACTTAGTGGATAGGCTTTTCTTGTCTCTACGCTTATCAACGAAAGATTGAGAAATGCCAAACTTTTTATCACTTGATTTTGGATAGAAGAATAAAACCTATCTACCCCATAAGTATGCTTCCCACTTTTGCTTACTACTACTTCATCTCCACCCAAAAGATAGATTGAACCCTTCTTTGTTAAATGCGTTTTGATAAACATCCAATTGATTTCTTCCCAATTTATCTTTGAATGAAAGAACCGTGTAATTGTCCGATAACTCCTCTCTTTTTCACTCCATCTGCTCAATCCTAACATTGTGATTCTTCCTCGCATTAGAGCAAGGCTTGGATGATTATTTCTAGTTGTTTATGCTTGTTTTTTGCAATTATAGGTGCGATACATCTTAAGAGTGTTATAATTTCTGTCATGGGATAACTTTATGTTTTTTGGTTTAAGATTATAGCAGTTATCTCATGACCTATCTTTTATTTTTGGCTTTTGCTTTTTGGCTAAGGTATTGAAGTATATCCAATCTTGATAAATAGCGATAAAAAACGCTATTTTTTATAAATTACAAAACGCTAATGCCGTTCTAATACCGATAGGTTATACTAGGAGTAGAAAATATTGATATGAAAAAAATATCATCGGTATATTACCGTGCAGGATAAACGATTTTAGATGCTACTTGCTAAAGAAATCAAAGAAATATTGGTTGAACTTAATCGTTTAACCTTAACTATGTATTCCCATGGAGACCGTGGGAACGAGAAAAGCACACTACTTTTAGGTTCAAACTCTCCGTTATTCGCTAGATTATGGAAAAATTTGTTCGCCAAGATTTTCCTCGTGATGAAGCTCCAGCTTCGTCACTTCTTGTCAAGGCTATCCCAATGAAATAATGACTATAATTTTTATTGCACAACATCCTGTATCTTAAAGTGTACAACAAAAGTTTTGCTTATGTTTGTCTACCTAATCACTTCTAAAGTAAAAGGCTACCCTTTGAAATAGATGGTGTCAACTAGCCTCAGATCTATAAAAATTTCTAGTCATTATATCTGTACCTCTAGCGTATTTATTGTCCTAGTCACGCTAGTCAAAACTATGCACTTTAGTGCAAGGCTTTAGCTTCTAGGAATGTGTTAAAAGTTAGAATGTGGAATGAGAAATGGAAATCACACAATAAGCCAAATACAAGTACATATAGTATGGGTAACAAAATATAGGTATGGAGTTTTGAAAGGTGATATACAAAAGCGATGCAGAGAGATAATTATACAAATATGTGATGCCGAAGATATTAGAATATTAAAGGGAGTGGTAAGTAAAGACCATGTCCATATGCATATAGAGTATCCTCCAAAAGTGTCAGTGAGTGATATAGTAAAGAAGTTAAAAGGACGAAGTTCAAGAAAGTTACAGGAAGAGTTTAAAGAACTATCAAAACAATATTGGGGAAAGCATTTTTGGGCGATAGGATATGGAGCATGGAGTACGGGAAATGTAAGTCAAGAGATGGTTAATGAGTATCTTGAACATCATAGAAATCCATCAAATAAAGATTTAGCTTTCACTCAATACATTGGTTTTTTTGAGTGAGTCTCTTATTTTACTTCTTTTCTTTTATTTATGCTAATTTTTATTGAATTTATTGGGAAGTGTGTAGTTGTTTGGGAGGATGCCAAAATAATAAAAGAAATTATGGATTTACTGCGTACATACTGTAAAAAGTGTATATTCAACACCTAACCCATAAATTTTAAAGGAAAATAATATGTCGAATAATCAAAGTAGAGCTGATTTTTTTAAGAAAAATCCAGAAGCTAAAGCATGGTCAGAACTAGATGATGCACTCAATCAACAAAAGAAAGTGACCCCAGGGCCTATTAAGCTGAAGAAGAATTGTTTCAAAGATAAAACAGCCATTATTATCGGTTCAGGTATTAGTGGACTCACAACGGCTTACGAGTTACTTGCGAATGAAACTGGAATGAAGGTGACGATACTCGAAGCACAAAATCGTACAGGTGGTCGCTGTTTGACATTGCGTACAGGAGATACGCTAGTTCAGGATAAAGACCGTGAACTCACTAATTCAAAAGCAGGTAGTACTCAAGTGGTTCGCTTTGATCGCCCACTGGGAGATCAAGAACCTTATCTAAATGCAGGTCCTGGACGTATTCCTTCTGGTCATAAAAGGCTATTACAATACTTAAAAACCTTTGGTGTAGATGTGGAAGTCTATGTGATGAACAGCGCGTCAAATTTAATTCAAACAAAGGAAGGATTCAATGGTCTCCCTGTGGTTAGTCGTCGATTAGATCATAATACACGGGGTCATGTCGCGACATTAGTATATAAAAATGCGAATGCGTTAATTACTGGTGTAAATCCAGAGTGTTCAGAAACTGAAAGCTCTTCACTGGCTGAGAAATTAAAAGATCTTATGGTCAGTTTTGGCGATCTTGGTCCTGATGGTAATTATACGGTAGAGGCATCTGCTGTTGGTCGTGATTCGAATGTTCGGACATCAGATCGATCAGGATTTTCAGTACTACCAGGGGTGGGAAGTGGTATTACTGCTGAGCAAATAGACCTTAATAGTTTGTTGGATTCTGAATTTTGGAAAACAAACTTCTATCAATCCCAAGATTTCCTATGGCAGCCAACACTGTTTCAGCCAGTGGGTGGAATGGACCAAGTGCAGCATGCTTTTGCACAACAAGTTGCCACACTTGGTGGGACTGTACATTTAAACAGTCCAGTAAAGAAAATTGACTGGAATGAAGAAGACAAACAATTTGAAATTTATGTAACAATCTTAGGCTCAGATAAATGTAAAATTTATAAGGCTGATTATTGTTTTAGTAATGTAGCTATGCCCTTTTTGGAAGAAATGCTGTCTGATCGCCTTCAAAATCTAAACAGTGACAATGGTTTTGATAAAAGCTTTAAAGAGGGATTAGCTGCTGTATACCATGCCCAAAATAACCCCAATCATGAAGATGGTTTTCCAAATCGGTTTTTAGCATGTACGACCAAAGTAGGTTGGCAGGCGGAGCGATCTTTATGGCAAGGGAGTGCGATAACACCGTATCACGATAAAAATATTGGTGAATACATTAATAGTATCAAAAAATCAGAAATAGGCGTTGTCCCTATTTTTGGTGGGATTTCTCGAACTGACAATCAAATTGTTCAAATTTGGTATCCCTCGAACGCCTATCATGATCAAAAGGGAATTTTGACAGGCTGTTACAACTATTCCAAAAATGCCTATAACATGGGTGAATTACCTATTGATGAGCGTCTTGATGAAGCTAAGGATGGGGCGAAACTATTCGGTAAAGAATTTGGTGAAGGATTGGACAATGGTGTTGCAATCGCTTGGCAACATATGCCCTATATTAAAGGTGGCTGGGCACAATGGCATCTAGTGGGTGATGGTGTCACTGAAAGTGTTAAACACTTTAACCAGTTGATTCAAGGTACAGGAATTGACGGCAGTAATGAGCCTAATTTTTTTATTGTAGGTGACCAGTTGTCTTCTATACCTGGGTGGCAAGAAGGTGCAATTGCATCAGCATTAAATGCATTGTCTCGTGCTGCTTACAGTCATGTAGAAATACCTCACCTTGCAAGTTTACCAGATACACGTGTTATGGTTGAAGGTATTTAGTTAAGCATTATGCGATTGAAGTGCTGGTACTTTGTTGTTGCCACTCTTATTCGTTTTTAGATGGCAGTATATCGTCATCATTATTGATATTCTTTAGGAGAACTTACAGATGATAAGAAAAACATTCTTTATACCTTTACTACTTACATATTTAATTGCTGGGGAAACCTTACAACAGAGGGAGCAGACATCAGCAACTGCTCAGCTACGGGTTGGCACTTACTTAACTGCGTCTGATATTGATAAATTTATAGAAGCATTAGCACGGGATACTGTCTCAGATTCAAAAATTCGCGTAGTAGAAGTCGTCGACAAAAATGGCGTTGGTCTTTATGGGGTTTACCGACCTAAGGAAATAGCAGGTAAAGCTAATTTACATCAGATTGCCACCACCGAAACTTATTATATACTGAAAGGACATGGCACATTGGTAACAGGTGGTGAGATAATTGACGGTGCATTTGCTTCGCCAACATCTATTACTATTAAAGGAACAGCTATAAAGGGTGGCGTAAGTCGTCGTGTTGGACCAGGTGATGTTATTATTATTCCAGGTTACACAGCCCATTGGTGGAGTAAGTTGGATGAAGACCTATCCTATATTAGCTTTCGAACAGGTCCTTATAGCGAGATAGAAATCCATTAAATGAATGGGAAATGATTTTATAGCTAATATAAAGCTAAAACTTGATAGAGTAATTTTCAAGTAATTTAAAAAAGGATAAACAATGGAACCATTTATAGGACAGATTATGACAGTAGGATTTAATTTCGCACCACGAGGTTGGGCTTTTTGTGATGGACAACTCTTAGCAATTTCTCAAAATCAAGCACTTTTTTCACTATTAGGTACAATTTATGGAGGAGATGGAAGAACGACTTTTGCATTGCCTGATTTGAGAGGTAGAGTAGCTACGCATCAAGGGACTGGTCCTGGGTTGTCTCCTATGCCTCAAGGACAAAGAGGTGGAGCTGAGCGTGTAACACTAGAGGCAGCTACAATTCCTTCTCATACTCATGCAGTATCATTATCTGTCTCATCAGAAATAGGAACAACTGCTACACCAAGTACAGCAACAGTTTTGGCTAAAGGTATTGTGCAAGATGGTAGAACTAAATTAGGTGATGCAAATATCTATAGTGAGGCATCTAATGAAACAATGAATAGTGTTAATATAGCTAACACAGGAGGTACTCAATCTCACGAAAATAGACAGCCTTATCTTGCAATAAATTATATTATTGCTCTACAGGGTACATACCCATCAAGAAACTAATAGAAGGGCTATTTTAGCCCTTCTATCACAATGAGTAAAGAAAATTATGGTTTTTTTTATTCACTGATTTTTAAAAAATAAGGAAAAAAATGAAAGTTTATCACAAAAAAAATAGTGTTTTAAAATGGCTTGTATTAACAATGCTTTTTACATCAAATCTATTCGGAAGCAATTTAATAATCAAAAACACAGTTACAACAAATGGTACAGTGACACAAAATACAGATAGTTTTACTTTTAGTAATTTTGCTTTTTTTACTCCTGATGTGTTTCTTAATGATAACACTACAGGCACCATTGAGATTCAAACAGGAAAGTATAATATATCAAATATATCCTATTATCCTTTTCCTTCTGTTCAGGCTAAGTGTACAATTACTCCCTATCCCAATGGTGTAGCAGGTACACCAATAGTTGTTGATGCTATAGCAGGAACTTCTACAGATATAAGTGGAAATAGTGACTTTCAAAATATTACCAAAATCACAATTCATGATGAGGGAGGAAATAATCAAGGATGTGCAAATGTAAATTTTGATACGATTGCTTATACACTTGCACCATCAACCAAATCAGAACCCACAAACCACCCAACACCATTTGTAGCCACAGCCAACAGCATAAGCCAAATTACTACAGCTTGGACAGACTCGATAGGAGCAACCGTTCCTGATGGTTATTTAGTGATGTGTAGTACTTCTAACGCTTTTGCTAATCCTTCAGATACTACAGCACAAACAGATGATGCAAATTGTGCTGATGGTTCAGGAGTTCAAAATATTGCTCACGGTGTAGGAACAGTTGCTTGGACAGGACTTAATTCAGGTACACAGTATTTTTATAAAATATTCCCATATACCAATACGGGGACGGATATTGATTATAAGATTGATGAGACAGTGGGGACGGCGAATGCGACAACCACAGCAGTAAATACTATCCCAACCATTACAAACGCCACAGCCAACCAAACAGTCAATGACAATGCAACACTTATGCCTTTTGCTTCTATCACCTTAGCAGATGCCGAGGGAGATGATATTAATATTAGTATCACTTTAGATGACGATAGTAAAGGGTCATTATCAGCTACTTCTATAGCAAGAGGTACAATAGCATCTGTGCAAACAGCACTACAAGCGATAGTCTTTACCCCAACAGCTAATAGAGTAGCCGTAGGAAGTACAGAGACTACAACCTTTAGTATTATTGCCAATGATGGCACGGCTAACTCCGTAGTGAATAATACAACGACGGTGGTTTCTACAAGTATGAATGATGTACCCACAGATATAAACCTCACAAGCACAGATATTAATCAAAGTGCAGGAGTCAATGGTGTGGTAGGACTATTGGATACGACAGATGCAGATACAGGAGAAAGCTTTAGCTATACACTCGTAGCAGGAAGTGGCGATACAGACAATGGAAGTTTTAATATCTCTGGTACAGAACTCAGAGCCAATGATGCAAGTACAATGAGTGCAGGAAATTATAGTATCAGAGTCAATGTCAATGATGGTCATAGTGATTTTGCTAAAGTCTTTAGCATTACAGTGATTGATGATATCAATGCAACACTTGTCAGCGTATCACCAACAAACAATGCCACAGATATAGCCATAGATACCAACCTCACACTCACACTTACAGAAGATGCAGTAGCAGGAAGTGGAAATATTGTGATTCATAAAACTTCTGATGATTCTATTGTAGAAACTATTCCAGTAGCTGATGCAAGAGTCACAATCAATAATGCAGTAGTGAGGATTAACCCAACAAGTGATTTAGCGTTAAATACTGAATATTATGTCATCGTAGCCAACACAGCCTTAGCAGATGGAGCAGGAAACACTTATGCAGGAATTACCGTAGCCAATAGTTGGAGCTTTACGACCGTAGCAAACGAAATCCCAACCATCACAGGTGCCACAGCCAACCAAACAGTCAATGACAATGCAACACTTATGCCTTTTGCTTCTACCACCTTAGCAGATGCCGAGGGAGATGATATTAATATTAGTATCACTTTAGATGATGATAGTAAGGGAACATTATCACTGAACTCTATAGCAAGAGCTAATATAAACACCATTCAAGGATTACTAAGAGGTATAACCTTTACCCCTACAGCTAATAGAGTTACAGTAGGAGATACAGAGACTACAACCTTTAGTATTATTGCCAATGATGGTACGGCTAACTCCGTAGTGAATAATACAACGACGGTGGTTTCTACAAGTATGAATGATGTACCTATTATCCATACCGTATTCCCTGATATTACTATTGTAGAAAATAATGGTACAAGTATGTATGATGTCAATATTTCAGACCTTGATATTGTTGAACTTAATCTCACGGTTGAATCGAATAATACAGATATTTTAACCGTCAATCCAAATTGGACTGGATTGTTAGATGCTAACAATTGGATACAAGAGTTTAACCTTACAACTGTAGAAAATGCCAATGGTATTGTGCAGATTACGGTACGCGTTTTTGATGGTGAGTTAGAAGACACAAAAACTTTTAATGTCAATGTGACGGCTGTAGATTATGCACCTATATTAGAAGTAATTGCCGACATAAACAAAACAGAAGATGACCCTAGCTTTACTGTAGAGTTAAATGCAAGTGATAGTGATGAGGATACAATCTCTTTTGTGGTTTCTTCGAGTGATACGAGTATAGCCACAGTCAGTGAATCTAATGAGATACTGACGATTACACCTCTAGCCAATGCACATGGTATCGTAACCATAGAAGTCAATGCTACAGCCAATGGTAAAAGTGATACCCAAACCTTTGATGTGAATATATCATCTGTCAATGATGCACCTACATCAACAAATGCTAGTTTCACACTCACACTCAATAGCCCTTATATGTTTGAAGAAAGTGACTTTCTCTTTGTCGATGTAGATATAGGAGATACTTTAGATTCTATCTATATTACTACTTTGATAGATAAAGGAACATTACAACTCAATGGTAGTGCTGTAGTATTGAACCAAGCGATAGCAAGTACGGATATAGCACTGCTACAGTTTAGACCCACTACAGATGAGAGTGGTACACCCTACACGACATTTGGATTTAAGGTCAATGATGGGGAAGCTAATTCTACACTCGCTTACACCATCACTATAAATATTAAGCTTCTTGATACTGATAAAGATGGGCTACCTGATACTATCGATCCTGATGATGATGGAGATGGTGTACTGGATGTCAATGATGCTTTCCCTTTAGACCCTAATGAATGGATAGATACTGATGGTGATGGGTGTAGGGAACAATGCTGATTGTGATGATGACGGTGATGGTATTACTGATGATGATGAACTTTTATGGGGCTTTGACCCCTTGAATAAGAATGATGGGGATGAAGATGCAGACGGTGATGGTGTAAGTAATAGAGATGAAATCAAAGCAGGTTCAAACCCTTTAGACCCTACTTCAACGAAGGTACTTAAAAAGTATGTACCCATTAGATTTCTTGATGATTTATATATCATGATACCATATAAATAAAGAGGATAAGATGAAACCAATATTTAAACAGTAATGACAATAGTAGCAATAGTGCTACTATTGAGTGCATGTAATAATGACTAATAATGTACCTTCAGAACAATGCTACAGACAATCAAGTAGCAGAGATTAGTATAGATATATTAGAGGTGACGGAGGAATCCATAGAAGTTTCTATTTATGGTGGAGATGAAAATGGAGTCAAAAGTGTGGAAACCTATCTTATTGATGCCTATAGACTGAGTCTCTTTACCCAAGATGGCGAAACAGTATATGTGATGGATAGCGATATGCAAGTCTTTGATGAAAGTACAGATACCTCTTTTGACTTTGAAGTACGTTTTGATAAAGTGTATCAAGCCAAACAATATATTATTCGTTCTGTGGCGTATACCATTAATGGGATGAGTGTGACAGAAGAGGTAGTTTCTAGCAATTATTTACTTAGAACAGAGGGAAGTGTAGATACTAATATTGCACCTACAGCAGTCACTTCACAAGATAGAACGGTAGTTATAGGGCAAGGTATAGCTTTGTCAGGGTCTCAATCTACTGATAGTGATGGGAGCATTGTCTCTTACACTTGGTATGACGAAAAAGGTCTAGTATTGAGTACTCTGATTACTTTTAGGCATGTCATTAATACCGTAGGTACGTATACTATCAGGCTTATAGTCGAAGACAATGAAGGTAAAAAGGGTAGTGATACAGTAACGATTGTGGTTGTTAATCCTTAGCTATCATAGTCACAGCTACACGGATACCTTGATATTGGCAATAGACATCACCTGCGCTATAACAAAAGGGATGCTGTGCTTTGATGAGCTGTAGTCCGTGGGGTAAGATACATTCTTCTTGAAAGTTTTGGCTTTTACTGGCTATGAGGATAGGGAACTGGGAGGTATTGAGTACCCAAAAGTCTGTATGGTGTATGTGATTGGGGTCTAAGTTTTCATCATAGATTTTGACACCATACTCTTGATGGAGGCAAAGCTTTCTAGCAAAAATATATCATGATAAAAGCTATCTTCTACCTCTTCTTCTAGGAGTATACCCTTATCATTGCGTGAAGCATAGGCGACAATATCTATATTGTCATGGGTCTTTTGATTGATACGGCTATAGAGTGCTTGTTTGTCAGTGAGTTTTTCTATCCCCTTGAAGCTATGATAGGCATCGATGTGTCCTTTCATGATAATATTCTCAAAACGCTCAAAGTATTTATATTCTTCTCTTATTTTTTTGTTTTTGATGAGTGTTTTTGAGTGAGCTGTTGAGCTTTTTAGAATTATCAATGACCTTGCATTGTACCATGGGGTCGATGTGCCGACTTTTGAGTAGTCCAAGGAGATAGAGGAGTTGGTTGAGCTTGTCTCCTATGAAAGTAAAGAACCGTGAGACAATGTTGTTTGTACCAAAATGTTTCTCCCAAAGGGTGAGGAGGTAGGAGAGTGCAAAGACTTCTATAATCGGAGCTAACCACGAAGTAGCCAACCATGTCAAGACAGAAGAGAGTACTTTGGTCAAAAAGCCAAGTACGCCTTGAAACAGTGCCGAGGCTATCATCTTGACTTCGGTTAGAAGTAGCAGTTTATCCAAATGACCTATCCAATCAGCAAAGAAGACAAATACTATAATCCCCACAATAAAGCCCAAAAAGTTTTTGATTTTACTTTTGAGATTGAGTCTGATGTAATAGATTTTGAGTTCTTCTACCCCTTCTATAATGTGCATCCAGATATGGGTTTTGAGCCATTGCATGAGTACATTGTCCAAAAACCAGCGTTTCAGAAGCAATAAAATCCCCTGAAAAAGGGTAAAGCCTTTGATAAAAGCAATGAGTTTAAGCTTGGATGCAAACCATAAGGAGAGGATACTAGCCTTAAATACCAAGGATACAGCGACCATATAGCCCATAATCCACTGATAAGAAGCATCATGGGTATATTTGAGTATATAGACCAAAGCCGTGGGTATGACAATGGCAAGTAGGGCTTTGTACCGACGTTTCACAAAGATTAGTTGTCGTCTGAACCAGACTCAGTGGTATAGACTCCTGTGACCTTCTTCCATAAGATAGAAGCGTTGAGTCCAAACCAAATGAGTATCCCTACGCCAATAGTCGCTGCCCATCCTGCTTGTTGAAGCTGTGCTACATCAATGATACCGTACTCTTGGAGTCCCCAAATAAATGCCCCAATAATAATGACTGTAATCATGGCACCATAGAGTCCAAGGCTTTGAAAGATAGACTTAATCGCTAGTAGCCACAATGCCATCATCATCAAAATACCAAAGGGTTTAAAGCCTGAGAGAATATCATCGACACTAGAAATATAGTGAATGAAATGTGCACCTGTAGGGTTCCATGTTCCCACAGAAAGAGCCAAGGAAAGCAACAGTGTCACCCACCATGCAAGATGGGTCACCTTTTTAGCCGATTTGGTCGTAGACGTGTTGGTGAGTATAGATGGTATCATAAAGTATCCTTTTTTATTTATATGAATTATAGCCAAAAGTAACTTACTAAATTTTTTTAGTTATAATATGTTTGAACAGCATGTGAGTACATCACAAAATTATAATGAAACGGAATAACCTCTTATGGAAACAAAATCAAAAAATGTAACGATTAATATCGGTGAAATAAATACTTTGGAAATTATGCGTGATACGGATTATGGCTATTTTCTTGAAGCCAAAGACGAGAGTGAAGTCTTGTTACCCAATGTGTATATTATGGAAGATACGATGCCTATGGGGAGCTTGTTGGATGTCTTTGTCTATACAGATTCAGAAGACAGACCAGTAGCGACTACGAAGATGCCTTATGCCAAGCTAGGTGAATATGGATTCTTTACGGTAGTAGATTATAAACAATATGGGGCATTTGTCAATTGGGGTTTACCCAAAGACCTTTTTGTGCCTTTGTCTCAGCAAAAAGAGCATTTTACGATAGGCAAGAAATATATCTTACGGGTATGTTTAGATGCTCAGACCAATAGACTTTTTGCCACACAAAAAGTTGGTAAATACTTCAACAAAGAGATGAAAGGTTTACACCAAAACAAGGTTTTTGAGGCTATTGTTTTGGCAAAAACACCTTTGGGATATAAGGTTATCGCAGACAATCAATATGAGGGGATGCTTTTTAACAATGAAATCTTTGAAGCCCTTCGTATTGGAGACAAAAAACGTGTGTATATCAAAAGTGTGCGTAAAGACTTCAAGCTTGACCTCTCTTTACAGCCTATTGGGAAACAAGCCAATATCAGTGAGGCTGAGGGAACGATTATTCAACTGCTCAAAGAAGAAGATGGGGTGTTGCCTTTTACCTACAAGAGTGATGCTGATGCTATCAAAAAAGTGTTTGGTATGAGCAAAAAGAATTTCAAGCGAACGCTCACTGAGCTACTTGCCAACAAACAGATAGAATTAACCGATAATTCTATGGTACTACTCTAAGGAAATATAATGGAATTAACAGATTTACTAGAAGAAGGTGCCGTACTGATACAAGAAAGTAGCGATGAGGCTACCAATGATTTGGATACGCAGACGATTGTAGAATCTTTACTGGATTTATTGGGTGATGGGCAAGGGGGATTAAACCTTATACCCTTTGTCACAGGACTCTCAGGCAATGGTTTAGCCGAGATTGCAGGGTCATGGTTAGGCAATGGGGAAAATATGCCTATCTCTGCTACACAAATGACAGACCTCTTTGGTACAGAAAAGATAAGTGAGTTTGCTTCTCATTTAGGGGTATCTGTAGAGAGTGCTACCGAGGCATTAACCGATGCTTTGCCTCAAGTGATTGATAGGTTTACAGCAGGAGAAGGCAGTATCCTAGACCAAATGCTAGACAAAGTAGGTGCTGGGCAAGGGGCTATGGATATGCTGAGTAAGATGTTTCGTTAGGCACTATGATGCAGTATCGGTTCTTGATTTTTCTCTTTCTTTTGCCGTGCTTACTCTTGGCTATTCCCTTCAAAGTAGCCAGTTATAATGTACAAAACCTTTTTGATGCCTCGTATCAAGGCACAGAATATCCTGATTATACCCCTCATAAAGACCATTGGAACCAAGCCATGGTTGAGATTAAACTCAATCATATAGCCGAAGTGATTTGTGATATCGATGCTGATATGATAGGATTACAAGAGATAGAGAATCAGGCTATTTTAGAGCAACTTTTCCAACGTTTAGAGTTTGTAGGATGTGGCTATGAGCATAGTGCTATTACGGCTAAAAAAGGTGCTACTATACAAGTCGCTTTTTTGTCACGCTACCCCATTGTCAATCATCAAGATATAGAAATATCTACCCATTCTAGGGTACGTCATATCTTGGAGGTTGATGTGATGGTAGGAGGACAGAGGCTTACCCTTTTTGTGAACCATTGGAAATCCAAAGCGTATGCAGGATATGAGAGTAAACGTATTGCCTCAGCCAAAGTTTTGCAAGAGCGTATTGGTAGATTACTCAAAGACAGAGCTTATATTATATTGGGAGATTTGAATTCTGATTATGATGCTTCATTGACCTTAGAATCCAAGCTCAATGACAGCAAAGGAAAGACAGCCTTTAATGATACTTTGGCTACGAAAGTCGCTGATACTTTAGTCGATGAATATACACTCATGGAGTCTACACAGAGCCTTCATTACAGTCTATGGTTAGAATTGGATATAGATAAAAGGTGGAGTTATCAGTTTTATGGTCGCTATGCTAGTCCTGACCATATTGTCTTGCCCAAAGCACTTTTTGATGGCAAAGGGATTGATTATGTCAATAACTCTTTTGGGGTGTATAAGGCTGAGTACCTTTTTCATAAAAGAGGATGGATTTATAGGTGGGAGTATAAAAACAAGCAACACACAGGCAAGGGCTATTCTGACCACTTGCCTGTGTATGCCTATTTTGATACCAAGCCTATAAAGCCGATGCACGTTTACCTAAGCCTCCGATGAGAGAAGTACAAACGATAGACTATCTTTATAGCAAAGAACGGCTAGACTATCCTATAGTCTTAGAAGATGTCGTGGTAGTATTCAAGAGAGGGAATCATGCAGTCATCAAACAAGATAAAAGTCAAAGGGGTATTATGCTTTTTGGTTGTGCTAGAGGATTAGAAGAAGGCAAACGCTATGATTTGCGTGTACAATGGATAAAGACATATCATGGACTCAAAGAGATAACACATACTCAGATACTCCAAGAACGAGGACGTAGCGAGGTGAGAAAATACTATGCAAGAAAAGAAGATTTACTTCAAGGCTCTTTGCTTCCTAATGAAGTCTTGGGTGAGATTATAGGTATAATGAGGAAAGGGTTTTTAGAGGTAGGTGAATATAAAATCCCTCTGTATTTCAAAAAGAAAAAGCTCACACCTCCAAATGGTACAAAGATTAAAATACACCAGAGCCATGTAGGTTTTTATAAACGCTTACAGTTAGTGGTATATCATAAAAAAGATTTTGAAGTACTAGACTAAGAGAGGCTAAAGATAGTTAGTCTATAATTGCTCCCATACTGTATTAGGAGCAACAATGGCATATTATTCTTGGATTTTAGCATTTCATGTGATGGGTTTTATTTCTTGGATGGCATTTTTATTTTATATGCCACGTTTATTTATTTATCATAGAGAAAATGCAGATACCCTAGGCTTTACCGATGTAGTCAAAGTACAAGAGTACAAGTTACAAAAGATGATTGGTGTACCTGCGATGTGGGCAACGCTTTTGACAGGTCTAGTGATGCTGTATTTACATAGTGATATTTTGGATTCTGGGGCTTGGATGTATGCCAAATTATGTGCCTTGGCATTTTTGTTAGTGTATCATATTTCTTTGGGCAAGATAAGAGAGATTATGATAGAGAATCCTTATTATAAAAGTTCTAAATGGTTGAGACTCTATAATGAAATACCGACTTTACTCATGATTTTTATCGTCATTATGGTCATAGTGAAGCCATTTTAGCACAATTTGGTTATAATAATAAAAAATTTAAGGAGTAAGTGATGAACTTACCTGAAATTGTGTTGCCTGTGATAGATTTACCTTTTCATATTCCTCTTTTGACACACCCTCTTATCCTACATTTCTTGGTTGTTTTACCTATGGTAGTACTGCTTTTGGAACTATTGAATATGATGATGAAGAAGAAGACGCTAGGGGGTATGGCTTTTTTTATGTTAATCCTTAGTGTTATGGCTTCTATGGGGGCGTACTTTAGTCTACTTATAGATGGGCAAGACAATGTAGCGTTGTTGAGTCAATTCGCACAGAACCTACTTGTAGAGCATCAGCTTTGGGGTGTGTATCTGATGTTAGGCTCCATAGCCTTATTGATTTTGAGATTCTTTACCTTGATGGGAAATGGCTTCTTGAAGATAGTGTATATGATTGGACTCATTGCTTTTGTTGTAGGGGTAGGGCAGTATGCAATGGAATCAAAAGTATTGGTGTATGGGCATGGGATGAATGTCAAGCAGATGCAGTTAAATGATGCAAGAGTAGCCAAACTCGATAGCCTTATAGAAGAATCAAAAGCACAGCGTAATGCCTTTAGTTTAGAAATAAAATCTCTAAAAGAAGCATTGCAAAATGCAAAAAAAGCTAAAGACATAGCCCTCGAAAAGGCTAAAGTACTGTCGAAAGTATGATTGAGAGTAATACGACAGTAGAAAACTAATACGACCTTATGACCCTCCATCTCCTGAGGGTTCATAAGGTATCTCATATCTTGGGGCAGAGAGGTCAGTTTTCATAGTAGAAAGGTATTTTGCCATTTCTATGGTTTCATTTTCATCAAGTGCTTTGGCAAAGGATATCATTATCCCTCCAAAAGCAGAACGGGTTTTACCATTTTGTAAATCTTTGAGCCTTCGTAATAAGGTAGCTTCAGGGACTCCTTGTAATCTAGGACTAGCTCCCATCCCTTCACCATACATACCATGACAAGCATTACAAGCATTTTTGAGATAGAGTAGTTCCATACTAGGATTGGCAGAGAGTGCGAGAGTGAGTGATAAAAGTAAGCTAGTGTATTTCATAAATTTTCCGTATCATAAAGTATTTTGGCAAGATAAAGCCCTTCAGCAGGGGCAAGTGTTGTACTATGTTTGTGTTGGCACAGTAGCTGTGCTTTGAGTGCTTCTAGGGTTAGTCTATGGGTAGCACATTGCATGGCTGAGTCTATCATCATTCGTACTTGGGCGCGTAAAAACCCATTGGCTTGAAAATAAATAATATGATAGTCTCCACGTTGTTTATAGCGTACCATATACATTTCTTTTCGTGTCGTATAGGTTTGTGAACCTGTTTTTCTAAAATAGGCAAAATCATGCTTCCCTTTAAAATAAATGAGGGCTTCTTGGAGTATTTTTGTATCAAAAGGTGGATAATAAGAGACATATTTTTGTTCAAATACCGAAGGTGTTGAGGTTTTGAAAATATAACGATACAGCCGTCTCTTGGCTGAAAATCTTGCATGAAAGCTAGGGCTTACTTGGGACATATATTTGACTTGTATATCGTAGAGTTGGCGATTGAGATTGAGGGTGAGCTTGGGGAGGTCATGCCAATAGGGAGGTAAATCAAAGTGTATGACCTGCCCTGAAGCATGGACTCCAGCGTCTGTGCGTCCACTACCGACAATAGGGCTATGGATATGCAAGGAAAATAAAGCCTTTTCTATGGCAGACATAATGGTTCTGTGGGTAGATTTTTGTTTTTGAAACCCTAAATAAGCACTTCCATCATAAGCGATAACAGCCTTTACACGCATCTCATCCTCCTAAAAGTATCTAGTGACACGTTTTTGAAAGAGTATGTACCCTAGAAGTAGTGTAAAAAAGATAGACAGTAGCAGTGTGGTGGGAGAGCCCCATTTTTCTAAAGCAGAAGCTATCATATACAGCGTTAAGGAGATAGTAAACATCGTAAGAAAGGCACGATTTTCTTGATACCTAGGATTAATCATCGTAAAAGAAGCCACAAGATAGACCGAAAGTAGAGGAATAAGACTCACAAAAGCAAAAAAGAGTACCCTGTGCATCATCTTTGGCTCAGTAGATGCTCTACTCCAATGGGTCACAATATCGATGAAATGATAGGGACTTTTTTGTACCCCATCAAACATTTCTAGTGATTTGTATCGGGCTTGTTGTAGTTCATGGGTTCTATAGGTATAGCCATATCCATTGTTGAGTTTCAAAGAAGTGACATGGTTTTCATATTGGTTCAGTGAGCCTGTCTTCGAGGCAAAAAACTGCTCACTATTTTGTTCACTACGGTTATAGATGACTAGATTATTGAGGATATCGCCTTCTTTATCTTTGACATAAATATAATATTCTCCAAATTTTTGTCCTAATTCTCCTGCTACAATATTGAGTTTGGCTTCGGATTTCTTATCTGATTTGAAGGATTTGTAGAGCTGTTTACTCAAGGGCATGGCAAAAAAGCTAATAGAGGCTAAAAGCAGAGAAAAAAGTAGGGCAATAAGCAAGAGTCCTCGTACAATTTTTTCTGATTTAAATCCTAGGGCATACAGTGCTATGAGTTCATTGTCTTGTGAGAGCTTGACCAAGACATTCGCAAGTGCAGCGATAAAAGACAAAGGTAGCGTATAAAAGACAATATCAGGTACAGAATAGGAAAATAAGGTGAGTAACTCTGCAAAAGTAATCTGTATCTTGGAGGTTAAAGCAGCAATTTTGACCAAATATACCAAAGAGATAATCAGAAAAAAAGGTATAAAAATCGTTAAAAAGCCTTTGACAAAGTTCCCTGATATATAGGTCTTTATTTTAACCATAAATGAGTCTATCTATGAGTTGGGATACCTGCGTATCGTAGAGATAGACAATCAATGTTGCCAAAGCCAAAAACGGCACAAAAGGCACACCTTTGTCTCTCCATATCATCGCAGGAATCATGGCTAGTATCGCAGATAAAAAGAGAGCCACAAAGAAATTGGGAAAGGCAAGTAATGCCCCCATTGTTCCTGCTACAATCACATCAGCTTCTCCCATGGCTTCTCTTTTGGCAATATAAGAGGAGAGCAGTCCAATGACATATAAGCCTCCTGCTGCCAAAGCCCCATACATCATCGCATCCAAAAATTGAGGTTGTATCAATGCCATGAGCAGTGCAAAAAGGTTGACACTATCAGGAACTGCCATATATTCAAAATCTATCATGACCAGAGGGAGTAGGGCAGAAAAAGACAAAGCCACAAAAGGCAGATACCATACCAAGCCTAGTTTCAGATAGAGAATCACAAAAAGTACACCTGTAAAGAACTCTATCAAAGGATATTGCTTGGAAATAGCTACCGAACAAAAAGCACATTTACCACGCAAGAACATCCATGAAAATAGAGGAATATTGTGATACCACTTTAGAGGGGTCTGACAGGATTGACATTTGGACGCAGGAAAGGCAAGGCTTTCGTCTTTGGGAATACGATAAATAACCACATTTACAAATGAGCCAATGAGTGTACCAAAGATAAACACCGTAATGATGGTTTCAATATATATGTTTTCTTGCATTATAGACCTCCAAATCGTCTGTGACGCTGTGTGAAATTGTGTAAGATAGTATCCAACTCTTTGGCTGTAAAATCAGGCCAAAGTGTAGGGGTAAAATAAAACTCTGCATACGATATTTGCCAAAGTAAAAAGTTGGAAATACGCTCTTCTCCTGAAGTACGTATAAGTATATCAATATCTTGATAAGAAGTTTGCAAGGCATGAGAAATATCATCTTCACTGACCTCTTTTTTCCCACTTTGTATAAGACTATTGACTGCCATCGTAATCTCAGCACGTCCACCATAATTGAGGGCAAGGACTTGGATAAGGTTCGTATTGTCTTTGGTGAGTGCTTCTGTTTTTTGGATACGCTTTTGTAGTGATTTAGAAAAAGCCGACATATCACCAATGGCTTGAAAACGTATTTGATGCTTTTGATACGTAGCCAACTCTTTTTTGAGATAGGTATCGAGTAGTTTCATCAAAAATTCTACTTCGAGCTTGGGACGTTTCCAATTTTCGGTACTAAAGGCATAAAATGTAGCTGTCTCTATAGTATCATGTCCAGCACAGTAAGTAGTAATGTCACGAATACTCTCAGCCCCTGCTTCATGCCCTTTGGTACGTTTGAATCCTTGTTCTTTTGCCCATCTCCCATTGCCATCCATAATAATAGCGATATGCTTGATAGTGATTTTGTTTGAAAGAGTCACTACTCATCTAAAAGTTCCTTTGCATGGTCAATGATTTTATCACAGAGAGTCATTTTGCTATGATAGCCTAAATCATAGCGCTTTTCTTTAGTAATAAAGGTAATAGCATTATGTTCTCCTCCAAAGCTTTTGGCATCTCGAAGTAGGTTATAACACACAGCATCTACATTTTTGGCAGAGAGCAGACTTGTCGCATTTGCAAGACCTTTTTGTGAATCCATCTCTGCTTTAAAGGCAATGGTTTTGATATGCTTTTTATCAATATTGGCTAATATATCAGTAGTCTGTTTGAGTTTTATTTGCCATGATTTCCCAAGTGAAGCTTTTTTGAGTTTCCCTTTTTGGGGAGATTCAGGCGTATAATCAGCCACAGCAGCGACCATAAAAAGGTAAGGGGTGCGTGTTTTGTCCGTGTGTGCAAGTGCTTGTTGGGTTTGAGTAAACATTTCTTGGGCATCTTCTACTTCTTTACACTTTATTCCTAAGGGTAAACCCTCTGTACCCATCGTCGTAATATAATGTACATTAGCACCTCTAAGATACAAAGACAGAGCCAAAGCCTTTGCCATTTTTCCCGAAGAGAAATTGGAGATATAACGTACCTCGTCTATCTTTTCTCTGGTACCTCCTCCTGTGATGACAATATCTCTATTGTGCCAAAAGCTTTGTGACAAAAGGATTTTTGCTGTTTCCCATACGATTTCTTCGGGTTGGGCTAAAGCTCCATTGCCCAAATCAGCCACAAGCGAGTACCTTTTCTTGAGCAGGTATGATAGTAAAACCATAGTTTTTGAGCTGTTGGAGAGAATGCTTGGTAGCAGGATGCAAAAGCATTTGTGTATTCGCAGAGGGGGCTACAAGTATCGTATGCTTATACGCTAGTGCCGTTTGAAGCAAGATATTATCAGCAATACCCATAGAGAGTCTTGTTGAGTGTATTTGCCGAAGCAGGGGCTATGACAAAGGTATCACAGCGTTTGCCTATATCAATATGATTTAGCGTACTACTCCATGATTCGCTCTCTTGGGTGAGGACAGCGTTACGAGTAAGTGCTTCAAAGGTCAGCTTAGAGACAAAACGCTCAGCCGATGGGGTCATCACCACATGGACAGAAGCACCTGCTTTGATAAATAAACGTGCCGTATCACAAGCTTTATACGCAGAGATACTGCCCGTCACTCCCAATAATATAGATTTACCTTTGAGGTTAATTTGCATTTTATTGTTTCCCAAAGAATCTATAAAAGAAGTTTTTGATACTTTTTTGTGGGCTACGAGAGAGGACAAGAGAACCTTTTTCTGCTGTCTTTGTGACCGTTGTTCCTGCTGCTATCATGACATCATCAGGGATAGTAAGAGGGGCTACGAGTTGGCTATCTGAGCCTACAAAGACATTTTTTCCAATGCTTGTTTTATGCTTATTTTTGCCATCATAATTACAGGTAATCACTCCAGCTCCTATATTGGAACCTTCATCAATAGAGGCATCTCCTATATAGGCTAGATGGCCAGCTTTAACCCCATGGAGTGTAGATTTTTTGATTTCTACAAAGTTTCCAATATGGCTATCTTTGAGTAGTGATTGTGGACGTATCCTAGCCATAGGACCTACATCAGAGTTTTCTATATGTGCAGATTCTATGACGCTATGGGTTTTGATATGTGAAGTAATAATACGCGAAGCCCCTTGGATACTGACCCCATTTTCCAAGATACATTCCCCTTCAAAAGTGGCACGGCTATCAATATAAATCGTCTCAGGTAAACGCATAGAAACCCCTGCCTTCATCCATGCTATTTTGATACGACGTTGTAATATCTCTTCTGCGTAAGCGAGGTCTAGTTTGGAGTTTACTCCCTTGAACTCTTCTTCTGCTACATAAATAGGGGTGACGGTCTTGCCTTCATCTACAGCCATTTTGATAATATCGGTGAGATAGTATTCAGATTGTGCATTGTGATTGTCAAGGGCAGGGATATAGCGTTGTAGTAGGGCAGTTTGCACGGCATAAATACCTGCGTTGACTGTTTGGGTAGAGAGTTGTGCGTCATTACAGTCTTTTTGTTCTACTATTTCTTGTACTTTGCCGTCTTGAATCATCACACGACCATAGCCTATAGGATTGTCTAGCTTAATCACCGACATATTAATATCAGCCTCCCCAGAAGCTAGAGCCAAGAGTGAATCTTTCGTTAGCAAAGGCATATCACCATTGAGTATCAGTGTGCGTGTATTTTGTGTCTGTACACCTTTCATCGCTCCCCCTGTCCCTGGGAAATGAAGAGCATCTTGTCTATGAAAATGTATGTCTTGATAGTGCTTGAGAATCTCTTTTTCTATCCTAGAGGCTTGATGATACAGTACCACCGTAATATCGCTAGAAATAGCTTGTGCAGCATCAAGAGCATGAAACAACATAGATTTACCCGAGATTTCATGTAATACTTTGGGAGTACTTGACTTCATACGCGTACCTTGACCAGCAGCTAGTATAACAACAGAAATAGACATAACAAGACCTTTAAATACAAATAATATGGATATGATTATATCCAATGGATATTAAAGTCAATTAGAGGGCTTATTCTATGCAAAGATACGCTAAAATAACAAGATGAAACACCATAAATTTGTCAAATCACTTCAGACGATAAAACGTCAACTCCTACAAAACAAACCCAAAAGAAAACAGAGCTTCTATGATAGTGATACCCTAGCACTGACTCAACCCTATTGTATCTGTACAGACAGCAATGGAGAAAGCAAATACCTCTACTACACAGAAAAAGAACTCACCTATCTACTCTCTTCAACGAAGACGAACCTAAAAACCTATCCTTGCCCTTATGAAAAAGGATGGCATTTGACAAAGTCTTCTCTCTAAAACAAGATGGCAAAAATGATAGGCACAAGAGAAGGAATCACTTTTGTGCTTTTGGGTATGTTATCCAAATCGGTATAACAATCCACCAAATGACTCTCCAAGGTATCCCCAACGGTAATAGCATTCAAATCATTTTGATATAAAAAGCACTCTTTATAGCCCTCTGCTTCATTAGAAATCATTTTCCAAAAGGCTTTGGGGACAGCGAGGCTATTGTCTCCTATGCGTAAAGGATTGGGGTCATATATTACGCCATTGAC
>JAUZSQ010000023.1 GCA_030949325.1 Sulfurovum sp.
ATCGATAGAGGTATGGAGTAGAAGTTGGCACTTCTTGAGCATAATAAAGTATATTTTAAACACTTTACGTAAGGGAGTGATATATGATAGATAGCCATCCCCAATTTGCAGTCGTGGGACATCCCAACAAGGGCAAGAGTTCCATTGTCTCTGCTTTGGCACTAGATGATAGTGTACACATTTCGATGTACCAGGACTCACTTATGAAACAACGCTCCTTTCCTCTCAAAGTAGATGGTGTTATTTTGTATGAACTGCTTGATACCCTGTGGTTTCAACGTGCTAGACGGGTGTGTTAGCCGGTTACAAAAGCATGAAGTCAGTGCAGATAAACGACAAGATATCGTACAAAATTTATCAATGTCCACCAATTTGACCCCAAATTCAATGATGAAATCCAATTGCAACACCTGTAATGGCTGGGGCAGGTATCATTTATGTAGTCGATGCCTCTAAGCCTTATGGGGAAGAATACGAAGCAGAAATGGAGATACACTTCGCTGGACAGGTCAGCCGTCTGTGGCATTGCTTAATCTGACATTGAAGGATGGGCAGATTATTCACTACGATGGAAACGTGCATTAGGACAGTATTTTTAAATGGTACGTACTTTTAATCCTATGAAAACCTGATAGGTTTACAGCATATTAGTATCTTGGAGAGCCTGTCTCAGCTCAAAGAGGAGTGGATAGCTCCTGTCAAAAAGTTCTGGCTGTCCTTTTTGAAACGCTATCAAAAGCAAATGGGATACATCAAAGTGCTAGTAAAATATCTCGCTTACTAGAAGAATCTTTTGGGTTTGATGAGAAAACGTAACTGTGATAGCGACAAGGTAGAGGAGAAAGACAAAGAAGCTGTAGAGATTCAATATAAATCACATTTACGGCTCTTGGAAAAAGAGACCCAAAAGAAGATAGAAAAAAATTTGGAATCATGCCAGTGTGTCAAAAAGAGAACAAGCACTCTTAACTTTTTGGATGAATTTGTGGACCTATTTTCTGAAGAGTCCGGAGACTTCGCTGTATTTGGTCTGACACGAAAGGAACTTGATGATTACAGGTGTGAACCTCTCTGGTGCGATGACAGGTGCAGGAATAGACTTAGTTTTTGCGGGTCATACACTTTTTGTTAGGTGGTATATATTGGGGCTGTTGTTGGAGGTACGGTGTGCTGCCTATTTTGGCTTTCAAAGAATCCCTGCAGAAATCAAAGTCTCCAGGACAGCGTGTAGGTACATATTCTGTACCAAATAGGACCTATGAAAAATAAAAAACTTTCCTTATATATTACTTGGACGTGCTATTTTTCAGCTTACATGCCTATCCACATTGCTACCCGTTCACATGCGATTCGCGACATAGAAGACTTGTCTATGGATAAAGGGCTTATCATTCAAAGAGCAGTGGTTAAACCGATACTTTGCGTAAATCACTTTGGAATCTTGGCACAAAGATATTTCGTTCAGGAGATACTATTGGTGTAGAAGTGGGAGAATCACCTATACGCTTTTGGTAGAAGATATTTTAGAAAAATTACAATTCAAAGGATAGAAGAATAACTCTTCTTCTATCCCTAACTTAGACTTTTTCTGCAAAGTGTTAAAGAAACAGAATTGAGCACAGTGACGCTCATTGTTTTCTGAGATACCTTCCTTATTTAGGAGACATGCCCTAAGTGACCATTACAAGTATTACATACAGTTTCTGCGCGTATGCCATCAGCATCTGACTATTGCTTTGACAGCACCATCAATGGTATTATCGAAACTTTAGTACTATCCTGTAAAAGGAATCAAATTTCAGTATTTGAATCAAGCAAATTCCTTTGTATTACATTGACTGACGAAGTTGGAGAGAGTGCTCATCCTCATAATGATTCCAACACTCTCCTGTAAAGGCGCGCCCGGTTCCTTTGTTAATAATAATACTTGTTTCTTCTTCACTGAGTGTTTTATACGCCGAGTTATTTTTCCTTAAATTGATAGATTTTGCACTATAGCACAATATCTTAAAGGTAAGGCTGTTTGAGCTGTTATTGGTCTCATTTTAGTAGAAGATCAGCACCTAATCCCCTAGGAAACTAAAATTCAAGAGTTGTGGAATAGAGTCATCTAAATCCCAGCGATTATTGATGAGCTGCTCTTGTATAGACTTTGCTCCATTTAAGTGTAAAACATTCAAAATCATGCCTCTAATTATAGTCATCTTCTTACTTAAAGCATTGTCTTTATATTGATTCATAGTTTCAACTTTCCAATGGATCTAATATTGTATCATGAAAAAACTCTGCACTCTCACTTGAAAATTTGCAATAGAAAAATTTGAATTCTTAGTGCTGTTTTGTTATTGTCCCAGTTTGGTGATTTTTACACTCTATTTTTTTTTGATAGTTTTTATAATTGAGCGTATATGTATTATGACATTATGTGAAAATGAAGTGGGTTTGATAGATAAAAACTTCTCTGGTTATCCATTCATTCCAAAGGATTGTTTGCATACCTCTAGCTTTCAGCAAGTACTTATGGATAACAAGATGTAAATAATCCCAAACATGCTAAAATACGATTTATGAAAAAGTACCCAAAAGAAATAGAAGAGCAAATGCTAAATCTATATAAAAGTTTATCAGAGAAAGACAGAAGACGCTACGCAGGAATAGAAGCAACAAAATTAGGTCATGGAGGGATAAGCTATATATGCGAAATCTTTGAATGTGACTATAGTGGTGTGTCAAGAGGACAAAAGAGTTAAGAACAGAATTAGATAAAGATAATAAAAGACAAAGAGAAGAGGGAGGAGAAGAAAGTCTATATTGCTCACAAGAGAAGGCTTAGACGAAGCATTCCTAGAGGTTATCGCAGAGAGTACAGCAGGTTCACCGATGGATGAGACGATAAAGTGGACAAATTTATCACGGAAAGAGCTACAAACTAGATTGTCAGAGAAAGGTTTTGTAGTTGATGTGGATATAGTGAAACAACTCTTAAAAAACATCATTTTCGTAAGCGACAAGCATTTAAAACACTTTCAGGAAAAGTAGATGTTGCAAATAGAGATGAGCAATTTAAAAATATTGAAAACTAAAAGAAGAATATAAGAAAGAGGGGAATCCTGTTTTGAGTATGGATGTAAAAAAAAGAGTTTTTAGGAAATTTATACCGAGAAGGTAAACTGTATACTCAAGAGATAATTAAAGTTAAAGACCATGATTTTCCTTCTTACGCAGAGGGAAAAATTGTCCCCTGATGGGCTTGTATGATATAAACCTAAATATTGGTTATATTACCATAGGGACAAGTGCTGATACCAGTGAATTTGCTTGTGAATCTATCAAAATTGGTGGTTAAATTATGGATATATTGAATATCAAGGACTATGATAAACTGCTACTACTGTGCGATGGTGGGGGCAGTAATAGCTCTCGTCACTATATTTTTAAAGAAGATTTACAGAAGTTATCAGAGGAATTACAAATTGAAATTCGTATTGCTCATTATCCTCCTTATACATCAAAGTATAATCCTATAGAACATCGCCTATTCCCTCATATCACAAGAGCTTTACAAGGAGTCATTTTTACAAGTGTAGAGTTAGTAAATACCCTTATTACACAAACTAAAACGACTACAGGATTGAAAGTTTTTAGTTCTATTCTTGATAAGGTATTTCATACAAAAAGAAAATATGCAGAGGGCTTTAAAGAGAATATGAAAATTATCTTTGATATAAGATCCAAATCACTTTTATAGCTTTTTATGTTTTTGGGTGCGTAAGGTCAGTTATTACTATTCACATGATAATTATATGTAAGAGAAGGTATGCTTGCATCAAAAAGCTTTCAGCAATACGATAAACTGAGGTTTTCCTATCTCCTAAATCCATAATATTTTACCTCATCCCACATGGCTTGTTCTTTATTTTGTAGATGGATAGAAATATTATTATCTTTCCACTGTTCAAGATAATATTCTATATAAACAACATTAGGAAAACAACGATAAAAATACTAAAACTAATCATAAAGTTGAGCAAATGTATTTTATTATTTTTGATAAATTCTTCTCTTTTTGTCCAAATAAGAATCTATCGCCATGTAGCTAATAAAAATAAGCTAACAATAGTAAGATGTAAGCTTGAAGACCATAGCAATAATTCATCTTGTGACACTCGACACCCCAAGAATAGAAGAGGAATAACAAAGGGGAAATAAATAAAAATATCATACTTACAATAAAAGCTGGGACATTTTTAAAATAGACAATACCTGCTACAGGTATAGATGCAAACAAAAAAATAACTAGCATGATAATCCCTTTTAAATAATTTTATCTAAAGAAACTTAAAAGGTGTTTTATATTTTATGGGGTTTGATTTGAATTGGTTGCGGGAGTAGGATTTGAACCTACGACCTTCGGGTTATGAGCCCTCCCATTCATCAAGCATTTCTTAATTACTTACATAATAGCAAAACTATATAAATGTAATAATTTTAGTATATTTTTAACGTTTTATGTTAAGCACTTCACCAAATACTACTTTCTCCCACAATTACACTATAAACAGACGCTCTCCTCTCTTGCTCTACCTAGGGATTTTTCCCCAAAAAGTAAAAAATCATTCTTTTGACTGTTCGACAAACATTGTGAGCTTTAAGTTAAGTTTAAAAATCTTTTTTTTTTAAAATTAACTTAATGGTCATGATGGGTTAGTTGTAACTTTACGAAATAAAAATTAGATATGAATTTATATATATTTTGGACGCTAGACGTGTTCGGATTGATGATGGATTGTCGGAGGTTCTTACCGTGGACGCGAAGCGGTCACGTGGAAGCGTTCTCCGTCTTGTCTAGTTATCAAAAGTTGTTGGGATTCAATTTTATATTATGAACGTTGATTAATCTTCTTAATTCCTTATGCTCTAGGCTAACTATCCTGAACTCTTCTTCATAGCTCATGGTTAGCCAATGGTAGGATGATTTTAATTTCTCTTTCCTTCTCATAGTTCCCATAGGTATCTTATAGTTGATTAATCTTTTGCGTAAAAGGTTTGTCATGGCTGTATTTTCTTTTCTCATTTGTATAGATAATAATTCTTTCTGATTGGGTTTACCCATCATTGCACCACTTAGTCTTTTACTTGCATTGGCTTTTTCTTCTGGAGTATTCCCCATAAGTCCACCACTATATATATAGCAGGTGCTAAGTATCATTATTAATATTGATTTCATCTCTTCCCTTAAATTATGGACAGTTTCTTAAACTGTTCTAATCTGTCTTGAATCTGCATAAGAAAGTTTGAGGGTGCATAGTCTAATAACGTAACAATATTTTTAATATCATTGCTATGATTAAAGTTTGAGGTGTTTATCTCTATGGTATTTGTACCTTGTACGACTACATTATTATCGCCCATGACATCTTGAGCAATACTCTTTTTATTTTCTAAAAACATTTCTCCTTTACCTGTAAGAAGCCACCATCTACTAGACTATATTATATAATTTTTGTCAATTTTTATTGCTAAAGTAGTTGGTATTTCTCTTTCATCCTTAATATAATTTGTGTAGGTATTTGGGGTAATACCTATTTTCTCTGCAAATTCTTTTTTGTTTTTTATATCTAAATGATGCCTTATTATCTCTAGCGTATGATTTATCTTTTGCATATAAACATCCTTTTTGTTGTATTTTTACTTGACTTAATCACTATTTTGTTATATAATCACTTAATTGAATGATTATTTATCATAATATAGGAGCTGAAACGATGAAAATAGAAACAATATATAAATCATATATAGAGACAAAAACTATTTCTCTATCGCCTAAAACTGTAGGTTCTTACATCTCTGCATATAACATACATATAGAATCTATCTTTGGTCATCGTGATATAGACACTCTTAATTACATAGATTATCAAAATTTCGCTAATTCCCTGCTAGAAAAAGGCAAAAAACCCAAAACGGTACTCAACATTTTACGTATCCTCTCAGGCATTTATCAATTCGCTATCAAATGCTCTTGGTACGCTGGTGAGATATACCCAAACCTAGTAGAATTACCAAAGTTTGATAATAAATTTTATGTCACATTTTCCCCAGAACTACAGAAGAAATACCTCATGGCACTGAAAAACGCAGATGAACCTATCTTTAAAGATATTTTCCTCTTCTTACTTCATGGCAGAAGACTAGGCGAAGTACTCAACCTAGAATGGGAATTCTTAGACTTAACGCAGGGCATAGTCTATTACCCTGCATCTCATAACAAGTCTAAAAAGCATCTAAGCTATGAACTTACAAGCGAACTTATAGCCGTACTCAAACAATATCAAGCCCAAGCAGAAGAAATACAAGGTACACCGTTCATAAAAGGCTATGTATTCATCAATCCAAACACCAATAAACACTATACAGATATAAGAGACGCATGGCTAAGAATGTTAAGCAAATCAGACTTACCTTTTATCACACGTCACAACATTCGCCACGTGTTAGGTACATACTTAGTAAACGAGATAGGGCTATCTGTAGAAAAAGTGAGTTACTTACTGGGTCACTCTGATACTAGAATCACCCAACGCTATGTAAGTATCAAACCCCAAGTAGCCAAAAATGCTATAGAAGCACTCTTTGAAGACTTCAAAACCAAAGAAGAGCTGTACATGGACAACCTAAATAATCTCCATGGCATGGGTGAAGCTATAGAAAAAGTATTATTTTCGACTAACAAATTACAAGGAGCTGAATAATGTTAAAAAATGAAGATTACGAGTTTACGATAATCCCTTATGCGAAAGAGGATAGTTTAGGAGGTGATAGGATTACTTTTACTAATGAAAAAGAAGCCTGTGCTTTTATAAAAAAAAATAAGATTGATGGTATGTGCTTTGTCTTCTGTGCTGTAGATGTATCTCACGCTACAAACAAAGATAATACATACTGTGATTCTTTATTCTCTTTTGAAGTCACCGCTCATACTGAATTGAATAATTTCCAATGGGAATATATGCTTTACTCTTCGAGTTAATAAAGCAATCTCTTGCCCAATCTAATAAGGTCATGCATCGGTTCAGCTCCTTGCATGATACGGTTGGGCTCATACGCTGACAAACAAAATATAAAAAGCTAAGGAGCTGACAACATGGCAATAAATTCAAATAGAGGTTTTATTTTGAAAACCACAATTACAAAAATAGACACAATCAAACCAAGAAAAGCCGATTCATTCAAAAATTCAAACGGTGAAGAAATCACCTATGGTTATGCCGTAAAATTTAAATCAAGAAGTATAGAGCTTGTTTATGATGAGCTTTTCTGGTGATAAAGATGTAGAGGTCACTTTTGAGACAGAAGTACCTTGCGAGACAATGGAAGAAACGCAAAAATTAAACACCTGGTTAAAAGACAGACAAAAAGACCTAAAACCGTTTGAACTAGCTATTACTATGCCCAAGTATTCTGATGGTACAAACACTTGTAAATCACTTATCAAAGGTGAGGAGCTTATGAAGATTAAACTAGCTTAAATTCATTCAAGCCCATTTAATGTGGGTTTTGATGGCTCTATGCCAAAGATATAAAGATAGGTTGTTAATGAACGTCAACCGTCTCAAAATTTAAAAATCGTTCAAAAGGTTTTATTATGAAAAAGTTTTTTTCTCTTTTCTTGGGTGTTTTTGTTGTGATGGCTTTGTTTTCTACTACTGCTTCGGCTGCGTTAACAGTTACAGCTATTGACACTGCAGACTTTATGGCTGTGGCTTCTGCTGTGCTTGTTGCTCTTGCTGCATTCTACGGAGTTATCAAAGCTCTTAGTTTACTTAGATAGAAAAAAGGATTTAAAATGCTAGATTTTACAATTAATTATGATAATTTTTATATATTATTTAGCATTTTTTTGACTTTTTTTTCTACTGTTTTTGTAATATCTAACGCTTTAAGAATATTCTTATTGAATAGGAGAAAAGATGTTTAAGTATCTTAGTTTTTTCCTTTTTTTTAGTTTATTTTTGAGTGCTGATTATCTTAATACACTTGATAGAAATAGATGTGTGTATAACGTACAACCAAATCAAAACAGGCAAGGCATTTGTTATACAATCACGCTAAATAATAGAGATTTATGTGATGTAAATTTACAATATTCTGATTTGATAGATGGATATGAGCAGGTAGGAGGTGGTTGTTTTCTAAAAAATGATTTACAGCTTACTGGTTTTACACAAATAGAATATTCTTACTTTTTAGCACTTATCGCCCATGTTTTAGGATTGACAATGTTAATTCTTATATCTTACTTGTCTATTCAAATAGCTAGGAGCTGACTATTATGGAAATATACGAATTCACAAACTCAATACAATTTAATACAATCTTCTCAATCTATGTGCATATAACAATTTTGTTATCACCTATTTTTGCATGTTTTGCACTTTTTACACATAAGGTATAATTATGTACAAAATTATACTTTTATTATTAATTCCTTTTTCTTTATACTCTGCTGAATGTGTTTGTGATGGATATTACGAGTATGAAAAAACTTCAGTACATCTATGGAAATACTGGCTGGACTACTTATGAGATAGCGATTACAAGAGCTAGTGATAATTATGTACAAGGTTTGATTTCTGAAAGTTGTTCTGCTGAGAGAAAAACTTTGAGTGAATGGACTTTATTCAAAGGAGACACTCATTGGTACGAAAAACTTCTTTCTACTTATTCTAATTGTACAGCTTACCCCATTTGTGACGAGAATCAAACATTAGATACAAGTGTCACCCCTCCTATTTGTGTTGATGATTCTGACTTGTACAGTAAGAATATATATACCTCCTGCTTGTCAACTGAATGGATTACATGACTTGTAGCGTTGGTGGGAGTGGCTTCTCCTACTTATGCGAAATGATGCATAGCCTTGTATTAATCAACCAGGTGAAATTATACCTTGGAGAAAAGACTGTCTTGATCTTCATTCGTGTAAGGAGGTAGATAGAAGAGATCCAATGTGATGGATTAGTTTTTTTCCCGATTCAATAGGATTGTATTTGGTCCCATCTGATTTATAGTCAAGACCATGGTGTTGGTCTTTGCAATACGATTCTTCTACTGCTACTAGCTTTGGTTGTTGGACATGTGAACCTGATTCTGATGGTAATGGCACAGGTGTAGGTGATGATACAAACTCAACAGATGATGGCACAGGTGGAGGTGATGATACAAACTCAACAGATGATGGCACAGATGGAGGTGGTGGTGGAGATACGAATACCACGGATGATTCCAATGGTGGGGATGATTCCAATGGTACAGATGGTGGTGATGATACGAATGGTACAACGGGAGGAAATGATGATAGCAATTCAACAGATGATGATTCTGCTGACTTTTTTAAGGAATTTCAAAATGATGTGATAGGTGTGAGTCAAATCTTATCAGATTCTTTAGCGACTTTTGAACAAGTAGGTCAAGATATAAGGGCTTTAAGCTCTGATTTATCTGCACCAATTACAGTAGCTTCAGGAGGATGTACATTAAGCATATCAACAAATAGTATGGGTAGTGCTATTGGTGGATTTTAATTATATTAGTAGTTTTAGACCTGTTTTTAATTTAATGTTTGCACTTATACTTTCTGTTTTTACGTTTAAATATTATTTTTTTATTCTTAGAAGTATTCTTAACTACTTCCTAAAGGCATAAAATGTTAGCTTTTTTTCCCACAATAATCACGGCAGTAACTTCCATGTTTTCAGCTTCAGGTGCATACATTGTATTAGCGACTATTTTCCTATATTCAAAAGTGAAAATGATATTTAAGATTTTAGTTTTTACAGCTTTTTTGGGTGTTATTACCTTTGCTTCTTTAACTTTTTTGGATATTTTCACAGATTTATATACAATTATTAAAACTTCATTAAGTGGATTTGGACAAAATTATACAGGCTTACTTGGTTGTATAGTTTCTTTGATAGGATTGGATAAGTTTCTGACCTCGATTTTTGCTGTGATAAGCTCAGGTCTTGCGATATGGGGTCTAGCAGTAGGATATATTATCACATATAAATTAAGTAGTAAGGCACTTATGGCAGGGTTAAAGGCTCTTACATGATTTACTAGATAAATAGAGGCTCTTGCTCTTGCTCTTGAAGGAGATTTTTCTCTGCTCTTGCTCTTCTGCGTTGACTGTTCGACAAACATTGTGAGCTTTAAGTTAAGTTTAAAAATCTCTTTTTTAAAATTAACTTAATGGTCATAATGGGTTAGTTGTGACTATACGAAATAAAAATTTTATATGAAATGCTCTTGTTCTATAATTAATTTTAAGTAAAGGATAAAAATGTTTGTACTCGTTACTGGTGAGATAGGAAGTGGAAAAAGTGCCTATGCTGTAGATTATATTCTGAAAAAAGAAAAAGAGTATAACAAAATCTATGTCAATATAAATGGCTTCAAGATGAGAGATAATATAGAACCCTTAAACTTTATAAAAGTCTATGAGATAATTACACAATGTAAACTAATATATGATACTCAAGTAGCAAACTTAGGTAACGGTAACAGTAAATCAAACGTAATTGATGCACCTATTATAGATTATTTAATAGAGATTGGATTCTTAGAAAATAATGTAAAATATAAAGAGTATTTAGAAGAAGTTGCAGAGAGAGAAAAAGAGTCTTCTTTTAGAAAACTATCTTTAGCAATGTTTAGACCTATTAAAAAAGTAGATAAATATGTACCAACTTTGTATGTGATTGATGAAGCTAAAGAATCATTTTGGTTCAGTAGATTCTGATACAGGAAAAGAATTAAGAACTGGAGACCCTATTATCTCATGGTGGATTTCTTATCATAGACATTTATATACAGATGTCATATTGCTAACACAGAATTGGCAAGATATACACATATCATATAGAAGAAATATATCATATTTTTTAGACGCTATAGATAGTCAAAGTAAAGCTTTAGGACACCTAAGCCCCACATTACAATTTGATCAGCATAAGACAGCTCCTTATACGAAAAAGAATAAAGCAGGAAAGATAAAAGTTAAGAAGAGAGAGGAAATATTTGATCAATATGAAAGTGGTGATGCTGTAAGAACAAAGTCCGTTGTTCTGCCTTGGGTAATACTCGCCGTTTTTCTTTTTGTAATTGTGGGGTTTATGCTTAAAATAATTTTAAGTAGTTTTGGTGGGGATAAAAAAGAAGATTCAAATACTACGGTAATAGTGAAAGCAGAGAGTGAAACGAAATCATTAATCAAAAGGATTACGCATACAGATAAAAAAGAAAAAGTAGATTCTAAATTTAGAGGTAAGAAATATTTAGAAATCACTTGTCTTGGTAAAACTTGTTTCAATAAAGAGTTTAAAATAAAATTGTCATCAAAAGACTTTAAGAAAGTTTGTAAGATGACTAAAACAATAATACTCAATACAAGTAATTATTCTTTAAATAATAAAGTTTATACGGTAATTGCCACGGCTGAGTTTATTTCGATTTTCAAAGGAGCTGACAATGAAAAAAATTATAATGGTAATAACGGTCTTATTAATTAGTGTACTAAATGCTAATCAAATAAGTTTTAAAGGGCTTGTTGCATTGGCATCAAGTGATCTAAGAAAAACAATCTATGTAGATAAAGATATCAAAGACTATAGTATAGACTTCAATATCCAAGGTACACCCAAATCTAATGAATCTTACGCTGTACTAAGTAAGGTACTCAAAGAGCATAATCTCACACTAGAATATAACTTTAAAATGGGATTCTACACAATAGAAAGAGAGATAGTCCGTGCAATACGTCCACCCTCATCTATCGCCTCTGATGTAGATAAATTACATTACTATACCTATAAAATCAAAAATGTGATTAATAAAGATGTAGAGAAAGTATTTGAGATAGTAGATATTAATTACACATTTTTAAATCAATCAGATACAATAGCATACTCATGCACTAAAGAAAGACAAATAGAAATAAATAACCTGCTATCTACTGTAGATACAGAAGTCAAACAAGCGACAATAAAAATATCTATCTTCTCAGTAAACAAAGATAATCTAAGACATTTTGGTACAGACTTGGACGACTTCGCCATAGGAGTAAACCTAAACCTAAGCCAAAACCTACTAGAAGATTCTATAAGCTCCTTGGAAATACCATTTTTAACCAGTAAAATGTACTTTCATGCATTGCACAGATTGGGAGTGACCAAGATAAGTCACGAGCCTACTATCTTGCTGTCTAATGGTATAGAGTCTATTATACAAAGTGTATCAAATGTGCGATATGTGGTGGGTACTAGCTCAGTAGAAGATGCTAGAACGGAGATAGTAGAAGAGTACGAATACAGAGATGTGGGCTTAAAAATAAAGATACTGCCAAAGATTCAAGATGATTTTATCTCACTTGATTTAGATTTAACTTCTGAAGAATTTATTAATTATCAAATAGATAACCCTACCGTAGGCAAGATATATTATAAAAATTCTTTTAAAGTGACCAGAGATAAACCCTTACTACTTACAGGGATTAACAAAGCCAAGATTATAGATACAGATTCATCAGTACCTTTACTTTCTGCAATACCCCTCATTGGCGAATTGTTCAAAAGTGAAGAAAAGAGCGTAGAAGAGCAAAACATAAATATTTTGATTGAGGTGATGTAAGCATGCCTAAGCAAAAACATAAACTTTTATATCATGCTTTTATACTATTCTTTGAGCTCTTCCTATTCATTGGAACTTTAATTTTAATGATTATGATACCTATACTTTTTTTATTTACTAACTTTGATAGGTACTGTCTTATTCCTGCACTTATTCTCCTTATACTTCTTAGTTATCGAGTCAATTCTATATCATCAATAATAAAAATCTTTAAAATCATAAATTTAATTATAAGGGATAGTACCCATGCCTAATCAAATAAAAAAGCCTTTCAGTACCAAAACCCCATGTAAAGTATGTGGGCATACATTTACTCAAAGAAGCACAGGACGCTACAGAGAGTACTGCAGTGATGTTTGTAGAGACTTCAATAAATATAAAAATGCATTTATTGATAAGTTGGATGCTGTATGAGTTTATAGATTATCAATATGTAAAATGCTATTAAGTCGGAATTATTTTCTGTAGTCAATAGCATGAGAAAAAAGTAGGAGTTGAATAATGTCAAAAAAAGAAGATTTTGAATCAATCACATACGGTCTAACAAAAGAAGATTTAGACTATGCAAAAGCAAAGATAAAAAAACAAGAGAAATATTTAGAAAGTAATTCATTTACTACAAGCCATGGAGAAATCAAAACCCTCCTGGACGTTTCTTTCTCTGCGAACCTCTCAGAACGCTACTACCCAAGGATGCTGAACAAGATAGACACATTTAGCACTATAGCCCTAGACCAAGGTTTAACGCCCATCTTCCTAACTGTTACACTTGACGGATTCTTTAGAGATTTAATGAAGGGTGATTATTCAAGATTTACAGGTGAAAAAAGAGAACAGTATATTCAACATATACCAAACAATGAGAGAAACGGCTTTTATCTTGATTACATGGATGGTAAAAACACACTGGCAGCTAAAGACTTGTACAAGATACTAGGACATCAGTTAAATAATTTTAATATGTGTCCATCGCTTAGAGCTATAAGAAGAGAGGCTTTAGATTACTCATACATAAGAGTAACAGAGCCACACAAAGACGGTGTTCCACACTTTCACATACTAATGTATTTACCAAAGGAATATATAGGAGACGTATATAAAGATTTCAAGAACTTCTTTCCTGCCCCACAAAACCACAAAAAACTCACACTCAAGTATAACAAAAGAGAATCTAAAGAAATATCTCAAGGGATTTTTGAAACGGTAGGCTTTCAAACGGAGATTAGAAATGCAAGTGCGTATATATTAAAATACATACTCAAGTCTTTCAGGAATCTAGTGGAAGATAAAGAGCTAGACTATATACAAGCATGGTATATTAAAAATAAGATACCTCGAATCATAACGACGCGTACACTCGTCTCACAAGAGATATACACTAAGATTGCACCTCTTGATGATGATTGGTATGCCCTGACAAATATAAAGACACAAGACGAGTATAAGGCTGATAGAGATAATAAATACTATGTGCTAGATGACATGAATGGCAGGGTCATAACTCTTGACGATGGTTTAGTCATGATATCAAGTGGGGGTAAGATTGTAGCAAGTTACGGAACTAAAAAAGCATCTATCAAAATAATTAGATTGAGGGATTTGTCCTTTAGTACTGTAAAGCCCAAGGGATTTAGTATATTGTTTCAATATCAAATACATAGAACACCACTCAATTACGCATACTGCATTGTCACAAGATTTAAAGACGGTACTACCTTTGCATTCACAAATTCCAAAGAGTTTAGATTAGATTTCAATCAGTATCAAGACAAAGAGATGATTATAGCAAATATGCT
The DNA here is from genome assembly GCA_030949325.1 of Sulfurovum sp. GTDB lineage: Bacteria > Campylobacterota > Campylobacteria > Campylobacterales > Sulfurovaceae > Sulfurovum. Next base: position 14,484 of record JAUZSQ010000023.1, read on the forward strand.
TTTAGGAGTTTGTGAGCCTATTTATCCACATGAGACTATAGCAGAGCCAATGATAGACTATAACACTGTTCCAGTGAAGAAGATGAGTGATTATTCATTTATCTGCACATTATGCTAATTTTGACTTTGATAAGTATGCACCTGCACGATATGCCTATGTACGCAATGAATTAATACTACGAGGATTAATTAGAGAAAAGTTAGTCAGCATAAATGACTATATAGGTTTAGAGGAGATGTTTTAATGGAGCTGGTACTATTTCATATATTACTCAAAAAAAAGAAAGAGGTAAGAGATGCATGGCTAAAAGATAGACAGAAAAAAGTACAAAAAAAGAGTGAAGCGTTAGAGCCAAAGGAAGTACAGGTGAAAGTAGAAGTGAAGACTTCTCTTTTTGATTGAATTATGATAAAAAGGGGTAATTTTAATTGGTTGCGGGAGTAGGATTTGAACCTACGACCTTCGGGTTATGAGCCCGACGAGCTACCAAGCTGCTCTATCCCGCGACAGGATTTTTAATAAGTCTTACAACTTATCTTGGAGGGAAATTATATCTTTCTAAACTTAAAGTAAACTTTAAATTCAAAAAATAAATTCTGATGGATGGGGTGGAGGGATTCGAACCCCCGAATGTCAGCACCAAAAGCTGATGCCTTACCGCTTGGCCACACCCCAGCATCCATAAGTTGATTGCTTATGTGGACGGCATTATAGCACTATCTATAGTATATGTCAAGTAATTGGGTAAATAATAGGTAAAACTACTATTATTTGCTTATGCTAAAGTCTCTATAGGTATAATAGCTGTCATACTAAACTAGAAATATAGGGAGAAATATACATGTCAACAGAAGCAATTAAAAGAGTGGAAAAAGCAATAGAAGAGACTAAACGAGGGCGTATGGTCATCATGATGGATGATGAAGATAGAGAGAATGAGGGAGACTTAGTCTATGCAGCTACCTTTTCTACTCCTGATATGGTAAACTTCATGGCAAAAGAAGCACGAGGACTTATTTGTACCCCTTTGACCAAAGCATTGGCTACAGAGCTAGATTTACTTCCTATGGTGGTAAATAATGTCTCTAATCACGAAACGGCATTTACCGTTTCTATTGATTCAACGATTGCTGAGACAGGTATTTCTTCTGCTGAAAGAGATGATTGTATTTCTAAACTAGCCAATCCTACAACCGTATCAGAGGACTTTGTACGTCCTGGGCATATCTTTCCTCTGATTGCTAAAGATGGGGGTGTTTTGGTACGCACAGGTCATACAGAAGGGTCTGTGGATTTATGTAAGCTTTCAGGACTAGCGCCTGTGGCTGTGATTTGTGAAATTATCAAAGATGACGGTACGATGGCTCGTATGGATGATTTGGAGATTTTTTCTAAGAAGCATGATTTGTGTATCGTGTATATTTCTGACCTTGTTGAGTATAGACTGGCACACGAAAAGCTTGTCAAGCGTATTTCAGTCGAAGAGGCGGAACTGCGAGGGATTAAAGTAGAAAAGATGATGTATCGTGACCACCTTGATAGAGTCCATACTGTGATACAATTTTATAAATCTCATGAAACTTCCAATGTCAAATTTCATAATATTGGTTCGGATATAGATTTGGTATTGGACGATAAGCGTTTCTCAGCATTGAGTAATTCTATAGACTACCTCAAAACCAATGGAGGAGTCTTGGTATTTTTGGATACCAAAGTGATTTCTCATGAACAAGCCAAAGAATTTGGTGTAGGGGCTCAAATTCTCAAAGACTTAGGTATTAGTAATATCAATCTACTCACAACGAATAAAGATACAGAATTTGTAGGGTTGGCAGGATTTGGACTCAATGTTGTAGATAAAGTTGTAGTGGCTTAGTGGAAAAAGGATTGACGATAAAATAATCCAATAAAATAATCATTTCTTATATTATTTTAATGTTGTAGCTGATATAATACTATTACATCAAAAGAAAGGGGATTAAAAGTATGAAAAAATTTATCGTATTAGTTGCAGTTTGTTTAGCAACACTATCATTTGCTAGTGAAGCACCAGCTGAAACTACACCAGAAACAAATACTACAGAAGTAGCTAAGTAAAGTTATTGTGTAGGTCAATTTTAGATTGACATACACTTTAATCATCTTTCAGATAAAATACCCCTATTATTCCGATATTAACTTTGAAAGACTCTCATGAAACCTATTTATCCCCTCAACGTCAAAAATGAATTTGTATTTAATACTTCTGCTAGAGATTTTACGGTAGAAGAGATACCTTTGTATGCCTTTACAGGAGAAGGTGAACACCTCGTTTTGCATATTCGCAAAAAGAGTTGACCACATGGCAAATGCTAGATGTGATTTCCAATCATATAGGTATTCGTCGTCGTGATATGGGCTATGCAGGACTCAAAGACAAACATGCGATGACTTTGCAATATATCTCTGTGATGGCAACGCATGAAGAAAAGCTCAAAGCCTTTAGCCATGAGAATATCAAGATTCTTTCTATGATACGCCACAACAACAAAATACGTGTTGGACATTTAAAAGGCAATCGTTTTAAAATTCGTCTCAAAAAAGTATTGGGAGTGCAAAAAGACAAGCTTGATTCTGTACTCAAATGGATTAAAAAAGAAGGTGTACCCAATTATTTTGGAAATCAACGTTTTGGTACCAAGGGTGACAATTGGGAAGAAGGTAAGAAGCTTGTAGAAGGTACGCTCAAAATGCGTGACCGTAAGACCAAAGAATTTTTGATGGGAGCGTATCAATCGTATTTGTTTAATAATTGGCTCTCCAAGCGTATGGAGCTTAATCTTCTTTTAGAAAAGTTTAGTGAATCCGAGACAGAAGGGCTGATGGGTTTGTCCAAAGGTTCGCTCAAAGGGACGAAGAGTCAAAAGAACTTTTTTAAAATTATAGAGGGTGATGTGATGATGCATTATCCTTATGGACGTTTGTTCAATGCAGAAGATTTGGCAGTTGAATCTCAGCGTTTTTCTGAGAAAGATATTGCACCAGCAGGATTACTCGCAGGTAAAAAAGCCCAAAGTGCTATAGGCACAGCAGGTATCCTAGAAGCCCCTTACTTAGAGACACTTCCTCTCAATGGTACAAGACGTTATGCATGGATACAAGTGACTGAGATTACGAAAAATTATGTAGAAGAAAAAGCCCATTATGAGCTTTCTTTTGTCTTACCCAAAGGCTGTTATGCCACCAATGTTTTGGATATTCTTAGAGGTGAGACACTCAAATAAAGCTAGGGGCATCATTGGCAAAGAGGATTAAATCTCCTGCTTGGGTATGTTCGATGAGTATCTCTTGCATTTTATCTTTACTAGGCAATTTGATGAGCTTATCAGCATCTATATACTTCTTGAAAGTCGCATAGTTTAGCTCTCCTGAGACAATGACTATATCAAAGACTTCATTGACCCTTTGTGCGACTTGGATATTGTAGCTTTCATCTACTTCTACTAGCCCTGGGGTGATAACGACTTTGCGTCCTTGGTGGGTAGAAGCCAAGTCAAATGCAGACATCATACCATCTATATTGCCATTGAAACTATCATCCAATATCACCTTACCTCCTGCGTCGATACGCTGTAATCTATGTGCTACAGGTGCAAGGGTTGAGAGTTGGCTTTGTATTTGGGTATCAGTAAGTCCTAGTTCTTTGGCAACGAGTACAGATACAGCCAAATTCATGGCATTAAATGCACCCAATATCTTCGCAGAATAAGAGACACCCTTGAGCCTAAAGCTTGTGCTATCAAGTGTGGCTTTGACATCTTCGATAACAAAGGTAGGAGCAGGGGTATTGCTTCTCATATCCAAGCCTTCTAAGTCTCCAAAAGTATGTACATTGGCTTCGGTTTTGACATTGGCACTTTGATGTATCCATGCGGTATCAAGTCTATCACTTTTGAGTATTTCCATTTTGGTATTACGAATATTTTCTATGGTTCTAAAGTATTCGATATGTGCAGGACCTATTTTTCCTACAATAGCATAGTGAGGATTGACAAAGGTACTAATCTGGGCAATATCTCCCTCTCCTCTTGCACCCATTTCTACGACATACACTTCTGTATCAGAGGGTAAATCATTGTTAATATCTATCATCACGCCACCTAGTGTATTGACTGAACGTGGTGTGGCATAGGTGTTATATTTGGCTTGGAGTAGGTGGGTGACATAGTTTTTGATACTGGTTTTGCCATAGGAAGCTGTGATACCGATGACTTTCATATCCGACATAGCATCTAGTTTCTTCTGTGCTTGGGTTTGAAATCCATGAAAGAGCATCTTTTCTATAAATATAGAGATAAAATAGGCAAGAAAGATAGGTAAAATCACAGCATAATAGTGAAATGATATGGCGATAAATAGGGCAAAGAGTATGAGTGCAAAGACAAAACGTTTGACCCGTCCAGTAAAGACCAAAGGCTTGTCTAAGCCTCTATGCCAATGGAGTATGAGACCTAGATACAGTATGGCTATTACAAAAGCATAAGGGCTGAGGGCATCGACAAAACTATACAGAGCAAAAGGGATTAAGAAATAGACAAAATGCCACCATATTTTAGTATGATGAAAGAGTACGCGTGTGAGTTTGTAGCTGTACCATTGTAGATTGGTCATAAAATAATATCCCATAGAGAGGATAAAAAGTGCATAAAAAAGTGTATTAAGTATGGCTAACATAGGTCTAATTCCTTACAATGTGTGATGAGTGTCTCTGCGATAAAGTCGGGATGTTTGACAAAGAAAAAATGGTCACCTTCAAGTGGATATAAAGGTGCATTCTCCAAGAGTGAGGCTATCTTTTCACCTGACCATAGAGGAGTCGCCGTATCTGCTTTACCCCAAAAACAGAGGGCTTTACTTGTGTTGTCTATAAAATGTTGTTCAAATTCTTCATTGACTACATTTTTGAAGGTCTCATACATCTCATGGCTCATTCCTTTGGCATCAGGACTGACAAAAAGTTGCTGAATCTTATGCAACCCTAGAGGTTTTAATAGTTTAAACAATGCAATCTTAAAATGAACCAAAATCACCTTGGGGACAAGTACACCCGAAGAAGACAACAAGACCAAACAAGGAGGATTGAGTAAGGTAGAGACTTTACCCCCAAAGGAATGCCCCATGGCAATGCTAACTTCTATACCTAAAGTAGTGACAAAACTTTGGAGGATATTGGCATAATCTTGGGTACTGAGTATTTGTGTATTGCTACTTTTCCCAAAACCAGGCATATCGACATAGAGATGCTTATATTGAGGGAGCCTTGTACCAAAAGATTGTTTCATAATCTCTTTGTTGCTTCCCCATCCATGTAGTATCAAGATGACCTTTTGGGCTTGTGGATTGACGATTTCATAGGAGAGTTTGAAGGACGCTTCTTTATAGTATATCTCTTTTATTGCCATAGTTACCCATTTGTGTTAAATTGGGCTTATATTAACATAATAACGTTTTTGTTTTACTTGAATACGTGGAGGGATTTTGTCTGTTTCAAAGGCATCATATCCTTCTTTGAGGTTGAGCCAAAACCCATACCAAGGATGACCTTCATACTTAGACATATTTTCTTGACTCATACGAAAAGGGTAGGCATGGACTTGTACGGAGTGTTGCTTGTTGTCTAAGGCACCCTCCACTAAGGCATAAATCTCTTCTATCTTTTGGTCTGTCATCGCGTAGCATCCTACAGAGACACAGTGACCGTGTACCATGAGAAATGAACCTGTACGTTGATGGGCTTTGTCGTAGGCATTGGGATAGCCCAAGTTGAAAGACAAATGAAATTTACTGTTGGGATTGAGCTGATGAGGTTTAACTTGATAAAATCCCTCAGGGGCTTGTCTATCTCCTTCTTGAAGCTTGGGACCTAGCCGTCCTGAATAGGCACAAATAGGATAATCTTTCAGATGTTGATAGTTACCATCCTCACCTTCTATCCATACTTCTAAGAGAGATTCCTTTTTGAAAATACGGATAAAGACAGCATCTCCTATATCAGCTGAGAGCAAAGACAAACGCTCTTCTAGGCTCACAGCCTCAAAATCATAAGGCATCGATGAGATAGTGATATTTACTAGAGGTTTCATATACACAAACGACGCAAGGGAAAGATACAAAAGTAGAGACAAAAGTATATCTCCTAGTATGAACCATGCACGTATCATCTCTACGGTCTAAAGGTTAGTTTTTGATATTTATCAAAAGCATAGACATCATTAAACATCACAAGTTTACCATCTTCTCTTACATAAGCAGTCAGATAGGCTGTATGTACCAGCACATTTTTGTTGAGTTTTAGATAATGCGTCTTCATACTTTTATACCATGTATTGACTTGGGCTAGGGTATTGTCTGTATAGTGTGTGGTGACATAAGAGAGTAAATCATTGGGCTTTTGTAGTCTTACACAACCATGACTATAACAGCGTACAGGACGGGCAAAGAGCTTTTTCATTTGTGTATCATGCATATACACCGAATGTTCATTAGGAAAGATAAACTTCACACGTCCCAAAGCGTTATAACGCGACGGCACTTCAATAAACTTAAACGGCACAGCACCTTTCCCCCCTCTATAGGCACGATAATCTGCTGTACTTGGACGCATGACAGCTGAATTCAAATCATAAGTCTTTCGTACAACCAAACGATGACGTTTTAAATAGTTGGCATTTTTGAGTATCCCTGGGATGACTTCATTTCGTGCGATACTATCAGGGACTGACCATTGAGGATTGAGTGTCACATATTTGAGACGTTGGGCAAATATAGGGGTTTGTAAATGTTTTCTTCCTACCACTATTTTAAATTTGAGCGTCGTTTGTGCACCTTTTTTGACACGCACCATAAATTCTGGAATATTGACAAGAATGTAATCCTCACCTATGGCATCATTCATGATTTTGACTCTTTCTATGTTGACACGCAATTTATTTAACTGTACGGCTGTAAAAGTAGGTTGTTTTTCTAAGTTTTTATAGGCTTTGAGAAGCTTGGTAAATTGTGTATTCTTGGGAATATATGGAGACAATATTTTCTCAATACTCAGCCCTACATCGAGTTGACGCATAATATCTTTGTCTTTGACCTCTTGTAAGTAATGGGTATAATGGGTTTCTACTCCATTGGCTTTACGCTGTGCTTGTATGGTATCAAATTGTGCAAGGTTAATACAACTATTGGCAAGGTTCTTTGTATAAGCTAGTAACATTTGATTCATCAAAGAGGTATTTCTTGTGGCTATCACCTCAGAAGCTAGGGCTTGATAGTGACAGATAGACAGATATTTATCTGTGCGTAAGAGCCGTATAAATTCTTGTTTTTGAGAATATGACCATCCCTTACTATGGGGTAGTTGGATACAACCACTTAAGAATATCATCATAGACATGATGAGGAATATAGGTAATTTATTGTTCATTTAATGCTTTTCCTTCAAATATTTTGCACAACTGTAAGCAGAAGAAAATGCCCATTGAAAGTTATATCCCCCAAGTTGTCCTGTGACATCCAAGACTTCACCCAAAAAGTAAAGTCCTTCTTCTTTGTGACTCATCATACTCTTATTATCTATCTCTGTAGTATCCACGCCACCTTTGGTGACTTCTGCCTTGCTATAGCCAAAAGTACCAGCAGGTGCCATAGTATAATGGCTAAGGGTTTGCAAGGTTTTGACTTCTGCTGGAGTCAATCTAGCGTAAGGCTTATCTTCTAGCTGTAATTGTAGCAAAAATGCTTTGCTAACACGCTTGGGCAAAGGCAAAAGAGAAGAGATTTGTTTTTTACTTTGCGTAATAGTCTGCCAATCAAACGAAGGTAAGAAATCAATACTGATTTTTCCCTTTGTCCAATATAGTGAAGCATCCAAAACAGCAGGACCACTGAGTCCCTTGTGCGTAAAGAGTAATGCACCCTTACAAACTGTATCTCCTACACTGATAAGGACTTGGGTCGAAGCCCCTGAGAGTGTCTTGAAAAAGAATTCAGGCTTCTGTATCGTAAAGCCAACTAAGGCAGGTGCAGTAGGGATGATATGATGTCCAAAAGACTGTGCAATCTCATAGCCTATGGCACTCGCCCCCAAAATAGAAAAACTCAGTCCTCCAGAGGCTACAATAACTTTGCTCGAAATATAAGTCTTCTTTGAGGTCTTGACATAAAAGATACCCTCTCTTTTGCGTACTTCTGTCACCATTTCATTGAGAATTATCTTTTGTTTTTTTGCATTTCTTATGAGAACATCTACTAACTCTTTGGCAGAATTTTTACAAAAGTATTGCGTCTGCTTACGAAGGACAGGCTCTAATCCTTGCCTTTGTAGCCAATGTAACAGTGCCACTTCATCAAAGCTTTTGAGTGCAGGAGTGACAAAACTTTTGTCTCCAAGAAAGTATTGGGTACCCATATCACTATTGCTAATATTACACTTACCCCCACCTGAAATGAGTATCTTTGCCCCAAGTTTGTCATTGGATTCGAGTACTAGCACAGATTGCTTGGGTAGCAATGAAGCCAACATCAAAGCACTAGCCCCTCCACCAATAATGATAATAGGATGTTCCATTTAGAGCCTTTGTAACTTTCTAAGTCCTTCTTTGACTAGACTACTCGTGTCCCCTTGGCTACCATGTAAAGCCTTACGAATCGCATCTTTTTTGAAGCCCAAGCTTTCCAATGCCATCATCGCTTCAGTCAATGCCCCATTATTGCCACCTTCATCACTCACATCGACAATAAAATCAACAAGTTCTACCAAAATACGACTGGCTGCCTTGGGACCAATCCCTGGGACACGTTTGAGCATATTGACATCTTTGGACTCTACAACCTGAGCAAAAGTATCATAGGTAAAAGTAGAACAAATAGCCAAGGCTACCTTGGGACCAATACCATTGATTTTGAGTACGGTATTAAACATCGTTTTCTCTTTCATATCGATAAACCCAAAAAGTAAATTGGCATCTTCTCGTATGATATTACTCACAAAAAGCTTGACCTTACTTTGGTTTATAGCATGAGAAGTATTGACAGAAACCTGCACTTCATAAATAATCCCTTGTACATTTAGATGCACAAACGTAGGCTCTTTCCTCTCCACTAACCCCTCTATCCCAACAATCATATCTAGCCTTTTATCATAAATAGCGTTATTTTAGCGTAGATTACAGTGTTTTATATGATGGGGTGAGCATAGTACGCTTGGAATATCTTTCTGTGAGGTCATAGTGAGACATAATACACCCTTTTAGCAATAATATTATGTTAAGCAAAATATTCTAAAATATAAAATATCTTTTTAACACTATCTAACTGCCTTTTTAAAGACTTTTAAGCCTTTTTATAGCTCTCTTTGCTAAAATCTTAGCATGATATTTTAAAAGGAACATAATTGGCTGATTTATTGGAAAATAGTGAAAATACACAAGAGATACTGATAGAAGACAGTATGAGAGCGTCATATCTTGACTACTCTATGTCTGTTATCGTTGGACGTGCCTTGCCTGATGCAAGAGATGGACTCAAACCCGTGCATAGAAGAATACTCTATGCGATGGAAGATTTACATCTTTCTCATAGAAGTGCGTATAAAAAGTCTGCTCGTATCGTCGGAGACGTGATTGGTAAGTATCATCCTCATGGAGACAATTCGGTCTATGATGCACTGGTACGAATGGCACAAGATTTTTCTATGCAAGCCCCTTTGGTCGATGGTCAAGGTAACTTTGGGTCAGTCGATGGTGACAATGCAGCCGCGATGAGATATACCGAAGCTAGAATGACGAAAATAGCCGAAGAATTACTCAGTGATTTGGACAAAGACACGGTAGATTTTGTACCCAATTATGATGATTCTATGCATGAGCCTGATGTCTTACCTGCACGTATTCCCAATCTATTGCTCAATGGTTCATCAGGTATTGCTGTAGGAATGGCTACAAATATCCCTCCTCATCGTTTGGAAGAGTTGATAGAAGCTTTGCTTTTGCGTATTGATAATCCTTTTTCTACTATAGAAGATATGATAGCTATTGTCAAAGGTCCTGATTTCCCAACAGGGGGTATTATCTTTGGTAAAAAGGGTATTCTTGATGCCTATACTACAGGGCGTGGACGTATTAAGGTACGTGCCAAGACGCATATAGAAGAGACCAAGACCAAAGAGATTATTATTATTGATGAGCTTCCTTTTCAAGTGAATAAATCAAGACTGATAGAAAATATTGCACAGCTTGTGCGTGACAAGCATCTTGAAGGTATTTCAGAAATTCGTGATGAGTCTGACCGTGATGGTATGAGAGTAGTGATTGAGCTTAAGCGTGATTCGATGAGTGAGATTGTGCTGAATAACCTCTTCAAATCTACACAAATGCAAGTGACTTTTGGGATTATTATGTTGGCAATTAACAACAAAGAACCCAAAGTCTTTAATATCATGGAACTTTTTGATATCTTCTTGAAGCACAGAAAAACTGTTGTTATTAGAAGAACGATTTTTGACCTAGAAAAAGCAAGAGCAAGAGCCCACATATTAGAAGGGCTAAAGATTGCGATTGATAATATTGATGAGGTTATCAAGATTATTCGTGCGTCCAAAGATGATAGTACGGCTAGAGAAAATCTTATTACACGTTTTGATTTTTCTGAGATTCAAGCGAAGGCTATTTTGGAGATGAGACTTGGGCGTTTGACAGGGCTTCAAATTGAAAAGATAGAAGTAGAATTGGCTGAACTCCATGCTATTATTGCTGAGCTTGAAGCTATTTTAAAGAGTGAAGACAAAATTAATGAGATTATTAGAGAAGAACTCGTAGAGATTGGAGAAAAATTTTCTATCCCTAGACGTACTGAGATTATTGATGATTATGATGATATAGACATCGAAGACCTTATCCCTAATGAGCCAATGGTGGTGACGATTACACATCGTGGTTATATCAAACGTGTACCTGTGAAGCAATATGAAAAACAACATCGTGGAGGCAAAGGCAAAACAGCCGTCACTACGCATGATGATGACTTCATCGAAAGCTTCTTTACTTCCAATACCCATGATACGCTGATGTTTGTGACTAACCGAGGGCAACTCTATTGGCTTAAAGTATATCGTATTCCTGAGGGAAGCCGTACAGCCAAAGGCAAGGCAGTGGTCAATCTAATTAACCTACAAAAAGATGAAAAGATTATGGCTATTATTCCTACGACGGATTTCAATGAAGACAAAGGCTTGGTATTCTTTACTAAGAAAGGTATTGTTAAGCGTACGAATCTTTCTGAGTATTCCAATATTAGAAGCAATGGTGTAAGAGCGATTAACCTTGATGAAAGCGATGAAATCGTTGAAGCTAAAATTGTCAAACCTAATACCAAATGGCTCTTTGTAGCAACGAAAAAAGGTTTATGTATTCGATTTAAAGTCGAAGATGCTAGAGAGATAGGACGCGTCGCACGAGGGGTCACGGCGATTAAATTTAAAATCGAAGAGGATTACGTCTGTGGAGCTACCACGATAGAAAATGAAGAAGACGAATTGCTTATGCTCTCTGAAAAAGGTCTAGGTAAACGTACGACAGCTTCTGAGTATCGCGAACAAAACCGTGCAGGAAAAGGTATCATTTCTATGAGACTGACTGCCAAAACGGGTGATGTGGTTGGTGTGGTATTTGTAGAAGAAGACAAAGACCTCATGTGCTTGTCTTCAGCAGGAAAAATGATACGCGTCGATATGGAAAGTATCAGAAAAGCAGGGCGTAATACTTCAGGTGTCAAAGTAGTCTCCGTAGAGAAAAAAGACATCGTTGTAAGCATGGCAAAATGTCAAAAAGAAGAAGTAAACGAAGAAGAGGAAGAGCGTGAAAACATATAACGTAGCGATAGTCGGTGCCAGTGGTGCCGTGGGTGAAGAGCTGTTTAGGGTTTTGGAAGAAGTAAAGTTTCCCATAGCCAATATCTTGCCTTTGGCATCAGCCAATTCAGCAGGAGAGAGTATTGAGTATGACGGTAAAGTGTATGTGATTAAAGAACTGACCGAAACAGTCTTTGAAGGGCAAAATATTGATATAGCCTTTTTTTCAGCAGGAGGTTCTATTTCTGAAAAGTATGCCAAATATGCCGTTGAATCTGGTGCAGTAGTCATTGACAATACGTCACATTTTCGTATGGATGAGCGTGTGCCTTTGGTAGTACCTGAAGTGAACCCTCATGACATAGAGCTTTGGGAAGATACAGGGATTATCGCAAATCCTAATTGTTCTACTATTCAAATGGTGCAACTGCTTAAGCCTCTTCATGACCTTTATGGGATTAAACGTGTAGATGTGAGTACGTACCAAGCAGTATCTGGAGCAGGAAAAGCAGGGATGGAAGAGCTTGTCAAACAAATGCAAGAGTTTCTTTGCCTTTAAGCTCTCCGAGACTGAATGTACAGCTTTTGCCCATCAAATAGCCCTTAATGTCATTCCTCATATTGATGTACCCTTAGACAATGGATACACCAAAGAAGAGATGAAAATGGTCAATGAAACAGCTAAAATCATGGATACCAATTTTGCTATATCGGCAACCTGTGTACGTGTGCCAGTACTTCGTTCACATTCTGAGTCCATCACCATTACTTTTGAATCTCATATAGAGGTAGATGTTGAAAAATGTAGAAAAGTTTTGGCTGACTTTGAAAATGTCACCGTACTTGATGATATGAGCAAAAATGAATACCCAATGCCCATCATCGCAACGGATACTGATGAGACCTATGTAGGACGCATTAGAAAAGATTTGTTTGATAACAACATCTTGCATATTTGGGGTGTAGCAGACCAAGTAAGAGTAGGGGCTGCTACCAATGCGGTGCGTATAGCTCAAAAATGGATAAAATTAGAGGAGAATGTATGACCTTAGGAAAAATATTTGAAAGTATCATTTGGAACAGTCGTTTCATTGTGGTATTGGCTGTAATCTTTGGACTTTTAGGAGCGATTATTCTTTTTATCGTGGCTTCCATTGATATTTGGCATGTGACGGTAGTGACATTTGAAGTCATTACGCATATGATTCCACATCCTGAGCATTTTCATGCAGACATTGTGGCAGGTCTTATTGGGGCTGTGGATTTATATTTGATTGCTGTGGTCATGTTTATCTTCTCGTTTGGTTTATATGAGCTTTTTATCTCTGATATTGAAGAGGCTGAAGGGAAGAATGGTTCACAACTTCTAGCCATTCATAACCTTGACCAACTCAAAGACAAAATAGCAAAAGTCATTGTCATGGTTTTGGTAGTAAACTTCTTTCAACGGATTTTACATACAGAATTTACAACGCCTTTAGAGATGTTGTATTTGGCATTGTCTATTACAGCATTGTCTGTAGGACTCTATTTCTTAGGTAAGGTAGGTAAATAATGAGCAAGATATTTGTAGATGCATGTTTAGGAAAAGAGACAGAATATACACCCGTATGGATGATGAGACAAGCAGGACGTTACCTGCCAGAATACATGGCAGTACGTGCTGATGCAGGAGACTTTTTGAGTCTGTGTCATGCACCCCAAAAAGCAGCATCCGTGACCATTCAACCCCTAGACATTGTGGGTGTAGATGCGGCGATACTCTTCACCGATATATTGGTCATTCCTGATGAAATGGGCATGGATTTGTCTTTTGTCAAAGGAGAAGGACCAAAGTTTAGCGACCCTCTCACGAGTCAAGCTGATTTAGATAGACTCATTGGTGGCAAAGAAGCCTCTGATAAGCTCACTTATGTCTATGATACGATTAAACTCTTGCGTAAAGAACTTGATGAACGTGGTGATGAAATTGCCCTCATTGGTTTTGCAGGAGCTCCGTGGACATTGGCAACCTATATGATAGAAGGACAAGGCACTAAGACCTATAACCTTTGTAAAAAGATGATGTATTCAAACCCTGAACTCCTTCATAATATTTTAAGAGAAGTCACGGAAGTAGTCAAGCTTTACATGGAAAGACAAATCGAAGCAGGGATAGACGTAGTACAAATCTTTGACTCATGGGCAGCAGCGATAGAACCCTCTAAGTATGATGAGTTTTCGTGGAAATACATGGTAGAAATCTGTGATTATCTTAAATCAAAATACCCAAATATACCTATTATCATGTTCCCTAAGGGAGTGACTCCGTTTATAGAACGTGGTGGAGTCTATGGAAACTTTGATGTCTTCGGTGTAGATTGGGGAACCTCAATGGCTATGGCAAAAGACAAACTAGGAGACAAATATGTCCTGCAAGGAAATATGGAGCCTTGCCGTCTTTATGACCAAAAAGCCACCACTGAATGTGTCGAAGCACTTCATGATATTATGGGTGGAAAAAGACACATTTTTAATCTAGGTCATGGGATTTTACCTGATGTACCTGTGGAGAATGCCAAGCACTTTGTGAGTGAGTGTCAGAGGGTGAGTGGTAAGAAATAAGCTTATATAGTTACTGGAAGTGAGGCTTCAGCCTCGCGAAATAATACAACGACACAGAATATCTAGGCGAAGCTAAAGCTTCACTTCCGAAAATAAAAAATCTCATTGACAAAAGACACCAAATAAAGTACAATATTAAAATCTAATTAAAGATATTATAAAAAAGGATTTAATATGCAACCTATCTTAGCAAACTACACAGCAAGTATCACAGAACTCAAAAAATCCCCAACACAACTCATACAAGATGCAGGTGATGAAGCCGTAGCAATCCTCAATCACAATGTAGCAAGTGCCTATCTCGTGCCTAGTGCTGTGTATGAGAAGATGATGGGTATTATAGATGATTATCATTTGTCTCAAATTGTTAAAGAGAGATTGAATGATGGTGAAGAGGCGATTAGAGTGGATATAGATGAGTTATTATAACCTAGACTTCAAGCCTAAAGCCTTGAAAGAGTGGAATAAACTAAACTCTACTATTAAAATACAATTTCATAAGAAGCTCAAGAGATTAGAAAATCCACGAGTACCAAAAGATAAATTAAGTGGATATGACAATATCTATAAAATAAAATTGAGAAGTTCAGGGTTTAGATTGGCTTATGAGGTTAAAGAGGAGGAGATAGTAGTGCTTGTCCTTTCTGTAGGGAAACGAGAGAATAATGATGTTTATGATAATCTTGAAGATAGGGTGTGATATAGAATGAATAATTTCTTAGAATTTAAAGGAGATAACTATTATGCAAATATTTCAAAATAGTCGTTATATAAATAACCTCAAAAAGTCTATTGATGACTTATATAATCATAATATCACTCCCTATAGGTAATATTGATAGCTATATTCAAAAATTAAGAGAATCTTCCACACAAGTGAATCTACAAACTAGAAATGACACAGAATATCTACTCTCTAATCCTCACAATGCAAAAGGCTTATGAAATCTATAGAGAATATCGAAAAGAATAAAGATAAGTTAATTCAAAAAAGTTTGGAAGATGTAGGGATTAGATTATATAAAAAGAGAAAAGAGATAGTTTAAAAGGAAAAAATATGATGAAAAATGAAGATGTTTATTGTGTAATACTTGATGAGAGTAACTCAATAACAGATAGGCAAAGAAGTAAAATTGATGGAGATGCCTTGTGAGAATGATGGAGCTAAAATACCTTTTACGGAGATAGCTAGAGATATATATCTTTCACACTATAAAACAGACTGCGAAGCCTTTATTGAAAGCCTAGATGACGATATACAAAAATTATTTAAAATTGAAAGATTTCATAAAAATAATTTAAAATATACAGCATTCTTGGATATTTTAGGCTTTTCTAATTATATGGAAACAAAGATTACTAATGACTATGAAGCAGAAGAATTTTATAATAAGTTAGCTCAAATTAAAGAATATCTTAACTGGATAAAGGAAGCGACTTTAAAAACAGGTAGTTTATTATTAAATGATGTACATATAAAGCATAGTTGGATTTCTGATACATTTATTATTACCAATACCTTAGCCAAAAACCCCCACTAACCCACCCTCTCAGTAGAGTGAATAGCCCCTAAATTCGCAATCTTAATGCGATACCGTCTGAATTAAATACTCGTTAGCTAAATGCGGAAGTAATTTAAATACCTCTTTGACGTATTTAATCCCGTGATAGTGGGCTTTAAGGTCAAGAATACTCATCTCATTCATATCAGAATTTTGGCGTAATCCATAGGAGAAATTGACCATAAAAGTAGAGATTTGCCCAATTATGGATAGGTGTTTTTTAATATTCATAAAATCCTCCATTCCCCAATATTGTTTGGCATCTCGGAAGACAAATTCAATCTGAAAACAGAAGTGAATAGTAATCAATAATCTTTTCATAGTCTAATGTCAAATCTGTAGAAGAGATTTACATGAGCAATTTTACCTGTGCTTAAATTTATCTTTTGAATAATTACAACATTGAGCCTATCTGCAAACTTACGATGTAGCATTTCCATTTGATAAATTCTTGTTTGGATATTCTTATCTTCGTCTATGGTATCTGATTTTAGATAGGGTTCTGGAAGATTATCATAGTCAATAGCATCTCCATATTTCCTAGGAGATCCTCTTCCTGCATACTCTCCACTATAAGGAAATAGCAGTGCAGAGTTTTTTGAAGTTTAGAAATGATATGTAATCCACATTGCCTCACCATTTGTACAGCAGGATTATTTCCAAATGCTCCATCAAAGACAAAATAAACAATATCAATATGCTTGTCAATCCGTTTAAGTGCC
>JAUZSQ010000024.1 GCA_030949325.1 Sulfurovum sp.
GATATTTCTCTTTGACGAATGGCATGGTGTAACCCCTTTGTAACTGCTATTAAGGTAAAATTGTATCATAAATTATAGATTAGGATGTTAATATGGTAGAAAGATACGCAAGAGATGAGATGAGCAAAAATTGGACACAACAGGCAAGATATTCAGCGTGGTTAGAAGTAGAAAAAGCAAGATGGTTAAGGCGTGGGCAAAACTGGGTAAAATCCCTCAAGAAGATGCAGATAAAATTGTCAAAAATGCCTCGTTTTCAGTCAAAAGAATTGAAGAGATAGAAGCCGTCACGAGACACGATTTAATCGCATTTAATACGAGTGTGAGTGAAAGCCTTGGCAAAGAATCAAGATGGTTTCACTATGGAATGACGAGTTCTGACGCAGTAGATACAGGTGTGGCACTTCAAATGAGAGACTCTCTTGATATTGTCATTAAAGATGTAAAAATGCTCATGAAATCTATCAAAAAAGAGCCAAAGAGCATAAAATGACTTTTAATGGTAGGAAGAAGCCACGGTATCCACGGAGAGCCTATTACTTTTGGTCTCACTCTTGCTGTGTGGTATGACGAGATGGCGAGACACCTCAAAAACCTCAAACAAACAAGAAAAGTCATCGCCGTAGGTCAAATCTCTGGTGCAATGGGCAACTTCGCTCACGCTCCATTAGAGCTAGAAGAGTACGCCATGAAAGAGCTAGGACTCAAACCTGAACCTTGTTCAAATCAAGTCGTACACCGTGATAGATATGCAAGGTTAGCAACGACTTTAGCACTGATGGCTTCTTCTGTAGAAAAGTTTGCCGTACAAGTGAGACATTTACAAAGAACAGAAGTCTATGAAGCTGAGGAGTATTTCGCAAAAGGACAAAAAGGGTCTTCTTGCTATGCCACACTAAAAGAAACCAATCCTCACAGAAAACATCACAGGACTTGCACGAATTATTAGAACTTGTGTAACACCTGCTATGGAGAATGTAGCACTATGGCACGAGAGAGACATCTCACACTCATCAACAGAAAGATTTTGGTTACCTGATGCCTTCATCACCACAGATTTCATGCTTCACCGTATGAATTCTGTCATTGCCAACCTCACAGTCATGCCTGAAAATATGATGAAAAACCTAAACCTCACGGGCGGATTGGTCTTTCTCAACGCGTCCTATTAGAACTCCCACTCAAAGGCGTAAGCCGAGAAGATGCCTATAGAATAGTACAAAGAAACGCCATGAAAGTATGGGAAAAATCCAAGAAGGAGAAGGCACAACCAACAAAAAAGGCGAATCACTCTATCTATTACACCTACTAGCCGATGAAGAATTAAGAGAGTCTCTAAGTGAAAAACAGATTAGAGAGTGTTTTAACTTTGATTATTATACTAAGAATGTGGATGGGATTTTTAAGAGGGTTTTTGGGAAGTAGGTAGTATAATAACTCAACTTCGTAGAAGCTAAAGCCTTGCACTAAAGTGCATAGTTTTGACTAGCGTGACTAGGACAATAAAATTATAGAATAAGGAAAATTAATGAAAAAGAAACAAAAAATATTTTTGATATTATTAATTTCAAGTTCAATATTATTTCAAGGGTGTGAGTCAGCAGGGTTATGTATCGGACCAGTGTGTTGGGATGAAGATGGTGATGTGACTGATATAGTTAGTTATATAACAGATGACAACGAGTGTGATGTTAGTGGAGCTAGTGATTTAAGATCGGAACATGAAGAAATACTTATAGTTGCTGGTTGGTATGATTATGTACATGATAATATAGATAAAATAAAGTATAAAAATGTAGAATTATTAGACCACGATAGTCCTGCTATTGGACTAGCTCATTGTGAGGGTGGTTCATCTTGTTATATACAAGTTGCAACACAAGATAGGTCAGCACTTAATATTACAAGAATCATAGTACACGAAGCGGCTCATTTAAAAGATAATTGTGAACATGGTGAAGAACCAGCAGAAAAAGCAGGATCAGAGTTTTTAAAAGATTATGCTGAAAATACAGAGTAATTTTTTTCTCGTTCCATAATTGTATTATGGAATGAATATTGAGTATCCACTCCCAAATACAATTTGGGAGCAAGAACCCTCCTAATCTTAGACTCACCACTCCACCACCCAACTAAAAATTAGCCAAAAAAAAAGGTAACCAAAGCCTAAACTTTAGTTACCTTTGCATCGTTACTCACACCTTCATTTGCCAAAAGCATACCTCTCTCTATGACTTCGGCAATATTTAATATATCAAGGGCTTCTAAATCGTTGGCTTTATAATCTTTCAAAATATGGATAAAACCTTTTTGAGATTGTATTTTAGCTCGTTCCCATCGCTCCTGCGTGGGAATGCATACGAGAGTTAATTGAACTGATTATATGCATTTCAAACCGAGGACCGGATTGGAACGAGGAAAAGAATGTAGATGGGATTTTTAAGAGGGTTTTAAAAAATAATTGATTCGTAG
>JAUZSQ010000025.1 GCA_030949325.1 Sulfurovum sp.
TACAAGATATTGAAGGCTTTACAGCACTTATGTTAGCATCAGGTAGAGGGCATTATGAAATATCTTTAAAGTTAATAGATAATGGGGCATCTATAGAGACTGAAAATTATCAGAGGTCAAGATGCTACTTCTTTTGCTCTTAAAAATATGTATCCTGGATATTATAGAGTTAATGGAAGAAAAAGGAGCGAATATAAATAAAGTTCAATCTTTGAATGTCACTGATTTAGAGAAAGAAAAAGCGATGCTTATTTTCTCTGATATTGAAAAAAAGTTAATTTCAAAAGAGTTAATAACAGATTTCTTACTTTATTCATTGCATTATAATTTTAAATATGAGTTAAATCTTGATTATTATATAGAGAATAACCCTGACTATTTAGTGGTCTTTCAAATGGGGAAAGATCAAAAATTTGATCAAAAAGTAGTAAGGGCTTATAATGATATACATGATATTTATCTTAAATCTTTAAATCTATCTGATGAGATTAAAAACAAAATCAGAACTAAAGTGTTTGATTTACTTATGGAGAGAATATGAATTAGGAAAATATGAAAATAGTAGATTTTCTGAACCTTTAGAAGTTAAAAATAGTGACTATCTTTTGGACATACTTACTATTAATGAAGATGATTATATAGCCAAAATAAATGTATATAATAGTTATTTGAAATTAGATATAACAAATATTGAAGATAAAAAGATATACTCTTTTACTTATCAAGAAAAGAAGGTTAATTTATATAAAAATGAAGATAGAGGTGAAATAATTATTAGCAAAAATAAAATTATTGAAAAAGATACAAATGGAAATCAAAGAATATCTAATTTTATAAGAGAAGATAGTGCTTTAGACATTAGAGATGCTGATATACATACTCCAGAAGCATTAGTAAATATTTTAAAGAAATTTAGCGATGATGATAGATTAAAACATACGAATCATATATTAGATGAAAATTTCAATTACAATACTTTAATAAAAGATTTTGAAAGAGGGTTTAAAGAAATAAGTTCTGATTTAGAAAAATTATCTGATACATTATATCAATCAATCAATGATTTATTATTTTCAAAAGATGAAACTATTCAGGGCTGGTCTTCTGAAATTATTAAAAATGAAATTAAACAAAAAAACTTTAATAGTCACTTGATAAATGATTTGCAAGAAAGATTTAAAAGTTTGATAGTTATTAAAGATGAAGAGAAATTAGATTTATTTGATAGGTTTGATAAGATTATTGATGAACTTGATTTAAACATTGAAATTAATTTAGATTACCTAGGAGAAAATCCTATTGATAAATTCTTTACAGATACAAAACGATTTGAACAAGCAATTAAAATCATTTTTAAAGATATAAATGAACATATTCGTGATAATAGCCAAGGAATTATTGTTGAAGCAGATGAAATCCCAATAAAGGGGATTGATATCTTAGAGATTAAAATTATACATATTAATTCTAGTTCGTCACAAAATTCAAATAAACTAGAAGAGACACTTCATAAGAATGGAGGACACTTTAAGAGTATTTATACGAATCTTATATCTTTATGTGATTGGAGTATAGATACTCTTTGTAGTGATGGTAGATATAAGATAGATTATTTATACCCTAAGATAGACAATAATAAGACACATTGTACTAAAAGTAGAAGATAGCATTAGAGGGTTTACACACATATTAAGGTTTTACAAATGATATTGTTACTTGAAAATAAACGAGATAGAATAGGTGGGATTGAAGAGAAAAATATTAATTTTGATAAATATCCTAATATTGATGTGATTTTATATGATGATAAATGTAATGATTTATTGGATGGATTTTTAGAGGATAATAATCAATTTGATAAATATGATACTATCATTATTCATGAAAGTATTTATCATCAATCAAAAATAGAAACTCTTTTTAAGGCATTAGAATTGTATGCTAAAAGTACAAATAAAATTTTAGTGAAATTTTCAGGTAATAATTCTCAATCTTCATTTTATAACAATATTTTAACACTTACACCAAGTAAGTTATATCAAAATTTAGAAACTTTTTTAAAAGAAGATAATCCAAATATTCTTATATTGGCTTATGGAAAAAAATGGGATTTTAGACCCATTATGTAATTATCTTGAAAAGTTAAATATCTTTATTGAAACTTTGGATAAAAGTAATAAATATCGTTCAGCTAAATTCAAAAAAGACTTTGGTTTATTTGAATTAAAAAAAATATTAAAAGAGGAAGAGTATCAGTTACTTTTAAAAAATCTTGATTTTGGGTATAAAGTAGGGTTTGAAGAGATGAAGATATTATCTTATAATTTTAAGACTCTTATCCAAACTAAAGCCTCTCAATAAAACTAAATACAATAAAAGGGAAAAATATGACATCAAAAATAACACTCTATTCAGAAAAAGAATTGATAGAAGAGATGAAAAAATATGCAAAAGAACAAAATACTTCTGTTTCTAAGATAGTAAATACATTTTTTCAAAATTTATTACATTCCAAAAATATTAGCACTCAAAAAGAGAGTATTACTAATAGCTTGATAGGTTCTTTGAAAGAAGAGACTTCAACTAAAGAGTATAAAGATTATTTAGCAGATAAGTATCTATGAAAATACTCTTAGATACAAATATTGTGTTAGATATACTTTTGGCTAGAGAGCCATTTGTAGAAGAAGCAAAAGAGATTTTTTTACTCATAGAAAATCATAAAATTGAGGGTTTTATTTGTGCTACTACGATGACAACAATTCACTATCTTATCGGTAGGCAAAAAGACAAAGCCTCTGCTGATGGGCTTGTGTTAAACCTCTTGAAGCTTTTTGAAGTGGCATTGGTAGATAAACAGATACTTCAAGATGCTTCACTCAATAATGGTGTGGATTATGAAGATGCTGTGATTTATACATCAGCAAAGTATGCAGAGATTGATATAATAATCACACGAGATAAACGAGGATTTAAAAATTCTGACATTTCTATACTTAAGCCTAAAGAGTTCTTGGCATTTTTTAGAACAATCAAGTAAGGTATAAAATATGAAAAAACTCCTTATACACAATGACAATGTGCCTTTTAAAGATGATTTTGATGAGCATACTAAATTTATCTCTTATGAAAATACACTCTCTTGGATAAAAAATAAAACTCCTGATATAATTTTTATAAAAGATAATCTATCCTCAAATTACTTAGAACTTTATGGTTTGCAGTTGGTGTATCATCTTCGCTTTGAAGAGAAGTTTAAATATCTACCTATTGTGATTTTAAGTGATTTAGATGGTTTTACGCTCAATAGATTTGAACCTATGGCTAGAATCTTATTTACAAAAAATATATTTTTAGAAGCCAATAGTAAAGAATCATTTCTAAAATATCAAGATATAGAGCCACTTAGTAAAGAAGAATATCAATATAACTTTTTAGATTTAATCACCGTTGAACCTCCTGAAAACTCTTCTAATCATAGTATTGCGAATGAGTGGGCTATTGATAGGTGGGGAGTTTTTCTTGGGATTGAAGATAAAGATATTATCAAAAAGAATAAAACTAAAATTTCTTCTATGTTGTATTTTAAGTATCTTAACGAGAAATATAGGAACGAAGCAAAAAAGAAAAAGATAACACAAAATCAAGAAGTAGAAGGTAAAGTATTATTTATTGATGATAGAGGTGTAGATGGTTGGAATGAGATAATGAGAAACTATGTATCTCAACATTATGAAAATATAAAGATTGAAACACTTGAAGAGGATACTAACTATTCAGATTTAAATGCTATAAAAAATTGTGTAGAAGAGAGTATCAAAAAATTTGACCCACATATTATTCTTTTGGATTTACGATTATTGAAGAAGGAAGATATTAATATAAATAAAATAAGTGGTCTTCAAATTTTGAACTTTATCAAAAGCTTGAATAAAAGTATTCAAATAATCATGTTTTACAGCTTCTAGTGATAGCTTAATCATTGATACTCTACATGATAAAGGAATATTGGGATATGTCAAAAAGATGCTCCTACAGATAGGTATGAAGCTTCAAAAAGTAGTTTTAATAAATTGGATAAATTAATAAAAGATGGTTTGATGGAGAGTTATCTAAAAGATATTTGGGATATTCAAAAGAAAATTTTAGAATTAGAAATACTACAAAGTAGTAATGAAAACTATAAAAACATAAAAGATGAAATAGATACAGTTTTTGAAATATTAGATTCCAATTTAGAAAATAAAATGAAGTTTACAATATTGACAATATTTAAAGTTATAGAGATACTTATTGAAGAATATTCAATTAATAATCAAGCTACTTATGACAAATTTGTATCTCTTTTTCAAAAGTTTAATTTAAACAAATATAATCATGAGATTAGTCAATTAGTTTGCACTAGAAACTTTTTAGCTCATGCAGGAGATTTTAGAGCAAGTTGTAAAAATAGTGTTGTTAAAAAACCAACAAAAGAAAACATCCGAACATGGTTCAAAATGCTCCAAACTATCCTAGAAAAGATAGATAAATAAATGACAAACCAAACCACAAGAGTCCTAGAACTCCTCAAACGCTTTAATGATGGGAAAAAGGTTTGCATTGAAGCTTTGCAAAATGATATGCTTTGGGAGGGGAAGTCTGTGAAGACTATTCGGCGTGATTTGGATGTGATAAAAGAAGTATTTCCTAACTCTTTTGAGCTTGTTCGTGGGGGAGAGAGTGGTTGTTACAAGGCGATAACTAAAGATGCTTTTGATAATTTTATGAACAAAGATACTCTTGCTTTGATGGTGAGGGCTTTTAGTATCGTTCAATATAATGAACTGTTTGATAGCTTAGAGATAGACAGTGTAGATAAAAAACTTATAGAAAATAAGATAAACGAATTTAAAAATATTTATGCGTTTAAAAGTAAACCTTTTGAGAATAAGCTCAATAATAAAGAGATATATTCTACCTTAGAGAAGGCTATTTACCGAAAACGAAAACTTACGATGAGGTATGAAGTCAAAGGGGAGGAGAGACCCTTTGAGATAAAACCCTATAAAATCCTCTTTATGAATGAGAATTTTTATCTTATTTCCGAGGTAGAAGGTCAAAAGTTTAGAGTCAAAATATCTCGTATTTCTAAAATAAAATCTCTTATTATGGACAGTGAGAGTTTCTATCATCATGCAGAGATAAATAGGTTTATTGGGCAAATGCAAACGCCTTTGGCTATTTATTCGGAGGGGTATGAAGAGAAACTTATAAAGGTGATGCTTGAAGTAGATGTGAGTAAGGCTGAACATTTTAAGAGTAAAAAACATTTAGCTTCACAAAATATTGAAGAAGAAAAAAGCAATGGAAAATTAATACTTTCTTTTCAAGTCACACAAAATATGGAGATAGAAGAGCTTATAAAAAAGTGGATTCCTTATATAAGAGTGATTGAGCCTATGGGTTTAAAAAAGAAGATAGAAGCTAAATTGAGAGAGTACTTAGAATAAGATTCTAAAATGTAAATCGTAACCCTACACTTTAAGTTAAAATCCCCTATACTATTGCAATATAAAAGTCAAGGAGATGTGATGGTGTTGAAAATGAAGGAGCTTATGGCTCAGAGTGAGGAGAGTAAATCTACGATTTTGTTTTATGTCAAGGAGGGATTGCTTCCTCAGCCTTCTAAGCCTAAGCCTAATGTGCATTTGTATGATGAGAGGTCTGTGCATATTTTGAAATTTATCAAATACTTACAGCATAATTTTTCGTATAGTATTTCGGAGATAAAAGGGATTTTTCAGAAGAATCATTTTGATTTTGATAGTTCTTTTGAGATGATGGTACGTTCGTTGGAGCTTATCTCTGGGGGGCGTGATAATCTGTGGTATGACAGGAAAGACTTTCTTACCTTGGTGGCGATGGATGATGCCCAACTTCAAGCCTATCAAGACCAAGGTTATCTCTTTGAACGTGCCAAGGGATTTTCTAGCAAAGAAGTAGAGATGGCAGAGATACTTTCTCGTGTCAAGGCTTTGGAAGTGGATTGTACTTTGCTTGAAAGTTATGTAATCCATGCCAAAACACTAGCAGACAAAGAAAATAATGTAGGGGCAACCTTACTCAAAGATGAAGAAAATGCCCATGATTCACGCTATGAACTGCTCTTTGATTTGATACTAATTGCCAAGCCTTATATCTTCAATATGCACACAGTCCAAGCACATAAAAACACTATCAAAAAGGATTCCTAAATGAAAACACTCTTTAAAATAGCAGGATTTACCCCTTATATATTGATTATATTTCTCAATGCTATGACAGATTTGGGGCATAAGATTATCTTGCAAAATACGATTTTCAAAGCCTATGAGGGTTCGGAGCTTATTATCTTGACTGCGATGGTCAATGGCTTGATTCTCTTGCCTTTTATCTTTCTTTTTTCTCCTGCTGGATTTATCTCTGATAAGTACGCCAAAACCAAAGTAGTAGAATATGCTTCGTTAGCAGCTATTGGGATTACGACAGTGATTTTGCTCTCTTATCTTATGGGTTGGTTTTGGATGGCGTTTGCGATGACTTTTGTTCTTGCTGCTCAATCGGCTATTTATTCTCCTGCGAAATATGGACTTATCAAAGAGATGGTGGGCAATGAGAAACTTACCACTGCCAATGCCTTAGTACAGTCTGTGACGATTGTGTCTATCTTGGCAGGGGCTGTGGTGTATTCACTCTTTTTTGAAAGCCTTTTACAAGACCGTAGTATAGACCCTAGTGAAATCTTGACCTATATCGCTCCTGTGGGATACATCTTGATACTAGCGAGTATTGTGGAGTATCTTTTGGCACGACGTTTGGTCAAGCATTTTAGACCTATTAAAGTAGATGAATCTATGACCTTTAAAATCAAAGAATACCAAAACCTACACTATCTCAAAGCCAATTTACGCGTACTCAAAGAGCATGAAGTGGTATGGTTGAGTATTATAGGGCTGAGTATCTTGTGGGGCGTTTCACAAGTGCTGTTGGCTATCTTTGGCGAACATCTCAAAAGTACTTTGGGTATCAACAATACTGTAGTAGCTCAAGGGCTGTTGGCTCTGTCTGGTTTGGGGATGATTGTGGGGGCATTGCTTGTAGGACGCATGAGCAAGAATTATATAGAAACAGGGGTGATTCCCTTGGGTGCATTGGGAGTGACCGTGGTCTTGTTTGTGATGCCTACACTCACCGAGCTTTGGTCTTTGGGGACTGCCCTTTTTGTCTTTGGCTTTTCGGCAGGACTTTTTATTGTGCCACTCAATGCCTTGATACAATTTTCTACACCTTCAGCTATCTTGGGCAAGATACTCGCAGGAAATAATTTTATACAAAATGTGACGATGTTTATTTTCTTGGTACTTACGGCATGTTTTGGATACTTTGAAATCTCTTCTCATCATTTGTTTTATGTGATTGCTTCGATTGCCTTTATAGGGATGGGTTATACCTTTATCAAGTTACCTCAATCTCTGATACGTTATATTGTGCGTATGATTATAGGGTTTAAGTATCGTTTAACGGTGCATGGACTCAAAAATATTCCTTCGGATAAGGGTATCTTGTTCTTGGGTAATCATATTTCATTTTTGGATTGGGCGATGCTACAGATGGCATACCCCAAACGTATTCGTTTTGTTATGGAGAGGTCGTATTATGAAAAGTGGTATCTCAAACCTATTTTCCAATTCTTTGGAGCGATACCCATTTCGAGTCGTAGCAGTAAAACAGCACTTGCTTTGGTGACTGAAGCCCTCAACAATGGTGATACCGTAGCCTTGTTCCCTGAAGGACATCTCTCTCGTAATGGGCATTTGGGAGTCTTTCAAAGAGGCTTTGAAATCGCTACGAAAGACGTCGAAAATGCTGTGATTATTCCCTTTTATTTACGAGGCTTATGGGAAGATGATTTTTCTCATGCCTCTGGCAAGATGAAACGCAAAAAAGGTAAAGATATTTCGGTAAGTTTTGGCAAAGCTTTGGATATTCATAGCAAAGCAAACTTTGTCAAGAAGGCGGTATTTGAGCTGTCTATACAAAGTTGGCAATCGTATGCCTCTATGTTGCCCTGCATTCAAAAAGCATGGCTAAAGTCTGCCAAATCTGTAGGTTCTAAGCTTTGTATGGCTGATTCTACAGGCGTAGAAGTCTCTGGTCATAGATTTATCACAGGCACCGTCATGATAGCATCAGCACTCAAACCCAAGGTCAAGCATCAACAAAATATCGGCGTACTCTTGCCCACCTCTGTAGGGGGTTCTATGGGAAATATGGCTTTGCTTACGCTGGGTAAAACGGTGGTAAACCTCAACTATTCTAGTGGAGAGGCTTCTTTGCGTCATGCTCTCAATATTGCCAATATTGGCACGATTATTTCTTCTACTACGTTCATTACCAAGCTCAAAGCCAAAGGGTTTGACCTCACTTTAGTACTCCAAGATGTGGAAGTCATCTACCTAGAAGAAGTCAAAGCCAAGATGTCTAAGCTCAAAGGCTTGGCAACGCTCATTATGGTCAAAACCTTGCCTCTATGGATACTCAATCTATGCTACATCAAAACGACTCCAACCCAAGATACCGTGGCAATACTCTTTTCCTCAGGCAGTGAAGGCACACCCAAAGGCATAGAACTCACACACCAAAATATGATGGGCAATATCAAACAAGCCACGACGCTCATTAACCCTCGTGATGACGATGTGATACTTGGCACACTTCCTATCTTTCATTCTTTTGGACTTACGGTTACTACACTCTTACCTCTACTTGAAGAGATACCAGTGGTCTGTCATCCTGACCCTACCGATGGCTTTGGCATAGGAAAAATATCAGCCCAATACGAGGCTACAATGCTCTTTGCTACAGCGACGTTCTTTAGGCTTTATACACGCAACAAGAAGCTTCATCCCTTGATGTTCAAAGACTTACGCATGGTCATCGCAGGAGCAGAAAAACTCCGCCTAGAGATACGAGATGAATTTAAAAAGAAGTTCGGACATATCATCTATGAAGGCTATGGAGCTACAGAGACTACCCCAGTAGCTTCTATCAATATCCCCGATGTACTGATGCAAGAAAATTGGAAACCTCAGATTGGACACAAGATAGGCACAGTAGGCTTACCAGTACCAGGGACAGGCTTCAAGATAGTTGACCCTCAAAGCTTTGCACTATTGCCTACAGCAGAAGAGGGCATGATTCTCATCGGTGGCACACAAATAATGAAAGGCTACATAGGAGACCCCGAAAAAACAGCCTCAGCTATCAAAGTTATAGATGGCATACGCTGGTACGTCACAGGAGACAAAGGACGCTTAGACGAAGACGGTTTCCTTACTATCGTTGACCGTTACAGTCGCTTTGCCAAAATAGCAGGAGAGATGCTAAGCCTAGGACTCGTAGAAAGCCAAATCAACACATTACTAGGAGAAGAAGAGCAAATATCTGTAGTGGCTATCCCTGACATCAAAAAAGGTGAAAAACTCATCTTACTCTTAGAAGGAACGTTAGAAATAAGTGAGTTAAAAGATAAAATAAAAACCCTAAAAATGAACCCTCTATTTGTACCTAGTGAATACTATAAAGTAGAACTATTACCAAAACTTGGCACAGGCAAGGCTGATTTTAAAGGGGCAAAAGTATTGGGACAGGATCTTAGTGATGGGAAATAAA
>JAUZSQ010000026.1 GCA_030949325.1 Sulfurovum sp.
ATGGAAAAATAAAAATGAAGTCAAATATGCAGGGGCTTTCTCCCGTTTGATTGCATACACATTAGATATGCTGATTCTAATTGTACCCTTAAGCGTATTGAGTAATATCTTTGGTGAAGACAAGACTATAACTATAGTCTTGTCTATTATTCTTTGGTGGATATATACTTCATATAGTATCTTTAAATGGCAAGGTACTTTAGGGAAACGAATAGTTGGGCTGTATGTCTTAGGGATTGATTTGGAAGCTCTTTCTTTTAAACGAGCATCTTTAAGATACTTATTTTCTCTGATTAGCTACCTACCCATAGTAGTCTACCTCATTCTCTCGACATATATAGATATGGGAGTTAGTAACCTCATTTGGATGATATTATTCTTGATTTTAATCCCTATGCCTCTTCTTATGATGTTTTTTAATACAAAAAGGAAAACACTATATGATTACTGGGCAGACACTGTTGTGATAGAATCGATTACCAATATTATCCCTGAACCAACAACATTACAAAAAACGATTCGAGTGATTATGGGTATTATTATTCTAATCCCTATTGCTTATGGGATATTTTATGTTGTGATGATGTATCTTGCCTTTGGGGGACAGGGGCAATCAAGTGACACTTCAATAACTTTAAATACAGGACAGGAGATTACCCATGCGAAATAAAAAAACATTTATAGCCATTATATTATTGGGCATGATGCTTGGAGGATGTGCGAGTAAAGAGGTCAATAGAAGTAGTAGTATTGTGGAGTATTTATATCCTCATAATACCAAACATATCGAAAAAGAAAGTATTCCTCATCTGAATCTTCCTTTGCGTGTGGGGATTGCTTTTGTGCCAGAACAATATCTAAGTTCCAAGACTTTAACACAGAGAAATAAAAGTATAATGATGCAAAAAGTAAGTCAGCATTTTCAAAAGCTAGATTTTGTCCAAGCTATTGAGATTATTCCTTCTGTGTATCTGAGGAAAAATGGTAGCTTTAATAATCTTTCGCAAATTAAGAAAATGTATGATATTGATGTCATTGCCCTTATTTCTTTTGACCAAACACAATTTACAGACAAAAGCTTTTTAGCTTTTACCTATTGGACGATTATTGGAGCCTATATTATCCCTGCGGAGAAGAATGATACACATACCATGCTAGATATAGTCGTGTATGATATTACTAGTAAAAAGATGTTGTTCCGAGCACCAGGGATGTATCAAAGTAAAAGCCATGCTACGTATATGAATCTCTCTGAACAATTACGCAAAGATTCTTATAGAGGATTTGAAGAAGCCCAAAAAGCCATGATTCAAAACCTAGACATCCAGCTCAAGCAATTTAAAACTAAAGTTAAGAATAATCCTACTGCTTACAAAGTCACCAGAAGCAAGGGATATACAGGTGGGAGTATTGATAGTCTCTTTCTCGTATTGATGTTGATACTAGGTGGCTATGTTTTAGCACAAA
Source organism: Sulfurovum sp. (assembly GCA_030949325.1). Classification (GTDB taxonomy): domain Bacteria; phylum Campylobacterota; class Campylobacteria; order Campylobacterales; family Sulfurovaceae; genus Sulfurovum. Next base: position 1,468 of record JAUZSQ010000026.1, read on the forward strand.
AAAGAAGAGGTGTATAATCCACCTCCATAGGTTATTTATCTTGGCTATAGTGTTGTTATGTATGATTATCTATAGTTCTACTCTACTGACTAGCCTCGCTATCTATGATAGGGTAGCGATTATAGAGGGTGAAGTATGGAGACTCTTTAGTGGATTGTTTGTGCATCTTTCTTTGATGCACCTTCTCTCCAATGTATTGGCTTTTGTCGTACTTTCTATGCTATTAGCAGAAGATAAAAACTATCGAGTATTATTGGGTACTATGTTCTTGATACAAGGCATACTTTTATTGGTATTAGAAGAAAACACACGCTACTATGGAGGAATATCAGGTATCAACTATGCTTTACTCTTTTACTTTTTATTCTCTATGAAAACTTCTTGTAGAGTAGAAAAAAGCTTACTACTGCTGATACTTATCATCCTAAGTATCAGAGTATTGATAGGAGGGGAAGAAGAAAGTTTTACTGTCTCAACTCTGAGCCATATTATCGGTATACTTACGGCGTGTTTGGTGTATCTGTTGAGGTGGCTGAGCAGAAGGGCTACACTATTATAG
>JAUZSQ010000027.1 GCA_030949325.1 Sulfurovum sp.
CACTCTCCAATTGGATGATAAAGCTTCTTGAGAAACTCAAACCTTTTAAGCAGAGAGACTAAAGAGAGACTCTTAGAGAATGAATATATACAAGCAGATGAGACTACACTACAAGTGGTGAATGCACAAAAGCAAAGCAATGAAGAAATCTTAGTAGTATGGCTAGTGTAGACAATACCTTAGCCAAAAACCCCCTCTAAGCCACCCTCTCACGAGAGTGAATCGCCCCTAAATTCGCAATCTTAATGGATACCTTCTGAATTAAATACTCGTTAGCTAAATGGGAAGCAATTTAAATACCTCTTTGACGTATTTAAGCCCGTGGTAGTGGGCTTTTAAGGTCAAGAATACTCATCTCATTCATATCAGAATTTTGGCGTAATCCATGAGAGAAATTGACCATAAAAGTAGAGAGATTTGCCCAATTATGGATAGGTATTTTCTTAATGTTCATAGAATCCTCCATTCCCCAATACTGCTTGGCATCTCTAAAGACAAATTCAATCTGAAAGCGAAGTGAATAGTAATCAATAACCTTTTCATAGTCCAATGTTAACTCGGTAGAAAAGAGATTCACATGAGAGATTTTACCTGTGCTTAAATTTCTCTTTTGGATAATCACAACATTGAGAGTATCAGCAAATTTACGATGGGACATTTCCATTTGATAAATTCTTGTTTGGATATTCTTATCTTCGTCTATGCTATCTGATTTTAGATAGGGTTCAGGAAGATTATCATAGTCAATAGCATCTCCATATTTCCTAGGAGCTCCTCTTCCTGCATACTCTCCACTATAAGGAAATAGCAGTGCAGAATTTTTTTGAAGTTTAGAAATGATATGCAATCCACATTGCCTAACCATTTGTACAGCAGGATTATTTCCAAATGCTCCATCAAAGACAAAATAGACAATATCAATATGCTTGTCAATCCGTTTAAGTGCCTTATTTACGGACTCTTTGACAAATTTTAGATAGGGTGAGAGTTCAATATCTTTTTTATCTTGATTCCCACTTCCTTTAGGTCTTCCGACTTTAGCATCCTTTTTTTTCTTACTCTTCTTCACACTTTTATCTTTGATACAACCTTCTTTTTTGTCTCGCACTATCTGTTGTGTACTTAGTGGATAGGCTTTTCTTGTCTCTACGCTTATCAACGAAAGATTGAGAAATGCCAAACTTTTTATCACTTGATTTTGGATAGAAGAATAAAACCTATCTACCCCATAAGTATGCTTCCCACTTTTGCTTACTACTACTTCATCTCCACCCAAAAGATAGATTGAACCCTTCTTTGTTAAATGCGTTTTGATAAACATCCAATTGATTTCTTCCCAATTTATCTTTGAATGAAAGAAGCGTGTAATTGTCCGATAACTCCCTCCTTTTTCACTCCATCTGCTCAATCCTAACATTGTGATTCTTCCTCGCATTGAGAGCAAGGCTTGGATGATTATTTCTAGTTGTTTATGCTTGTTTTTTGCAATTATAGGTGCGATACATCTTAAGAGTGTTATAATTTCTGTCATGGGATAACTTTATGTTTTTTTGGTTTAAGATTATAGCAGTTATCTCATGACCTATCTTTATTTTTGGCTTTGCTTTTTGGCTAAGGTATTGGTAGGAATGGATAAATATAAAGTAGTCTATATGCACTATGCCAACAATAGAAGTGCCAGTAGTAGCCTCTGAACTCTTTAAAGGTTTTAATGGCTATCTCCAAACAGATGGATATGCTGGATATAATGCTACAGTCCAAACAAATGATATGACACATTTAGCGTGTTGGGCTCACGCGAGGAGGAAAGTTTGCAGATATAGTCAAATCAGGAGTCAGTGACCTAGAAAGTAAGCGTTATGCACAAGAAGCCATAATACTTATACAAAAACTCTATAAAATAGAAAGAGAAATCAAAGATGACCCTCCTGATAAAAAACTACTCATCAGAAAAGAGAAATCTCAAGCTATCATCAACACCATAAGAGAATGGATTAACACAAAGTTCTATAAAGCACAAGAACTTGCTGGGGCTATTGCTAAAGCATTTGTGTATCTTAATAATCAATTTGCTAAGTTAGAAGTCTATCTCACCGATGGCAGACTCAATATAGATAACAATGGAGCAGAGAACCATATAAGACCTATGGTACTTGGTAGGAAGAATTGGTTATTTGCTACATCTGTTAAAGGTGCTGAGGCTATTGCTACTTGGTATACTATTATTGAAACTGCAAAGGCGAATGGATTGGAACCATATCACTATTTGAAGTATCTTATGACTGAGTTTCCTTATTACCAAAGGGATGGTAGAGATATTGAAGCGTTGTTACCTTGGAATGTAAGTGATGATGGGGTAGTTAGGATTTCTTAGGGGTTGGTGGGGTTATTATGGGGGTTACGATAATTGAGTTACTAAAAAGAGAGTATCTCATCAAAAATAGAATATATCTTTGCTGTATCTTTAGCATTTAACCCTGTTGTTGGCTCATCTAAGATAAATAAAAAGTTACCTTTTTTTTATTTTATGAAAACTTTCAATCAATGTTTTTGCTAGTTTTAATCTTTGGGCTTCTCCACCACTAAGAGTAGGTGTTGTACGACCTAGATTGATATGAGATAATCCCAATCTTTGTAATATTTCAAAAGCAAATTTTAGTTTTTCATCTTCAAAAATTTCACTTAGCTTATCTATTTGAGTATTTAAAATTTCAAATATATTCAACTCTTTAACTCTTATATCTAAAACTTCTGCTTTGTATCTTTGACCTAAACAGTTTGGACAAATAATTTCCTCAACTTCTCCCAATCCTTTACAACTCTCACATGCTCCAATAGAATTAAAACTAAAATAACTTTTATCAAAACCAAACTCTTTTGCTATTTGTGATGATGAGAATATATCTCTAATTTTATCAAAAATATTCAGATAAGTAGCTACGATTGACCTAGAATTTATACCAATTTGTGACTGTGTAAGTTCAACAATGGCTTTTATACTGTCAAGGTTTCTTATCTCTTTGACTAAATCATTATTATAAGTTTTATCGTAACCCCCATAATAACCCCACCAACCCCTAAGAAATCCTAACTACCCCATCATCACTTACATTCCAAGGTAACAACGCTTCAATATCTCTACCATCCCTTTGGTAATAAGGAAACTCAGTCATAAGATACTTCAAATAGTGATATGGTTCCAATCCATTCGCCTTTGCAGTTTCAATAATAGTATACCAAGTAGCAATAGCCTCAGCACCTTTAACAGATGTAGCAAATAACCAATTCTTCCTACCAAGTACCATAGGTCTTATATGGTTCTCTGCTCCATTGTTATCTATATTGAGTCTGCCATCGGTGAGATAGACTTCTAACTTAGCAAATTGATTATTAAGATACACAAATGCTTTAGCAATAGCCCCAGCAAGTTCTTGTGCTTTATAGAACTTTGTGTTAATCCATTCTCTTATGGTGTTGATGATAGCTTGAGATTTCTCTTTCTGATGAGTAGTTTTTTATCAGGAGGGTCATCTTTGATTTCTCTTTCTATTTTATAGAGTTTTTGTATAAGTATTATGGCTTCTTGTGCATAACGCTTACTTTCTAGGTCACTGACTCCTGATTTGACTATATCTGCAAACTTTCCTCGCGTGATCCTCAACACGCTAAATGTGTCATATCATTTGTTTGGACTGTAGCATTATATCCAGCATATCCATCTGTTTGGAGATAGCCATTAAAACCTTTAAAGAGTTCAGAGGCTACTACGGCACTTCTATTGTTGGCATAGTGCATATAGACTACTTTATATTTATCCATTCCTACACCTAGCCATATATAGGATTTCTTCGTTGCTTTGCTTTTGTGTGCATTCACCACTTGTAGTGTAGTCTCATCTGCTTGTATATATTCATTCTCTAAGAGTCTCTCTTTTAAGTCTCTGCTTAAAAGGTTTGAGTTTCTCAGAAGCTTTTATCATCCAATTGGAGAGTGTAGTATCACTAAATGGAACCCCAAATCTATTTTTAAATATTTTGGCTTGTCTATACAGTGGCAATGCATCTTCAAATTTTTGTACGGCAATAGTTGCTAAGAATGAAGCAGTTACTTGTGTCTTTGGGAGTATGAATGGGGCTAATGCTGTGGTCACTGGTTTTTCTCCACATCTACAGCCATATACGAACCGAACATTTTCTATGACTTGGAACTTTGCAGGTACGATATCGTATTGTTCTGATATTATCTCTTTTACTCTATGCATTGTGTCACCACAACTACACACTTTCTCTTCATCACCTATATCGTGTTCTACTCTTACTCTTGGTAACTCTTTAGGTGGTGAAGTTCTTCCACCTTTCTTTCGTTTAAATGTTATTTCAATCTCTTCATCTTCTATTACTTCGATTGTCTCTTTAGTATCTTCGAACAGACTTGGTTGGTTAGGGTTTAGTTTTTCACTTTTGGAGGTAAATTGTTGGCGTATGAGGTAATCTATCTTTTCTTTTAGGTAATTTATTTCAATTTGTTGGGTTTGTATTCTTTTTCTTGACTACTATTCTCTTGGGCTTGATTTATAATGGTTTCTTATAATTTTTCTATATTAATAAGCTCTGTTTTCATAGTGCTATTATAGCTAAAACTACTACTATACTTGGTTAGTAAATCACTTTTTTATGTGATGTTTTTACTGCTTTTAACTATGTAGTAGTTTGCTTAATATTGGGTTGGTGGGGTTATTTAGGGGGTTACGTTTTATCTGCTAAATATTGTTTTATAGTTGGCACTAAAACTTTATGAATCAGAGATGATTTCCCACTTCCACTTATCCCACTAATAGCCACTAAACAATTTAATGGAATTACAAAACTTTCATTTCTAATATTATTGGCATTTACGCCTAGTAGTTCTATAGAGTTCTTTAAATCAATATTTAATTTTACTCTTGTAAATTCCACATCATCAAAAGTTTTATTCTCGCCACTAAAAACAATCTCACCACCTGCCTCGCCACTTCCATAACCCAACTCAACTATGTAATCACTATTCTTGATATAATCTCTATTATGCTCACTTACAATAACAGTATTACCTTTATCTCTTAGATTTTTAATAAGACTTATCATCTGATAATTATTATACGGATGTAGCCCAGTTGATGGCTCATCTAAAATATACAACAAATCTTTATAGTCACTATTTAACTCCATAGCAAATTTCAACCTTTGTAACTCTCCACCACTCAAAGTATCAGTTGTTCTATCAAGTGTCAAATATCCTAAAGTAGCTTTTTGTAAAGAGTCTGAAATAGTCAATATCTTTTTATGATGAAGTTCTTTATCTTGTAAAAAATCATATAACTTATCTACTGTAAAACTTAGTATTTCACTAATATTTACTCCATGAAGTTTAATAGCATTTGCTTTATAGTTCAATCTTGAACCATCACATATAGGACATTTAATACTTTTTACAAATTTGCCAATTGATGGCTTTGCTTGATGTTTTAGTATTTTGGGATAGACTTCATTTTTTATAATTTCTTGTTCTGTATTAGTTAAATCATAAAAAGTTTGATTTAAATTAATTTTCTGTTTTTGCAAATCTTTTTGAATACTATTAGGTCGTATATTTACATATTTATAAGCACCCTTTCCATTATCCTCTAAATTTAAAAAGTGTTCATCTAAGTTTTTATCTTTGAATATCAATAAATCTAAATCAATATCTTCAACTAATCCATGACCATTGCATTGTTCACACTTTCCACTAAATTTATTGGTTGCATTAAAGCTTAACAATTGAGTAGATTTTTTTTGATATATTTTCCCACTATTTACATCAGGATATTCAAATCCAAAATTAAAATCTATATCTTTACCCTTCGCTAAGAAACTATCTACGGCTATATTTTCATAATTTTCTATATTATCTATATCATTAAATGCTACTAAAATTGTATGCTTAAATTTATTATTTAAATTTTTAACTGTTGATACTCTTTTTATCTTTTCTTTACTATCAAATGATGATATAAATATAGCTTCATCAATATTATTATCTTTTAATAGTTTTAAAATTTTTATACCATCTGTTTGTTCTTTGTAAGTTACAATAGAAAAATATTTAAATTTTTCTTTTGAATAGTAATTTTTCATAAATGCTTTTATATCATTTGATGTTGGCTTATCTATAATATTTCCACTATCACCCATAATCTGTCCATATTTAACAAACTCTTCTCTTAGTAGCTCATGCAGTTGTGTTATGGTAGCTAGAGTGGAAGATATAGACTGCTGTAGCCCTCTTTGTTTAAGAGTAATACAATAGGGTAAATTCTCAATACTCTCAAATTTTGGACGAATAGCATAATCATAACAATTAGCATTACCACTATCAATCTTCTCTCTTCTCTTAGCTTCATTAGCCAATACATTATAAATCAAAGTAGATTTACCACTTCCACTCACACCAATAACTGATGTAATTTTATGAAGTGGAATATCAATTGAGATATTTTTTAGATTGTTTTCTGATGTGTTATTTATTCTAATCATTTGAAAATTTCCTCTAATTCTAGACTATGAAAAAACTTGGTACAACTAAAATAATCTAAATTATCTTTAATAAAATAAAACTTCAAATGAGATATAGCTTTCCAGTGCTGTGATAACTGAAGTATTCTATATACTAAAATAATATAAGAATGAATATCAATCTGTTTTAAGCTATTGTTTTTCCCATTTAAAATCTCTATAAAATCAAAATCGTTTAATTTAATATCTAAATTATCATTGATTAAAATATTTGTGTCATTAATACATACCTTTCTACACAACTAACTCAAAAGAAAAAGTGCTATTATACAAGTAAAAGAAAAGACATGAATAAAAGACTAAAAAAGATATGAGAAGTTAGTAAGAGGTGAGATGAATACAAAACATAGAAGCCAAAGTGGAATGAACCTAGTATTAGAGACTGATGGATGGAGTCAAGTTCAAGCGTCATGGCGATTTTATAATAATGAAGAAGTAACAATTCCCTCACTCAATGACCCCATCATAGAAGAAGTGGTAGAGCAAAGTAACAAAAGAGCAGGTAACTATACCTTGGTAGCCTATGATTGGTCACATTTAGACTATAAAAAGCATACAAAGAAACAGGAACTTGTGACTAAGAATAAGAAAGGGAATGCGAAACAGATAGGATATGATTTGCAAGGTTCATTGGCAATGGATGAGAAAGGAAATCCTTTGGGTGCCTTAGCCCAAAACTTGGCAACAAGTGAGAAGATATACTCCACTTATGATAGCAATATTGATACAAACTTAACGCATTTAGAGGAGTTGGTTCAAAGAACTAAATACATACGAGAAAATTATAAGTTTGAAAAAGAGTTGGTTGATATTATTGACCGAGAAGGAGATAGTGTAGCCTTAATGAGAGAGTATGAAGCCAATGGTTGGTGCTATCTGATTCGAGCTAAATCAAATCACAAAGTTTACCTGCCTGACGAGGATAGAGAGGTAAAACAAGGAGATTTGGCAAAAGAATTAACGCTAGGAAGCTACCTTAAAACCATTAAATATAAAGTGGATAAAAGATGCAAAAGGTGAAGA
>JAUZSQ010000028.1 GCA_030949325.1 Sulfurovum sp.
GGTATCATAATGCACTTTTTTTCGCATCATATCTTCAAAAGGTTTTATATCTTCTTCGTTTTCTTCATACCATATTTCCAATGGTGAGTGACTATCATCTTCTGTAACTTGAGGATAATCAGAACCTAACTCTTTTTTAACAGACGCTTCATAATTATCTGAGAGGTATCGCAAAAATAAAAATGAGAGCATATAGTCTCTAAAATCATCAGCATTCATAGCCCCTCGTAAATCATCGGCTATTGCCCAAAGTATCTTTCCTAACCTATCTTTTTCTTCTTCACTCATTACTTACCTCTACTTTTATAATTTGCTTTTAGCTTTTCATATATCTTTTTTAGCTCTTCATAACCATCTAATGCCATTTTTATATTTTCAACTCTTTCACCTATATCAAAAGGATATTCATGAGCTAAAGAGTTTCTTATCTCTCTGTAACTCATCCCAACTTGTTGTATTATCTATAATCTCTAGTTTTTCTAAAAGATTTAAAATATCAATCATTGGCATATTTTGATTGTCTATTTCTTTAAGTTCATAAAGTACATTTCTAAAAAGTTTTGCTCCAATTTTGTCTTGAAGTTTTGAAAAGTTAAATAAAAAGCTATTGACAATTCTTGTATTATTATAATTTTCAAAAAAATGAGTATTTATCTCTTGTTCTTTTAGTTCCTTACAATCAATATCGCAACTTTTTATCATCTCATCACAAATTTTAAATATCTCTTCTATCATAACGCTATCCCTTTACTGAGTGCTTCTTGTTCTATAGGTCTATCTTTATCTCTTGAAATTACAACATCTATCTTTTGCTCACCTATTTTTTGTTTTAGATTTACTAAAAAATCTATCTTTTTTCGCGTTAAGTTCTCTTTTTGTTCTGTGATAATATAGAGGTCTATATCTCCACCTTTTTTAGTATCATCAACACGAGAACCAAAAAGATAAATCTGACCACCTCCAAAGACCTCATCAAAACTACTTATAATCGCTTCTATCTCTTTTTTTGTTAGTCTCATTTTAATCCTCACTACTTACAAAAAGCTGTTGCATCAAGCCTTTTTTATGTTTTTTAAGAGCCTCTACTTCTTTGTTTTGTGCTTCTATCAGATTATCAAGAGAGCTTAGGCAGTTGGCTATTTTTTCTTGTTCGTTTGGTTTTGGAATAAAAATATTTATTTTCCAATCGTTACTTTTGATAAACTAGGAACACCTGAAGCTTCATTGTATTTATACCAATTTATTTTTTGAAATAATGAATATATAAATTTTGGTATATTTTCCTTAAAAGAATGAGTATAAAAAAGAGTATCTACTGTCCAAAATTTACCTTTTAAAAAAACAGGTTTATCTATAGTACCTTTTCTCCCAATACAGACACTTTCACCATCGTACAAATAATTATTTACAGATAACATATATCCACCAGTCCCATAAACTGGTATATTTCCATCAGATAATTTTTTATAATCTCTGCCACTTCCTATTGTAAGAATTTCATTTATCTGTTTTTTATCCCACTCCCCACTAAACCCATCAAACCTAAGTTTAGGCACTTTATCTGCATCTTTTGGGAAGAGTTGTTGCATCAAGCCTTTTTTATGTTTTTTAAGAGCTTCTACTTTTTTGTTTTGTGAGTCTATGAGATTATCAAGAGAGCTTAGGCAGTTGGCTATTTTTTGTTGTTCTTCGGGCTTGGGGAGTGTTAAGGGAATAGTTTTACATACTGCTTGATTTAACTTTGGTTGAGCACCACCAGAATTATATTTTAAATAAGATTGGTCTTCCATATACTGAACTAAAAAATCTAAATTATGAGGTTTCTTTGGTTTTAATACATGCGCATGATTATTTATCCAAGATTTACCTGAAATCTTAAAAACAAGTGGAGAATTTCTTGAAACTATATTTTCTCCATCTTCACCGAGTAAGATTAAATCTTCATCAAATATATAGTCATTGACATAATCAATAATTCCTGAAGCACCATAATATGGATATTCTCCTTGCATCTTCGCTCTATCAGATTCTTTAATCGGTTTTCTTTGCCCATCTAAAAATTTAAGAACTTTTCCCAATGTACTTTCTTCCCACTCCCCACTAAACCCATCAAACCTAAGTTTAGGCACTAACTTATTCATCTTCTTCCCACCTTAACATCTCAATATCAATTTCACTAAAAGCAAATACTTTTTTACCCAAATCTTTTAGACTTGCACCTATGTGGTAAGTTTTAGTTTTGTCAATTATTAAAAATCTATCATGATATTTATTTGATATTTAGTTGATATTTTCAATTTGAGATTATGATACTGTGAGTTATACTTTTTTATATCTAGGCTTAACTGCTTTGATGGTTTTTGAGTGATAACTGTATAGTTTAGTTTGGGGTACTTACTAAAAAGTGTCAAAATAGTATCGTCTATATAATTATCTATAAGGATTATACTCTCATGAGAAGATTTAAAAATATTGTTTATCAAAACATAAGCATCATAAATTTCTCCATTATAAAAAATTCCTTGCAAAGTTGCAAGGCTGTCATCTTTTACTTTTGATTTTATATTTTGCATATCATTTTTCAAATTACTTACATCACTCTCTAACTCTTTAAATCTTTGGTGGGTGATTTTTTCGCTGTTTATGGCATAGCCATGATAGATATACTCTTTTAAAACATTGGTAGCCCATATTCTAAATTGTGTAGCTTTTTTTGAGTTTACTCTATATCCGACAGCTATAATCATATCAAGATTATAAAATTCCACCTCTCTTTTAACTTTTCTTTTGCCTTCTGTTTGAACTATTTCCATTTTGGAAATAGTTGAATTGTTTAGCTCACTTTCTAAGAAAATATTTTTTATATGTTTATTTATAGCTGGAACTTTTGTAGCAAATAGTTCAGCTATTTGTCTTTGAGTTGCCCAAATACTCTCTTTTTCTACTGAAACTTTCAACTCTAACTCACCGTTTTCATACACTACAATATTATTCATCATAAGCCTCCAATCCTGATAACTCTTTACCCTTTGCCATCTTTCTAAGCAAAGGACTAAGCTCTTCCATAAGTGCTAACTCTTTAAGTCGTCTAGCTTTCCATCCAAGCCCTAAAGGTGCTAAAAGGTCGGTTAGAAGTTCTCCATCAAATATATATCTATCTAAGACCTTCTCTACAAACTCTTGGAGTCTGTTAGGTTCTAACTCATACTTTTTTGCCATCTCTTGAAGCTCTTTAGTGCTTTTATTAGCCTTAAAATCCTCATAACCTTTTTTGATGCCCTCTTCGTTGAGTGCCTTACCCACTTCAAGAGAGTTTATATACTCTATCATATCATCTGACTCATCTGAAAGGTTAGCGTTTGATTTTAGTAGGCTTATGAGTTGCTCTTTGCTCATCTTTTGCTTTTTAGAGGTTTGAGTACCTGCATACTTAGCGATAAGAGTCATGATATAGTCATAATCCACTAAAGTAGAAGCAAAAAGTACAAATTCAAAATCAAGTTCTTGCACTACGGCAGGTGTATTTTCATCTTTGTCTCTTCTTTTTTGTAATCTTTTGGCAGTTTCAAGATACATAGATTTAAAAGCTCTTAGAGTATCTTCTGTCATAGTCTGATTTATGAGTTCTGTTTGTTCTGTGCTTAGGTCTGTATGTTGGTCTAGTTGAGCTTTGAGCCTTTGTATCTCTTTAAAAGTGTTGATAAACTCAGCTCTTGCCGTGTCGCCTTTTAGATTTGCTATCTCTTGGGGTTTGTTTTGTAAAGAGTGTAAAGCCATAAAATCATCTAACTTTTTAGTCGCCTCTTTAAACTTCTCTATAGTCTTTGGAGCAGGGTCAACTAGCCATATCTCTTTTGGTTGCTTAGTGCTTTCTCCACTAAAACGAGTTATAGCAATATCAACAGCATCTTGAAGGGAGCGAAAATCTAAGATATTACCATAGGGTTTGGTGTCGTTTAATACTCGGTTAGTTCTTGAAAAGGCTTGTATAAGTCCGTGATAGTTTAGATTTTTATCTACATAGAGAGTATTTAAAAACTTAGAATCAAATCCTGTTAGGAGCATATCTACAACTATGACAATATCTAGCTTTTGGCTATGAGGTAAGTCTGAGTTTGGATATTTTTGATCTTTTATACGAGTTTGTATATCTTGATAGTAAACATCAAAATTGTTTATATCGTGGTTCGTGCCAAATAGAGTATTGTAATCTTTGATAATCTCTTTTAAAGCATCTTTTTTCTTTTGTGGTTCTTGCTTATTGTCTTCTCGCTCTGTTGGTAGGTCTTCTTGAAGTTGAGCGACATCTTTGTTGCCCTCTGCTGGTGGAGAGAAAACACAAGCTATATTTAAATCATGTTCAAGTGCTTTAAAATGTTTATAGTACTCTATAGCATGGTTGATAGATGATGTAGCTAAAACGGCATTAAACTTTTTATCTGCTGTGCTTTTGTCATGTTTTTGAAGTATTGCCTCAGCTATGGCTTTGCTTGATAGACTTTCACCTTGCTTTGGAGTGTCCCAACCCTCAGGCTTAAAATAATCGATATGAAAACGAAGAACATTACCATCTTCTATAGCATGTGTGATTGTGTAGTTATGTAGCTCTTGTTGAAAAATATCTTCAGTTGTTTTAAGTGAAGCTTCTTCACCCTCTATACTAATACTTTTTGCATTCTCTTCAAATATAGGAGTACCTGTAAATCCAAAGAGTTGAGAAGCTAGGGAAAAAGTCTTTAATAGCATTGTGGTTTTTACCAAACTGTGAACGATGGCACTCATCAAATATGAAAACAATTCGTTCATTTGAAAGTGATTTCAATCTCTCTTTGTAGTTTCTTTTATTTTTATCATCTAGGGCTAAACCTAACTTTTGGATGGTAGTAACTATCACTTTATCGGCATAATCTGTTGAGAGAAGTCTATCTACTAAAGTTTGGGTATTTGTATTTTCTTCTACACAATTTTCTTGAAACTTGTTAAACTCTTCTCGTGTTTGACGGTCTAAATCTTTTCTATCCACTACAAAAGGATTTTTTTGATGTTGTCGTTAGTTTTTAAAAGAGTAGAGGCTTTAAATGATGTAAGAGTTTTACCACTTCCTGTAGTATGCCAAATATAGCCATTACCTCTGTTGTCATCAATACACTCTATTATAGCCTCAACAGCATAAATCTGATAAGGTCGCATCATCATAAGTTTTGATTCACTTTGCACTAGCACCATATAACGACTTATCATCTCAGCCAATTTACACTTAGAAAGAAAAGCATCGCTAAAATCATCAAGATTTACGATTTTTTTATTCTTTTTATCTGCATATTGATAGATGGGTAAAAATCTTTCATCAGCATCAAAACTAAAGTGTTTAGTGTTGTTGTTGGCAAAATAAAGCGTATTAGTACGGTTTGAGACTATGAAAAGTTGCATAAAACTAAGAAGTGTATTGCTATAGCCATTCCCTAAGTCATTTTTATACTCAATAATTTGTTGCATTGCTCTTCTGGGGCTTATCTGTAGCGTTTTTAGTTCTATTTGGACAAGGGGTAAGCCATTAAGAAGTAGTATCACATCATAACGGTGAAAGCTATCTTTTGTATTGATACGAAGTTGGTTTATCACTTCAAAAGAGTTTTTACACCAATCTTTGATATTGACAAGTGAATAATGCAAGGGAGTGCCATCTTCTCGCTCAAAGCTGTTTATCTCTCGCAAAAGTTTAGAGGTCTTAAAGACATCAGGGCTGACAATTTGCTCTAAAAGACGAGAGAATTCATTATCTGTTAGATGTACTCTATTTAGTGCTTCAAATTTTTGGCGAAAATTGCGTTCGAGTGACTCTTTGTTTCTAATATCAGGACGATAATTATATTTTAGGTCTTGTAGTTTATCGATAAAGTGATTTTCTATTTGATTTTCTTTAGTGGGCATTATTTATCCATAGTTTTATTCTTTTGTAGAATTTCGCTTTTCTTAGATTCATTATAGCACCTTCAGATAAATATACTAAGCTACAGCCCTTTCATCACTACATCAAAGAGGTATTCTACTTCGTGGTCTTCTAAAAATACGGTTTTTTGGCTTTTGAAAAAGTCAAATATTTTTTTGCTAGGTAGAGGGGGGCTGTAGATGCAGGTGGGATGGGCTGGTTTGAAGCCTTGGAGTAGGGCTATTTCTTCTTTGATAGGGGCTTCGCAGATGAAGCAAGTCTCTTCTGGGTAGAATCTTCCTTCGTATTGTAGGAGGGTGAGGTAGCTTTCGCAGATGAGACGTTTGGGGTTTTGTTTGTCCCAGCGTTTGGCACAATGGAGGAACATTTCGTAGTAGAAAGGTTCTAGGGTTTGGGTATCTTTGAGATGGGGTTCAAATTTTCGTAGAAAGTTTTGCCACAGTAGGAGTTTGTTTTTGTCCAAAATCCATGGAAATCCCATGTGTGATAATGACCGTAGGCGAGGCAAAAATCTACCATCTTCACCTTCTGTTTCAAAATCTACAAGATAACCCATTTGCAAGATGGAATGACGCGCACCAAAAAATCTATAATAACTACGGATTTGGGTTGAAGTCAAGACTGTAGCGATACAGTCTTCGTTTTTGGCTTTGTTGACTGAGAGTATAAATCCTTTGATGTGACAACCTTATAGTGTAGAGATGCTTAGGCTCTAATTTGTCCCGACCCATAAATCTTGAATTTATAAGTGGTTAATCCTTCGATACCCATGGGTCCTCTGGCGTGAAGTTTATTCGTAGAGATACCCACTTCTGCCCCAAATCCAAATGCCCCACCATCGGTAAAGCGTGTACTGGCATTGAGATAAATCGCTGCTGCGTCAATACTGTTCATAAATTGTTCAGCCACGCTACTATTTTCGGTGATAATCGCTTCTGAATGTCCTGAGCCAAAGCGTACGATATGCTCAATGGCACCTTCTACACCAGCAACGACTTTGATATTGAGTATATTCGCTAGATATTCGGTATCATAATCGGCATTAGTAGCAGGGGCTACTTCTATGATAGCTTGGGTGAGGGTATCGCCTTTGAGTTGGGTATGGACTGCGTCAAAGGCTTTTTTGAGTTTGGGTAAGGCATCTTTGGCGATGGCTTCATCGACAAGCAGTGTTTCCATAGCATTACAGACCCCAGGGCGTTGGGATTGGCATTGATGGCTATGGCAATAGCGTTATCGAGCTTGGCATCTTTGTCAATATAGGTATGACACTGTCCTTTGTCATGTTTGACCACGGCGACGGTGGCATTTTGTGTGATATGTTTGATGAGTCCAGCCCCACCTCTAGGGATAATGAGGTCAACATACTTGTCCATCTTGATGAGCTTATCTACTCCTGCTCTTGATGCATCAGGGATGAGAGAGATTAACGCAGGTGGCAAGTCATTGGCTCTTAATACTTCTTGGAGTATGTGGGCAATGGCAACGTTAGAATACTGGGCTTCTTTGCCACCTTTGAGTACACAGACATTGGAGCTTTTGAAACACAGTCCTGCTGTATCTGAGGTGACGTTGGGGCGAGATTCATAGATGATACCAATGACACCAATAGGTATGGAGACTTTTTGTATATTGAGTCCATCTTCGGTCACCCATCCATCTAAGGTACGCCCTACAGGGTCTTTGAGTGAAGCGATGTCTTCTAGGGCTACAGCCATAGCATCAATACGCTTTGCATCTAAGAAGAGTCTGTCCATGAGTGCTGAGGAGAGTTGATTTTGTGTACCTGCTTCCATATCTTTTTGGTTTTCTAGGAGCAAAGCAGGGGTATGGAGTCTAAGGGCTTGTGCCATTTCATTGAGGATACGGTTTTTTTCACGCCCACTTAGAGAGGCTAAGACTCTGCTTGATGCTTTGGCTTCTTGTAAGAATTGTTCCATCATTTATGCCTTGATATAGCTACAGGAGTAATCTGTAACGCTAGTGACTTTGAGGTCAAAAGAGGCATGGGCAGGGACAGTAAAGGTCTCAGGGGTATGAAGCGTTCTAAATTCCGTTTCATGAGGGAGTCTAATGGACAATTCGCCACTCATCATTTCCATGATTTCTGCTTCTTGGGTATCGAAAGTATATTCTCCAGGGAGCATCACTCCCAAAGATTGTTTAGAACCATCGGCTAGGGTGATGCTTCGACTGCTTACTTTGCCATCAAAATAGATATTGGCTTCTTTAATCATTGAGATATTATTTAGGGTTGTCATACATTTCCTTTAGTTTTTATTTTTGAGTTCTTTGGCTTTGCTATAGGCATCTTCAATGGCTTCCATCATGGCATTGCGTACATTGCCACGTTCTAAGGCTTTGTATCCTGACGCAGTTGTTCCTGCTGGACTCATGACAGCATCTTTAATGACAGCAGGGCTTTGCTGGGCAATCAAAGGGGCAAATCCTTCAAAAAGTCCTATGACCAAGGTATTGGCTTCGGCTCTTTTGAGTCCTTGGTGTACGGCTCCATCGGCTAAGGCTTCGGCGATGAGTGCTAGATAGGCAGGACCCGAACCTGCTAGACCTGTGGCAATATCCAGTGCATTTTCACTCTCAAGCCACAAGGTACGACCAATCTTATCAAAAAGTGTGATAGCTGTCTCTTGGAGTGTGCTGTCTCCTGTGAGTGTGGTCATAGATTTGAGATGACTTGCACCCAAGTTGGGCATGGCACGGATATATTTTTTCGCAGAGATTTGAGCTTGGATACTCTCTAGGGATGTACCTGCGAGTACCGAATAGAGCGTCTGGGCTTCTCCACAGAGTTTGGGTGCTAAATCACTCAAAGAGTAAGGTTTGACACACAGTACGATATGCTTTTGGGATATATCTTCTTGTGTGGAGAGTATCTTTGTGGTAATTTGAGGTAATTGTGCTTGTAGTGCTTGTAGTGAGGTGCTATTTCTACCCCATACTTCTATCTCATAGCTGTGTATCAAGCCTTCGATAAGAGACTTTGCCATATTTCCATTACCAATAAAGGTCAATTTCATTTAGGTATCCTTGTCTGTTGTTTTAGGTACAAATAACGTACCTCGTGTGTGCTTACCTTCCATGAGATATTCACGCGTAAATCCAAGGTCAAAACCATTGGATAAGAACATTTTTTTGCCATGTTTCATGAGAAAGTCGGCGGCTTTGAGCTTGGTGACAATACCCCCTGTGGCAAAATCATTATTGGGTGTAGCTTCTGCTTCTAAGACTCCTTTTGGCAAGGTGTCTAAAGTCTTGAAAATACGAGCATCTGTGTGTTTGGAAGGGTCTTTGTCATAATATCCATCAATATCACTCAAAATAATCAAGAGATTTGCATCAATAGCATAGGCTATATTGGCAGAGAGTTGGTCATTGTCGCCAAAGAGTTGTTCAGGGGTTGAAGAGATGTCATTTTCATTGACAATAGGCAAAATACCATGGGTCAAGTGTGCATCAATAATTTCTCGAAACATCTTAGTACGCTTACGCGAATCAAAGTCATCTTCTGTTAAGAGTATTTGTGCCGTATCTATCTCATAAATATCAAACTTCTTTTTGTATGAAGTCATCAATATCGGTTGTCCAGCTGCTGCGATGGCTTTTTTGCCAATTTGCTTTGACCTATCAAGTTTGAGTGCTGCATATCCTGCGGCAATCGCACCAGAAGAGACCAATACTACATCATATTTTTTCCGTGCTTCTGCTATGAGAGAGACAAGGTTCATCATACGTTCTTTGGCAATATGATTGTCTTGTGTCAATACAGCAGAGCCTACTTTGATTACAATTCTTTCCACGCTTAGTCTGCTCCTGATAGATAATATAGGGTTATTGTATCCAAGTTATTTTAAGCATAAGTAAACCAAATTTTTTGTATAAATACATTATATATAAAGGGAAATTATGACATCTAAACTTTTAAGCATTTCTATCGTGACTGCTTCTGTGCTTTTGACAGCTGTGAGTATTGCCGAAGAAATTACACTTGACCCCATCATAGTAGGAGCTGACTTTCATGAGAAGAAGCTTTCTGAGACTACGACTTCTTTGAGTGTTATTGGAGAAGAATTACTTTATGACAAAGCGTCGCAGTCTTTTGAAGAGGTAGTGGGGCAGATACCCAATGTCAACTTCTCTTCAGGTGCTTCACGTTCTCACTATATTCAGATTCGTGGTATTGGTGAACGTAGTCAATTTAGCTCTCCTGTGAACCCTTCGGTAGGATTAATGATAGATGGGATTGACTTTTCTCAATCAGCACTAGGTATGACCCTTTTTGATACCGAACAAATCGAAGTACTCAAAGGTCCACAAGGGACAACGTTTGGAGCCAACGGTATGGCAGGGGTAGTCAATATCCAAACTAAGCAACCCTCAGAAGAGTTTGAAGGACATATCGAAGCTACTGTAGGGACGTATAATACCAAAGCAGTAGGTGTGGCTTTGGGAGGCTCTCTTATCGAAGATGTGTTAGAAGCTAGGGTTTCTGTCTATAAAAATAGCTCTGATGGTACGATGGAAAATAGTTTTCTCAATCGTAAAGATACACAAAATATTGATGAACTTACAGCCAAATTACAATTACGTTGGTATGCATCTGACAATCATGTGATAGATTTCAACTTCATTCACGTTGATGTAGATAACGGTTATGATGCCTTTACCTTTGATAATTCTAGGGTTTCTCATGCAGATGCACCAGGTACGGATGCACAACTTACCAATGCCTTTGCTATCAAGTCCAATTATCAAGTCAATGAAGGGATGCATCTGATTTCCAAAGTTAGCCATTCTCAATCAGAGGTGACTTATTCTTATGATGAAGATTGGTCTTATGCAGGGGAGTTTGATGAGAGCCTTTATCCTTATAGCTCTTTTGATGAGTACCTAAGAGATAGAACGCAAACTGATATTGATGTTCGTTTGGTATCCGATGAAGCAGGGCGAATCTTTGATTCTAGTACGGATTGGACGATTGGGGCATACTACAAAGACTATAGTGAAGACCTTACGCGTAATTATACTTACTTAGACAATCCTTTTACGGCTGATTATGCAACGGTAAACAAAGCCATATATGGACAATTAGATTCTATCATCAACGATAAACTGACTTTAGTTACAGGTCTTAGAGTCGAAGCATGGGACGCGGAATATAGTGATTCTTATGGGGTGTCTATTGATACTGATGAGGTCTTAATTGGTGGTAAAGTAGGATTCAATTATCAAGCCACTAGTGATAGTTTATATTATACCTATATTTCCAAAGGCTACAAACCAGGGGGAGTCAATGCTGACAATACCCTAAGCCCTGAAGCCAAAGCGTACCAAACAGAAAACCTTTGGAACCTAGAATTAGGAATGAATTCAAAGCATCTTGACAATACGCTGATTAACCGTCTGAATGTCTTTTATGGCAAGAGAAAAGACCAGCAAGTCAAAAGCTCTGTGGTCACTGAGCGTGATGATGGGAGTACAAGCTTTGTAGATTATCTAGCCAATGCAGCACAGAGTACGTATTATGGAGTAGAATCACAAATTGATTGGTATCCAAACGAAAGATTACACCTCTTTTCTAGTATTGGTTTATTACAAGCAACGTTTAACGAATACCAAGACCCCAATCCTTCGGCGATTGATATGAATGATAGAACCCCTGCACAATCACCAGAGTATCAGTATAATATCGGATTTGACCTCACCCTTTGGGAGGGATGGATATGGAAAGCCAACCTAGAAGGTAAAGGGTCTTATTACTTCTCCAACCGACACAATGAACAATCTGAAGCCTATACCTTGGCGAATACGAGTATGGAATATACCAATGGTAGTTGGAGTGCTGTCTTATGGGTACGAAACATAGCAGATACAGAATATCAAACCAGAGGATTTGGAAGTTTCGGTAACAATCCATCCAATGGATACGCTACAGAGCTTTATACCCAACAAGGTATGCCTCGAACAGCAGGGCTTACGCTCTCTTATGACTTTTAATACATAGAGACCCTAGTGAAAATATTTTACGTTCTTTTTCTTTTGTCTCTATGTGTTCTAGCCAACGATAAACCCACCCTCACTATCTACACCTATGATGCCTTTTCAGCTTCATGGGGTGCAGGACCCAAAATCAAAAAAAGCCTTTGAAGAAGAACATGATTGTACCGTCAAATTTGTAGGTGTATCTAGCTCCATAGGGGCATTACGCAAGATACAGCTAGAGGGTAAACGCACCAAAGCCGATATACTTTTGGGACTCGATACAAGTATCGCACAAGTAGCCAAAAAAAACCAAGCTCTTCACTCCTCATACACTAGATACCCAAAATGTGGATTTACCCATAGACTATCATGATGATACCTTCGTGCCTTTTGATTACTCGTATTTTGCCTTTGTTTATGATGCCGATAAGCTCAAAAATGTACCCCACTCTTTTGAAGCTTTAGCCTCTATGCCCAAAGATTTCAAGATAGTCATCCAAGACCCACGCTCTTCTACAGCAGGTTTGGGGCTACTACTTTGGGTCAAGTCCATCTATGGCGACAAAGCAGGAGACTATTGGAAACGCCTCTCTCCTCATATCCTTACCATTACCAAAGGCTGGTCAGAAGCCTACGGACTCTTCCTCAAAGGCGAAGCAGACATGGTACTATCGTTCACCACATCCCCTGCCTACCACATCATAGAAGAGTCTAAAACCAACATCAAATCAGCCCTATTTATAGAAGGACACTACAGCCAAATAGAAGTAGCAGGTATCCTAAAAAGCTCCAAAAACCAAGCCCTATCCCAAAAGTTCCTACAATTCCTACACAGCAAAACCTTCGCCAATAT
The DNA here is from genome assembly GCA_030949325.1 of Sulfurovum sp. Lineage (GTDB taxonomy): Bacteria > Campylobacterota > Campylobacteria > Campylobacterales > Sulfurovaceae > Sulfurovum. The sequence continues at coordinate 12,804 of JAUZSQ010000028.1, forward strand.
CATCCCCACAGCCAACTGGGTATATCCCGTCACAAGAGCAAACCCTCTACCCAAAGCCTTTGAAACACTCAGCAAACCTAGCAAAATATTTTTGATGGATGGGAAGAAAGTGGAAGTTCACAGAAAGGCTATTGTGGGGGAGTGGTTGGATGGGGTGAAGAGGTAATAGTGGTTTTTAGATTGGGAAAACGTACTTTCTGAACCTTTGACATATCAAAATGTTTTAGTGTATTATGGGTTTCTCAAAATACTCTCTCTTCCTCTTCATTTTTAAAAGTAGTCAATACCTTTGTATGTAATTATTATATACATTTTACTTTAAAAGGATATAAAAATATTTTGATATAGTATTGATTTTTAGAAACATTAGATAGAATAAATTATAAGGATGTGATAATGGAGTTTGTAGCTAAATGATTAAAAAAATCAACCCCTCCCACCTCTTTGGCACTCTCCTAACCCTCTCTCTCCTTTCGTTCGCATTTCTTATTTTTTACACCCTCTACACCTTTGATGATAGTGCAGTATTTACGCAGATAGATAGTCGTATTTGGGGGCTTTTGAGGTTTACTTTGTATCAGGCTTTTTTGTCTATGATTTTGTCTTTGGGGGTAGGGGGTTTGTTGGCTTGGGCTTTGGCTCATCAGTCGGACTTTCGAGGGCGTTCTATTTTGGTGGCACTTTTTTCTTCTTCTTTGGTCTTGCCTACCTTGATTGTGGTGTTTGGGCTTATTGGGATTTTTGGGCGTAATGGCTATCTCAATCAAGTGAGCCTTTTTCTTTTTGATAGTTCTTTTGGCTCGTATCTTTATGGTTTGGGTGGTATCTTGTTGGCGCATGTGTATCTCAATGCCTCTTTTGCTTCTCGTGCTTTGCTTCATGCTTTTGAGTCTATTCCCAAGGAGAAGTACAAACTGGCGAAGAGTCTAAATTTTACAGCCTTTCAACGCTTTGTGTATGTAGAATATCCTGCACTCAAATCTACGCTTTTGAGTATTGGGGCTACGATATTTCTCTTGTGTTTCACCTCTTTTGCTGTGGTGCTTCTCTTGGGTGGGTCGCCTAGTTACAATACTTTGGAAGTGGCTATCTATGAGGCAGTGAAGCTCGATTTTGACATCGCTATGGCACTTAAACTCGCTCTCATACAGTTGGGTATTTCTGCGATACTTGTGGTCTTGTCTTCAGGATTTAAGATAAATTTATCCAATCTAAAAACAAGCCATACACAGATACCATGGAAGGAACATCGCTTTGTCTCATGGATACAATGGGCTATTATTACACTTTTTGCACTCTTTTTTATCTCGCCTTTACTGGTCATTATCATAGATGGATTTGGGGCTGATTTTATGCGTATTATGAGCGAACCTTTGTTTATCAAGTCTTTGATTACTTCACTTTCTTTGGCATCGGTCTCTAGTGTCTTGACGGTTATTATCGCATTATTGTTGAGCAATACTTTGCGTGAATTGAGTCTCAAAACACGCTTGGGGGGAAAGCCCTTTGCTAGACTCTTGCACGGCATCGTGGCATTTTCTGGCAACCTCTATCTAGCGATACCCTCACTCGTCTTGGGTCTAGGCTTTTTCCTCATCGCCCAATCCTACGAATCGCCTATGTGGATAGGGTCAACCATCGCCATACTCACAGCAAACGTCTTGATGTCCTTGCCCTTTGCCCTAGCCATCCTCACCCCTGCGATGCAACAAACAGCCCAACGCTATGACAAAGTAGTCTTCTCTAGGACTTACTTCATGGCAACGTTGGGTCTATGTGGAGTACCCTTATATCAAATCGGCATTGGGTTACATTTTGGCTTTGGCATTTTGCTTTTCTCTGGGAGATTTGGGTATCATAGCACTCTTTGGCTCAGACACATTTAGCACCTTACCATGGTACTTATACCAACTCATGGGGTCATACCGTACTAGCGACGCATCAGGCGTGGCACTTATATTGCTTGTGATTGTGTTGTTGGTTTTTGTATTTGTGCCGATACTATTTAGGAGTAAACATGTTCAAAATTACTAAGATTAGCTACCAATACGACAAGACAAAGCCACTCTATAGCTACAATATGGAAGTCAAACCCCAAGAGATTGTAGCGATATTGGGGCAGAGTGGTAGTGGTAAGTCTACTTTGTTGGACATCATCGCTGGGTTTATTACGCCTTGTGGAGGGAGTCTTACTTTGGATGATAAAGAGATAGTATTATTGAATGTAGAGCAAAGACCGATGAGCATACTCTTCCAAAAGCATAATCTTTTTGAGCATCTAAGCGTACAAAAGAACATCTTGTTAGGTGTAAGTAAAGTCCTCAAAGACAGTATAAAAGAGGTAGAAAAAGTCCAAGCCATCCTCAAAGAAGTAGGCTTAGAAGCCTATGAACATACTATTGCCTCAGAACTCTCAGGAGGGCAACAACAGCGTGTGGCATTGGCTCGTGTCTTGATACGAAGAGAGCCAATACTCTTACTAGATGAACCTTTTCAGGACTAGACCTCAAGACAAGGCTAGAAATGCTAGACCTCGTAGCCAAAATCACCCAAGAGCATCACCTACACACCATGATGGTCACCCACGAAAAAGAAGATTGCGACCGTATTGCAAATGGGGTGTATATGATGGAAAATGATAGGCTAGTGAGAATGTAGCCCCTCTTTGAGAAGTATTTTGATAAAGGATTGATAGGGTATATCCATACTATGGGCTTTGACTTTTAGCTCATCTATCATTGCAACGGGTAGTCGTATAGAGATACTTTTAGTGGTCTTTTTAAGATTGGGAAAGCGTACTTTCTGTACTTTTGATAGTTGAAAATACTCTAGTGTATCCTCTGTTTCCCAAAAGACTCGTTCCTCTTCTTCATTATTAAAGGTAGGGATTGTTTTTGTTGATTTCATAAAAGTTTTTCTCCTTTTTTGTCATTTCTCTTGCTGAAATAACACGTATTCTTGTATCTCTTAGTGTAAAGACAACCATTATTTTATTATTTTTATCATCTTTACCATAGGCGACACAACGACACTCACCTTCTGAATGTTGAAAGTCTTCTACTATGAGTAAAGGTTCATTAAAAAATATCTCTTCGATAAGCTTATAATTTAAGCCATGTTTCTTTTCATTTTTATAGACATTTCCATCATCCCAATCAAAACCACTCACAGCTTCTGTATCTAAACAATCAAATTCCATTTTATACCTTTTGTATATGACTATTATATACACTTTACTTTAAAATGATATAATAGTAAAATTATGAACAGAAAGAAATGGATTTATAAGACAATGACAAACCTACTCAAAACCCATCCATTCTTTAGCGATAAAACAATAGCCTCCTGCGAACGATTAGAGCATCAAGGCTATTGTAATGAAAACTATCTACTCATCGCTGATGGGGTCAAATATATAGTGCGTAAACTTTTGAGAGAAGATATAGATAGAGAGTTAGAATGCTATAGCCATCATCTAGCCTATCAAAAAGGACTTACGGCGAAGCTTCATTATTATGATAGGGGTGAGCAGTATATGGTGTTTGAATTTATAGAAGGGCATCATAAACTAGCATTAGACGAAGCAGAGCTAAAACGATTGGTATTACTCATAAAAACGCTACATAGCATCGAAATATCCCCTACCCAATACCCCTTGATGTCTCCCAAAACATTACTCTCCACACCCTATAGCCAAGCCATATCAGAAGCCCTAGATACGATAAACTCCTACTCTCCCAAATATGCCCTATGTCACAATGACCTCAATCCTCAAAATTTATTGTGGGATAAGGAGAGTCTAAAATGTATAGATTTTGAATACGCAGGGAGGATGGATGTGTATTTTGATTTAGCCTGTATGAGTATAGAATTTAAGCTAACAGAGCAAGAAGATAAAAAAGTATTAGAAGATTATTTTGGAGATGAAAGCTATTTTATAGAGAAATTAGAAGCGTATAAAGTAATGTATAGAGCTTTGTGTGAGGCTTGGTTTTTGAATATGATATAATAATACCTAAGTAGAAAAGGACAAGCATGAAAAAGCTACCCATAGGCATACAAACATTTAAAAAGATAAGAGATAAACAAGAGAACTATCTTTATGTGGATAAAACAGATATAGCTTTGCAACTCATAGAAAATAATAGCTATATATTTCTCTCTCGTCCTAGACGCTTTGGTAAGTCTTTGTTTATGGATACTTTACACAATATCTTTGAGGGGAACAAAGAACTCTTTGAAGATTTGGCTATTTATGATAAATGGGATTGGGAGACGCAATATCCAGTGATAAAAATATCTTTTGGGAATGTGGGGAGTGTGGAGGAGCTTATGGGTTCTCTCACCAAAGCATTGGACGATAATCAAAAACGCTTAGATATAGTCTGTGAAAAAGATTACGATTATGCGATTTGTTTTTCAGATTTGATTAGTAAATCGTATGAAAAGTATACTCAAAAAGTGGTTATTCTCATAGATGAATATGATAAACCTATCCTTGATAATATGTAACCCCCTAAATAACCCCACCAACCCAATATTAAGCAAACTACTACATAGTTAAAAGCAGTAAAAACATCACATAAAAAAGTGATTTACTAACCAAGTATAGTAGTAGTTTTAGCTATCATACCACTATGAAAATAGAACTTATTAATATAGAAAAACTACAAGAAACCATTATAAATCAAGCCCAAGAGAATAGTACTCAAGAGAAAAGAATACAAATCCAACAAATTGAAATAAATTACCTAAAAGAAAAGATAGATTACCTCATACGCCAACAATTTACCTCCAAAAGTGAAAAACTAAACTCTACTCAGCCAAGTCTATTTGAAGACAATGCAGAGAGTATCGAAGTAGTAGAAGATGAAGAGATTGAAATAACATTTAAAACGCAAGAAAGGTGGAAGAACTTCACCACCTAAGGAGTTACCAAGAGTGCGAGTAGAACACGATATAGGTGATGAAGAGAAAGTGTGTAGTTGTGGTGATACAATGCATAGAGTAAAAGAGATAATATCAGAACAATACGATATAGTACCTGCAAAGTTCCAAGTCATAGAAAATGTTAGATTCGTATACGGCTGTAGATGTGGAGAAAAACCACTGACCACAGCACTAGCCCCATTCATACTCCCAAAAACACAAGTAACCGCTTCATTCTTAGCAACCATAGC
>JAUZSQ010000029.1 GCA_030949325.1 Sulfurovum sp.
TTTCTACACAACTCAAAGTTCCATGCCCATCATATCCCCGATTTGCTCTTTAAAGGCAAAAAGAGATTCAACATCGTAGATCTTTAAAACATTCATCATCTTCATAAAAACCCAAAGACCTGATAGTAAAGCAGGTGTTGTAAATTCTTTGTTCTTTTCAATAAGTCGTCCTGAGAGTTGCACTAAAAACTTTCTAACAGCAGGAGCATTTTTTCTCTTCCGAACGCTCAATCTTCCAAACAAACAATGTAGCATAGGAGACCACGAGAAGTCTTCTAAACAGAGCCATTGGAGTTTCTTGTTGCCAACTTTCAAGATTAAATCCAGAAGATTTTAGAAGTTTGAAATAGCTTTCTATTTTCCATCTATGATAATACCAAGTACCAATAGTTGTGGCTGTTACCTCTTTGGGAACATTGCTCAAAAGCATCCATTGGGCAACAGTATTATTGTCTTCATCAACCAATCTCTCCACCACAAACCTTGCCTTAATACTTTTTCCTGCTGTGAAGATAGTTTTTCGCTTACCGTCCTCGTCAAGTACTGATTTGGTGGCATCTCTTCGTATATTCACTTCTATTTCATTGACAAATATCTTCACCTTTTGCATCTTTTTATCCACTTTATATTTAATGGTTTTAAGGTAGCTTCCTAGCGTTAATTCTTTTTGCCAAATCTCCTTGTTTTACCTCTCTATCCTCGTCAGGCAGGTAAACTTTGTGATTTGATTTAGCTCGAATCAGATAGCACCAACCATTGGCTTCATACTCTCTCATTAAGGCTACACTATCTCCTTCTCGGTCAATAATATCAACCAACTCTTTTTCAAACTTATAATTTTCTCGTATGTATTTAGTTCTTTGAACCAACTCCTCTAAATGCGTTAAGTCTGTATCAATATTGCTATCATAAGTGGAGATATATCTTCTCACTTGTTGCCAAGTTTTGGGCTAAGGCACCCAAAGGATTTCCTTTCTCATCCATTGCCAATGAACCTTGCAAATCATACCCTATCTGTTTCGCATTCCCTTTCTTATTCTTAGTCACAAGTTCCTGTTTCTTTGTATGCTTTTTATAGTCTAAATGTGACCAATCATAGGCTACCAAGGTATAGTTACCTGCTCTTTTGTTACTTTGCTCTACCACTTCTGCTATGATGGGGTCATTGAGTGAGGGAATTGTTACTTCTTCATTATTATAAAATCGCCATGACGCTTGAACTTGACTCCATCCATCAGTCTCTAATACTAGGTTCATTCCACTTTGGCTTCTATGTTTTGTATTCATCTCACCTCTTACTAACTTCTCATATCTTTTTTTAGTCTTTTGATTCATGTCTTTTCTTTTACTTGTATAATAGCACTTTTTCTTTTGAGTTAGTTGTGTAGAAAGGTATGATTCAAACTGCTACCTTTATTCTTTTACTCTGTTACTTTGCTATGCAGAATGGAATATACCTTCCTCAAATATAGCTATCTTAAGCTAAGCACTCAGTGGATATCCCTAGTCTCATAGATTTTAGTGATACCTAGAGTATCAAACCGATCTGTCTACATTCCCTCTGTTATTCTTAGGTCACAGTTCTGTTACTCTTGATGCTGTTTTATAGTCAAATGTGATCGATCATAGGCTACGAGGTATAGTGACCTACTAATCATACTTTCGATCACTACTGATACTATGATGGGATACATTGACGTGAGTAAATTGTTACACTTCAATGTAAAATCGCCATACGTGGACATGACCCATCCATCTGTCATTACTAGATCACTCCAATATGGCCTACAGATATGACTCATCTTACCTCTTACTAACTGATGCCAATATACCTTAAGTTACAGGAACAGTCACCTCTCATGATGATGTTATAGAATATATTATCGATTACCGATGAAGACAAGGTATGTCGTAAAGCATACCTTTCTACACAACTCAAAGTTCCATGCCCATCATATCCCCGATTTGCTCTTTAAAAGCAAAAAGAGATTCAACATCGTAGATCTTTAAAACATTCATCATCTTCATAAAAACCCAAAGACCTGATAGTAAAGCAGGTGTTGTAAATTCTTTGTTCTTTTCAATAAGTCGTCCTGAGAGTTGCACTAAAAACTTTCTAACAGCAGGAGAATTTTTCTCTTCCGAACGCTCAATCTTCCAAACAAACAATGTAGCATACGAGACCACGAGAAGTCTTCTAAACAGAGCCATTGGAGTTTCTTGTTGCCAACTTTCAAGATTAAATCCAGAAGATTTTAAAAGTTTAAAATAGCTTTCTATTTTCCATCTATGATAATACCAAGTACCAATAGTTGTGGCTGTTACCTCTTTGGGAACATTGCTCAAAAGCATCCATTGGGCAACAATATTATTGTCTTCATCAACCAATCTCTCCACCACAAACCTTGCCTTAATACTTTTTCCTGCTGTGAAGATAGTTTTTCGCTTACCGTCCTCGTCAAGTACTGATTTGGTGGCATCTCTTTTTATAGTTACCTCTATTTCATTGACAAATATCTTCACTTTTTGCATCTTTTTATCCACTTTATATTTAATGGTTTTAAGGTAGCTTCCTAGCGTTAATTCTTTTTGCCAAATCTCCTTGTTTTACCTCTCTATCCTCGTCAGGCAGGTAAACTTTGTGATTTGATTTAGCTCGAATCAGATAGCACCAACCATTAGCTTCATACTCTCTCATTAAGGCTACACTATCTCCTTCTCGGTCAATAATATCAACCAACTCTTTTTCAAACTTATAATTTTCTCGTAGGTATTTAGTTCTTTGAATCAACTCCTCTAAATGCGTTAAGTTTGTATCAATATTGCTATCATAAGTGGAGTATATCTTCTCACTTGTTGCCAAGTTTTGGGCTAAGGCACCCAAAGGATTTCCTTTCTCATCCATTGCCAATGAACCTTGCAAATCATAGCCTATTTGTTTCGCATTCCCTTTCTTATTCTTAGTCACAAGTTCCTGTTTCTTTGTATGCTTTTTATAGTCCAAATGTGACCAATCATAGGCTACCAAGGTATAGTTACCTACTCTTTATTACTTTCCTCTACTACCTCTGCTATGATGGGGTCATTGAGTGAGGGAATTGTTACTTCTTCATTATTATAAAATCGCCATGATGCTTGGACTTGACTCCATCCATCTGTCTCCAATACTAGGTTCATTCCACTTTGGCTTTTATGTTTTGTATTCATCTCACCTCTTACTAACTTCTCATATCTTTTTTTAGTCTTTTATTCATGTCTTTTCTTTTACTTGTATAATAGCACTTTTTCTTTTGAGTTAGTTGTGTAGAAAGGTATGCCTTTATATGTACTATTATTGTATCGCTAAGAATACAATGACAAGTAAACTTAGAGTAAATGAAAGTAAATAGCCTTTATTTGTCTAGTTTGCCTTTGGCACAAGAGATAAAGCTTTTGGCTGTTGTCCCTATGGTTTCAAAGGTACTTAGGGTATCACTGGTAAGAGGGTATCCCAAGGTACGAAGGCTAGATTGTAGTGAGGCTATGTCTGCTTCTTCTATACCAAGGGTGATTTGTCTTGGTTCCACATCAAGGTTGACGGTAATTTCTCCAAAATCCTGTAGGAGTGCTTTTTTGAGGGTGTTGGCACAGCCTCCACATTTTACATTTTTGACTTCAAATGTTTGTTTTAGTATTTCTTTCATTGTGTATCCTTTGCATAATAGATGGTAAATATATTGTGACCTTCTTTATAATTATACTCTAAATCCATCGAATGCATATCTACAATAGACTTAACGATGTAAAGTCCTAATCCCATGCCTTGTTTTTGCATATTGATTTCATTGTGGAAAGGTTTGAAATACGATTCTATAGGTTGCGATAATACTTTGCCTTTGGAATGAATGGCTACCGAATGGGTATCGCTAATGATAATCGCTTTGTGGTCACTGGCATATTTAAGAGCATTATCAAGAAGATTTTTAATAACCATGGTAAACAAGGCACTATCAACTTCTATACTTCTTTGGCTCTGTGACTTTAGGGTGATTTTGTCTGCTATATTATCTATTAAAAGCATCCCTATGGCTTTGTCTATGAGGGTAGGGAGTGCATAGTGTTGCTTTTGTAGGGTGTAGTTGTGGGAGACAATCTCTTCTACTTTGGCAAAATCATTAATCAACTGTTCCAATTTTTCAAAGATAAATATGAGCCTTTTTTCTTGTATCTCATCTTCTAGTAATGCACAAACGATTCTGCCTTTGGCAATAGGGGTTTTAAGCTCATGCATTACCGTTCGCAAAAAGAGTTGTCGTGAGTTTAGGAGCAGTCCAATTTTTGTGACGGCATGGTCAAAGGCATTGGAGACGATAGCAATTTCATCTTTTTTGCTACTTTTGCAGTCTATATTGACCTCTCCATTGGCAAATTTATTGATGTTTTCTTTGAGGATATGTAGAGGTTTGAGACTATTGAGTAGCCATAGATAGGTAAAAAGTAAAGACAAAAGTATAAAGCCAAAAAGCAGATAAAAGCTACTGTTGGGCGTATAATCATTCAAATCGTGAAACAACTTACGGTAGCCCTTACGTTGAACATGGTAATAATAGCCTTGTTTATAGAGATAGACTTGATAGCCTCTTGCATCCGCGATGATTTGCCCCTGTGACATGATGGTACGGGCATTTTTATCTGCTTTAAAACCAAAACTTTCGAGATAGGGTTCGATAGCATCTCTTGGTATCTGGCTCTCACGAAAATAGTCAGAAAAGTGTTTGTATTGTAAGGTGACTTTAGTTTGGATGCTCTGGTCTATATTGTGGATATAAAAAAATAAAAACCCTATAATAGAGAGAAAAGAGAGCATAAATATAACGGTGATTTTGGCTCGAAGTGAGTGTATATTCATGGGGTGAGCTTGTAGCCTAATCCCCGTATGGAGTGTAGGTATCTAGGATGTCGTGAGGGTTCGCAAAGTTTGTGGCGTATGCGACCTATCATCACATCAATACTCTTACTATAGCTATCGGTTAGGCTCTCACAGGCATGGACAATTTGTTCTCGTGATAGTACAGAACCTTTGGCTTGAAGTAGTGCTAAAAGGAGTTCATATTCACCTTGTGTGAGTTCGAGTTCTTGGGATTTAAAGAGAATCTTATGAGAGGCTATATCATAGCTAAAGTCACTGCTTTCTTGTGGAACGGTGAGCTTTTTATTGCGTCGTAGTAGGCTTTGTATTACGGCATACATCTCTTTGGGGTCATAAGGCTTAGGAAGATAATAATCAGCACCAACTTGTAGCCCCATCACTTTATCCGTAACATCAGAACGGGCAGAAGAGATGATGATAGGAATGTCGTATTTGCTAGAGACTTCCTTGCAGACATCCAAGCCATCCATATCAGGTAAAGTAAGATCCAAAATCAAAATATCATACTTTTCAATCCCAGCAGAAAGACCCAAAAAAGGGTCTTGATAATTGGTAATTTTCATATTGTATCGTGCCAAATAATCTCCCAAAAATACAGAGAAATCAGGGTCATCTTCTATCATGAGAATATGGGTCATTGTTGACCTTTATGTTTTTTTTGACATTTGTTCCCCTTATTCCCCTTATTTCCGTTTTTGTGTTTACGTTTGGGCAGAGTATCCAATTCAGCCCCTGCAATATAGCCATCTCCATCAAGGTCATGGTGAGAAAAGCGTTGTTTCATTTTTTTGGGTGCTTCGGCTTTGGAGATTTGATTGTCTTGGTCTTTATCAAACTTTTGCAATATCTTGGCATGAAAGTCTTGACCTGAAACGTCTTGAGCTGATGGTTCTGGTCTGTCTTCATACGCGTAAAGTGTTTGGCTACTAAGTACAGCTAGGGCAATAAGTGTATAGGTTTTGTTCATGTGAAATCCTTTGTGTATGATTGATATGATAACAGTTTAACCTTCGTAACCAAATGAATAGCTAATGATTGGTAAATGAAAGTAAACTAGCACTTTTATCTCTATTTAGTTATACTTCCTTTACTGATAAATTACGAGGGAAAAAGATGACTTTTAATGCAATAAAACAGGGGATATATGGACTATATCTTATCAATAGTTTTGGATTTCGTTTGCGAAAAATACAAGACCCTATGGAGATAAAGCGATTGCGTTTAGGGTATTCTATGGCACAGTTAGAAGCATTAAATATCTCTGTAGTGATAGAAAATGAAGAAAAACTACCTCAAGAGGGACAATATCTTGTGTTAATCAATCATAAAAGTGTGATTGACCCTCCGATTGTTGAGGTGGCATTGAAAGCTACCAATATTTTTGGACCTTGGATTTCTAAAAAAGAGTTGTATAATTCTTTTTTCTTTGGGCTTTTTGTGCGTAATGCAGGGTCTATACTCTTAGACAGAGAGAAAAATCAAATGTCAGGGTTTTTTGCCCAAACCAAAGAAGCTGTCAAGCGTAAAGAGTCTATTTTTATCTTTCCTGAAGGTACGCGTAATAAAGGTACGGAGTCTTTGACTATGTTTAAAGAAGGTGCTCGTATTATTGCTCTAAAAAACCGTATTTCGATATTGCCTTTGTATATTAAGACCCATGCGAATGCAGTACTCTCTGCTTCTTTAGCAGACAAGCATCTCAAACAAGAAGTGACGATTGTTGTAGGCGATTTGATTGATTATAAAGATAAACGCAATCTCGAAAGTAGCTATAGAGAGTGCTTTGGATTGAGTGAGGCTTGATAGTCTAACAAGCTGTATTCTGTACGTTTAATAGACGCAATTATTTTGGCAATCTTGTTAGAAGTGTGCGTACTTTTGAGTATGATTTGGGCTGTGTGTCGTGTCAGTGCCGTGATAGCTATAGTAATACGCTCTCCTTGGCTTTGCATACTTATCTTACCTTCTTTATTTTTACTTTCTATGACTGTACCGATAGCTTGGCTTTGAATACTTTGTAGTGCCAGATGAAAGACCAATTCTCTGTCCATCAGTAACATCAAGCGTTCTTTTTTGGATGATGATTTTGGTTTTTTTGTCAAACTCGTACCTCTGACTTCTGTGACTTGGGTAATTATAGGTGCTACACTACTAGGAATAGCTTGTTCTTTGTTTCGTCTTTTGGAGAGGTCTCGTCTTAGAGGGGCTTTTTTGGTAGAAGTAAGGAGTGCTAAGAAAAGTGAAATAGCCCCACCTATCATAAATCCTGTGAGCATACTTAGAGGGAAAGTTTGGGAAATACCATAGCCATACTTATTTTGAAAATAAAAGAGTGCTAATAGGGTAGCTACGACACTAATAGGCAGAAGTAAGGTAAAAACACGGTGTAGATAATGGTTCATAATACTTTATCCCCTAGATAAAAATCTCATTTAAAATGGTATAGATATAGTCATTAGGTTGAAAGGGAATCAAATCTTCAGGTTTTTCTCCTGTACCTATATACAAAATAGGCATTTTGAGTTCATCGGCAATACTAAAGACTGAGCCACCTTTGGCTGTACCATCTAATTTGCTAATGATTATACCATCTATACCAATCATTTCATTGAAAGCCTTCGCTTGGTTGATAGAAGAGCTTCCTTGCGTACCATCTAAGACAAGCAATTTACGGTGAGGTGTACCTGCTTTGGCTTTTCCTGCGATGCGTATCATCTTTTTGAGTTCTTCACTGAGGTTGACTTGGGTATGTAAGCGTCCTGCTGTATCTATGATGACATGGTCAGCATTTTTAGCCATGGCTGATTGTATCGTATCATAGACCACAGCCGAGGGGTCATGCCCTTGTTGGGTAGAGACAATAGGTATCTCCAAGCGTTTTGCCCACTGTGTAAGCTGTGCGATACTGCTGCACGAAAGGTATCTCCTGCACCCAAGATAACTTTTTTGCCTTGGCTCTTATAGAGGTAAGCCAGTTTAGCAATCGTAGTAGTCTTTCCTGCTCCATTGACACCGATAATCATCTCAACATAGGGACTTTGTGTCGATGCTTTGAGGTCAATATCGTATTGAAAGATAGTAATCATAGAGTTAAAGGCTTGAATCTTATTAATCTTAGAAGGCAAAGATTCTAAGAGACGCTCGACCAAATCATAATGGACATCTGCTTCGAGTAAAATATCTTCAAAGTCTTCTTTTGAAATACTTTTACGTTTTTTGGGTGCTACTTCTTTGATAGCTGTATTGGTTCTACCTAAGACTTTTTTGAATAAATTAAAAATGCTACGCTCCTTGTAAAAATAAGATAAAATCATAACCAAATTAAACACAATAAGAGTTAAAAATTTGTATAGTCTTGTATGAAAATATATGCTACCGTACTTTTGGTACTTTTACTCTCTTCATTTATCCTAGCCAATCCTCTATTGCAGACACGGACGCAAGTGATTATGGGGACTTTTGCCTCACTGTCTTTGACTGCCAAAGATGCACCGTATATGACCCCTATGTTTGTACGTCTTCAAGAGATAGAAAACGCACTCTCTTCGTATAATCCCTTGGCAACATTGGCACAGCTAAACCTCAAACATCAAATCCCTATAGACGCTGACCTTGTAGAGGTTTTACAACAAGCTCAAGCCTTATATCATGAGAGTGAGGGGTATTTTGATATTAGTATTGGTACGATTTCCAAAGACTTGTATCATTTTGGAGAAGAAAATATAGGTATTCCCTCCCAAGAAGCACTCTCTCATGCCTATATAGATATCAAAGGAATAGAAATGAATGCTACACATATTCGTACCCCTAAGCGTGTCACTTTAGATTTGGGAGGCATAGGCAAAGGGTATGGGATTGATGCATTGGTACATTTGGCAAAAGAAGCCAATATTACCGAAGGTATCTTGGCTTTGAGTGGGGATATACATTGTTTGCATTCTTGTAGCATAGAGATACAATCCCCCTTTACAGAGGCTACCTTTGCCAAAGTCACAAGTCAAAAACAGAGCCTCTCTCTCTCTACTTCAGGGACATATAGACGCTATGCCCATAGCCAAGACCATCACCATCTCATCAATCCCAAGACCAAGACCCAAGGCAAAGATTTTGTTTCTGTTTCTTTGTTTGCCTTAGACAATAATACCAAACTAGATGCACTGAGTACTGCTATTGCTGTGATGCCCAAATCCATAGCTTTGGCATTTTTGGCTAGACATACAGAGATAGGCTTTATTTTGGTAGATAAAGAAGGAGATATTTATTCGGGAAATACCCAAGGGTTAATCACCATAGAGTATTTAGACAGAAAACCAAAGCAATCCCAAGAGTAGTACGAAGCATGAGCCAAATCCTCCTAAAGTTATGTACTTTAGCCATAAAGGTGCGATACCTAAGGTATCAATCAAAAAATAAGCAAAAATATTGACAAAGAGTAAGCCATAAGTCACTACGACAAGCACGAGGGCTTTCTTTTGGCTAAGGAGTGTAGAAAAAAGCAAGAAGTGTGCCAACAAAAATAGCAAAGCCCCCATAGCAAAGAGGTGAGGTGTGGCGATTTCTATGATATTGTGCATACTTTTGGGTGTATCGCTAGAGAGTATAAACAGCCAAACACCAGAAGAGAAGATAGCCAAGCTAAAGAGTATCATATAACGAATAGGCAGGGTATACAGTAGCAAGAAATTCATCGTAAGAATAGACCTAGTATCAAAATAGCCATAAGCAAAGCCAAGCCATGCCACAAAAAAAAGCAACTTATCCATAATAAGACTAGCCATTCTACAGTAAAGAAGGCGAGAAGCAAGAGTAGAGGACTCAGAAGCGATGTCAACAATAGCAGATGCACAAAATAGGGGGTACTCTTGTGCATGGCATAAAAACGAATATAAATAGAAGAGAGTATCATCACCGTAAACAAAGTCATAAACCAATCAATATGTACTTGAAGTAACAAAGTCTCTAGTAAGATAGGCTCTATAAATTGAGATTCATCCCCAAAGAGTGTGGCTTGGATATTACTAATCGTATCCCCCAAAAGGTAGCCATGTAAAAGAATATCAAGGAGGAGATAAAAGAGTATCGCCAAGGTGACCCCTGCCATCAACATTTTGAGCAAAGGAGAAGGCTTTGTATCTTTGCTTACCAAGAATTTCATAAAAACTACTGTATCGCTATTTGATAAATCGCTCGTGCGATTCGTGCTGCATCACTGACACAACGTGCTGAAAGCGTTGCCCCTGAGATAGTAGGAATATCTTTGCCTACCATGAGTCTAGCAGAAGCTTTTTGTTTTTGGAGTTGGCTCATCCATATAGGAGAAGGGATAAATTCAGGAGGTTCGGCAAATGCCATAATCTCGGTAAATATCAATTGTGCTTTATTATCAAAGGCATAGAGTATGGTGGCTTTTTTGGAGCGTACCTTACGGCTAATGAGTACAGCTACCCCCACACGCTTAGCCCCACGCATTATCTCATAATAACGATAGATTTTGGTACGCACCGTACTTTTGGCTTGGTTTTGTATCTGTGTAAACTGTGTAGCTGTCAAGATAAG
The DNA here is from genome assembly GCA_030949325.1 of Sulfurovum sp. Taxonomy (GTDB): domain Bacteria; phylum Campylobacterota; class Campylobacteria; order Campylobacterales; family Sulfurovaceae; genus Sulfurovum. The sequence continues at coordinate 10,466 of JAUZSQ010000029.1, forward strand.
GCGTTTGGCTTTGATACTTGATACGTTGTCAAAAGAGGCATGAATCACTTCATCTACCGTGACTTGACCCCAAGAAAATAGGGAGCTAAGTACGGTAAGGATGAAGAGACGTTGCCATAATATAAATATTTTGATGAAATTCCTTTATGCGTGACAGTAATGCTAAAAAATAAACCCGAAACCAATAGAGAATATATCTTCTGAATCAATACCATTGACTTCTTTGATAGTATAATCCATCTTAAGTACCGTTTGGTCTGTAGGGAAAAAGTTGAGTCCCATTGTAACAATATCTGTCTGATACTTCTCTTGATTGAGTCCATCTACGGTACTTTCTACGGGATTATAACTTTGATATTGTGCAAAAATAGGGAACTTATATTCTATGCCTACTATCTCACTAAGGTCATACGCTACATTGGCATAATATCCAGAAGCTTCTTCTACAGCAGTATTACTGATATTTTCTGCTCCGTCTAGGATAGTTTTGGTATAGAGTCCATAGGCAGAAAATGCACCACTTTCATAACGTGCATGAATATCAAACATCGTTGTACTCAGTCCCGATACATCATTTTCTGCATCATCTTTGAGGTTTGAACCTTCTGCAAAATAGAAAGAAGCACCCACTACTAAGCCATTGACTCCTGTATAATCTACACGACCTACAAACGCTGGGTCAAAAGGTGATTCTTTCGATGCCCCTTGTCTGCCATCTCGTATCCAACCATTATTGGCAGAAGCAGTCTTTTCATTGTTGAGGTTAAGTGCATTGACCACCCCTGCTGTGTACTCTAACCCTACAGAATCTACACGTCCATACACCAATGCCCCATTTTCATGCCATGTACTAGGAATAAGCTTTTTTTCTACTTCTGGACGCTGTACAGTGTTAAACAAAGTAGGTTCATGTCTCAACCCTATAAGCCCCATAGGCACAAGTACATTACCAAACCTTAAGTTCGCATGAGTATGAAGCAAGAAGTCAAGGTACATAAATTCAACAACAACTTTACCACCTGATGATGCATTGGCACCATGTTCAAACTCTAGCTCACTATTCAAGATAATCCAATCATTGAATTTGTATCCAAAGTAGGTGATAAAACGATAGACATCAGCATAATCATCACTATTTTCTGGTTTGGCATAATACATCTCACCATAACCACCAAGAGAAAGAGGGTTCTTAGAATAATACACTTTAGACGCAGCTGTGCCTAGACCATTATACGATTTATCTGTATCAATAGCTGTAAATCCATCTGATTGCGATGCCAATATCTCTTCGGCTAGAACCTCGTTTTGGGCTTCTAATGCTGTGACTCTATCTTCAAGAGAAGAGGCTGATACCCCGATAGCAAGTACCGTAGCTAGGCTTAGTAGGGTGGTTAATTTTTTCATGGTTTGTTCCTAATATATTTTGTTGGACGGAATATAACAGAATATTCTTTAAAACAAATTAAATTTGAGAATTACTATCAATATCTTTATCATCTTGAACTTGAGTCACAAGTAGGGCTTAGATTACCCGTCTATTTAGTAGAGCAATTAGATGAGTGTACAAAAGAGTATAATCTAAATAGAACAGATATTATTATAGAGTCTATTAAGTCGTATATGGAAAAACAAGAAGCTCAAAAGTTATATGATGAATTTGATACAGCGTGTAAAGAGTTAAAAGAAGTTTTGGATGACCCAAAAAAGGCTGATAAACTACAAACACTTGATGAGTTACTAGATGAACTATAACCTTGTAGCTTTACCAACATTTTCTATAACATTAAAAAAACTAGCCAAAAAATATAAAATTTGATTTACAAATATTACAATAAGAGTTACTAATTCTTCTACTCCTACTGGAAAGAGTGGAGGATTTAGGGTTGTTTACTATTTTGTAGATGACGATAATAAGGTTTTTCTTATGACAATATACTCTAAAACTCAAAAAGAAAATTTATCTGAAAATGAATTATTGGTACTTTTAGAAGTAAATGGTTTAGATAAATGAGCTTAAAAAAGGTTTGTTACAGAAGCTTTTGCGTAGGGTGTATTTGCTAACACACCTCTACAAGCAAGTTCAATCTCACACTTAAAGGACATCATAGCTTCATGGGTAAAACTGTTGTAAAGGTTTTATTCCAAAGTTTGAAGTGCTTGGTCTATGTCATATTCTATCATCTCTACAGGGACATTCCCTTCATAGTGGGTAAAATACTCTCCTTCTACATACATCACCGTCAGAGGAATAGAAAACCTCTTGGGGAGTTGGAGGGTTTTGGAGATGAGTTGGGCAAAATCATTGTTTTGGATACTGTTAGATACATAGTGTTGTATCTGCTGTGCTTGTGTGAAGTTTTCTAAGGCTTGTTTACTTATAGGGTCATGGATGAGTATGGAGGCGAGTAAGAGTTTGTCTTGGTATTTGTAGTAGAGGTCATTGAGGTCAGGGATTTCGTGTAAGCAAGGTTGACACCATGTGGCAAAAAAGGAGAGTAGGGTAATGGCTTTCATACTTTCTTTGAAGGTGACTTTTTTGTTCGATACCGTGACGGTATAGATGTCTCCTGCATTATTGCTTAGTATAAAGGTATCACTTAAGGTAGGTGCTTGGGTAGTTAGAGTATCGTGGCTAGTATAATTCTTGGGTGTTTTGTCTTCACAGGCTGTAAAGATAAAAAGTAGTATGAGTATAAAGAAAGCGTGGATGTGATGCACATAGTACCTTTCCTAGAGTCTTGAAGCCGTGATTATAGCAAAAGAGCATTAAAAGGTAGTAGTATGGATAAATCAGCGTATAAAAATCAATTTAGAAAGCACTGTCTTAAAGTATTGCAAAAAGCTTCTAAGAACAATGCTTATGTCAAAGACCATGCCATAAGGACGTTACTTTATGCTTATATCCAAGCACAAAATGCCCAAAGTATGATGCTGTATTTACCACTAAAGACTGAAGTGAACCTTTATCCTCTTATTTTGAAACTACGCAGAGAAAAAAAAACAACTCTATGTGCCTTTTATGGAAGGTAAAAGTTTTAGCTTGGTAAAATACAGATTGCCTCTACAGCGTAAGCGTTTTGGGGTCAAAGAACCAAACAATTCAAAACAATATAGACGAAAAATAATTGATATGGCTATCGTGCCTATAGTCGGAGTCGATGATACACTTAGACGTGTGGGCTTTGGCAAGGGTATGTATGACCGTTTTTTTGAAAAAAATAATAAAAATATAAAAGAAATCGTTTTTGTATCGCGTAAACTGTGTCATAGCAAAACACTTGTAACCAATCATTATGATGTTCAAGCAGATATAGTATTTACAAGCAAAACGTGAAGGAATAAAAATGTTGGGAATGACCATCGCCACTTCTGCTACGGCAGGGGTTGTATTGGGTATAGGTATAGGATACCTATGGCTCAAAAAAAAGTACACGCAATAGATTTGCTCACCTAGAATTGGAAGCGAAGGCAAAAGCCAAAGCGATAGAAGAAGAATCAACTGTCTTGTGTCACTCATCTCAAATGAAGATACGAGAAGAACGACTGGTACAAGAACGTCTCTATGAAGCGCGTGAATCGGTCTTAGAACAAGAGCATCGTAATACGATATTGGAGCGTAAAGCACTGAGTAAAGAAGCCAAAGATTTGACAGCGTTAAAGGGTAACTTGCTAGAAGAAGAAGCAAGAATAGAGCGTTTGGAAGCTAAAAAGCAAGAAGCGATTGCTAGGGCGATTGAGGCGATGGAACACTGTGCTTCTTTTACCAAAGAAGAAGCCAAAGCGTATATTTTGGAAAAGGTCAAAGAGCAAAGTCGTGCTGAGGTAGCCTCTATTGTGCGTAAATATGAGCAAGAAGCCAAAGTCGATGGGGAACGCAAAGCCAATTATATTTTGGCACAAGCGACCACACGTTTTGCAGGAGATTTTGCAGGAGAGAGGCTTGTGAACTTTATCCATCTTCCTAGTGATGACCATAAAGGACGTATTATTGGTAAAGAAGGGCGTAATATCAAAAGCCTAGAGATGCTTTTGGGTGTGGATATTGTCATTGATGAAGCCCCTGGAGTGATATTGGTCAGTTCGTTTAACTTGTATAGAAGAGCCATTGCTACAAGGGTGATAGAGAGGTTGATTGAAGATGGGCGTATTCATCCAGGGCGTATCGAAGAGATATGTGAAAAAGTAGAAAAAGAATTTGAAGCAGAAACCTATGCTGAAGGTGAAAATCTACTGATTGACTTGGGTATTTTTCCTATGGCAGAAGAGTTGGTACATCTTTTGGGTCGCATGAAATATCGTGCCAGTTATGGGCAAAATGCCTTAGCGCATACGCTTGAAGTTGCCAAACTCGCACGTGTGATGGCAGCAGAGATGGGTGGAGATGAGAAGTTGGCACTTAGGGCTGGACTTTTACATGATATTGGCAAGGCATTGACACAAGATTTGGGTGGTTCTCATGTTGATATTGGGGTGGAACTTTGTCGTAAACATGGAGAACATCCCACAATCATCAATGCGATTTATGCACATCATGGCTATGAAGAACCAGATTCTGTAGAATCAGCAGCGGTGTGTGCCGCAGACAAACTCTCAGCTGCACGTCCAGGGGCTAGGAGAGAAGTGCAAGAGACCTTTACCCAGCGTGTCAAAGAGATAGAATCTATTGCCTTGTCCAAAGAATTTGTGACCAAAGCCTATGCTATCAACGCAGGACGAGAGATACGCGTCATCGTCAATGCCAAAAAAATGTCAGACAACGAATCGGTACTACTAAGCAAAGAAATAGCCCAAGAGATACAAGCCAAAGTCCAATACCCTGGGGATATCAAAGTCAATGTTATTCGTGAACTCAGAGCGATGAGTTATGCAAAATAAATGTAAATCGCGATACAATATAAATCATATATATAAATGGAGAAAAAACATGTTAAACAAATTATTATTAGGCTTATTGTTTATAGGTCTTACACTTCAAGCACAGGCTTCAAACCCTATTGTGATATTGGAAACCAATGTAGGCAAGATAGAAATTAAACTCTATCCCAAAGTAGCACCTCTCGCTGTAGAAAACTTCATGACACATGTGAAAAATGGTTATTATAATGGACTGATTTTTCATAGAGTGATTAAAGGATTTATGATTCAAGGTGGAGACCCAACGGGTACAGGTACAGGTGGAGAGTCTATTTGGAAGAAAGATTTCAAAGATGAGTTTGCTTCTAATGTTGTCTTTGATAAGCCTTTTATCTTGGCTATGGCAAACCGTGGACCCGTCACCAATGGTAGCCAATTTTTTATCACTTTAGCACCTACTATGTGGCTCAATGGTAAGCATACTATCTTTGGTGAAGTCATCAAGGGTCAAGACATCGCACAAAAAATAGAAAATGTTTCTGTGTCTAGGGGAAGCAATAAACCCATCTTTGAACAGAAGATAAAAAAAGCGTATATCAAAAAATAGATGGATTTAGCACAGATACGCGAAGCACGTCAAAAATGGCTGACTTGGAAAAATATTGTGCCTTTGCAAGAAGCCATTGGAAAATTACCTCAGTATAAAGATATTGAGGTCAAATTAGGGGACAGTATAGAGATAGTTCTACCTTCTCTGACTACTACGCAAGAAAAGCAGATATTTGATACCGCAGTGCTTATGAAACCTTGGAGAAAAGGACCTTTTGATGTAGGAAGCCTTTGTATCGACTCTGAATGGCAAAGCCAAATCAAATACAATCTACTCGAACCCCACTTCAATCTCAAAGACAAAGTCGTGGGTGATATTGGCTGTAATAACGGCTATTATCTCTTTCGTATGCTTAATCATGCACCCAAAAAGCTCATAGGGTTTGACCCCTCTGCCGTGTATTATTCACAGTTTGCCTTTATCAATCATTTTGTACAGTCTGATATCAAGTATGAGCTACTGGGTGTGGAACATGTGGCGTTTTATGAGCATAAGTTTGATACTTTGTTTTGTCTGGGTGTGCTGTATCACCGTTCTGACCCTATAGCAATGCTAAAGTCACTGTTTAAGGGTTTGCATACGGGTGGAGAGCTTATTTTGGATACCTTTATGATAGAGGGTGAGGGTGAAATATGCTTGACTCCTAAAGGGCGTTATTCTAAGATACCCAATATTTATTTTGTCCCTACGATATCTGCTTTGTCCAATTGGTGTCATCGTGCAGGGTTTACAAGTGTGGAGATATTGGAGACGAGTATCACCAATGCAGACGAACAACGTAAGACACAATGGATAGACGGACAAAGTCTAGAAGATTTTTTGGACCCCGAAGATAGTAGTAAAACAGTCGAAGGTTATCCTGCACCCCAAAGAGTTTACATAAAAGCAATCAAATAAGAGCCGTTTTATTTTTAAACAAGGTATATTCTGTTATAAATATACTTATGTTATCAACGAGGATTAAAATGAGAATATTAACAGTAGGGTTCGGCGACGAATATGTAAAAGAGTTTGAAAAAGAGCTAGGGGAATACTTTATTTGTATTGTCGATAATGCAAAAGATATGTATGATGCCACCAACTTCACAGATTTTAGGCATTATGAGCTAGTCATGATTGTAGATGAAGGTGTCAAGTTTTCGTTGGAGCGTTATGTCAATGAAGTCAAAAAGAAAAAGAGTGAAACGAAGATTATGATTTTGACATCCAATCCCCAAGCACAAGCAGGGTTCTTCAATTTGGGTGTAGATGATGTCATCTATCAGCATTGTGAACATGCAGACCTTATCGCAGCACGGGTACTTGCCAATATGAGACACCTTTTTGGTACGCACGTCAATATTGATAAGCTCGTCATCGACATTGCCAACAAAAAGATAGAATATGACGAAAAAATTGTCTCACTCAACGGCAAAACCTTTGATATCTTAGCCTATTTAGCACTGCGTAAACAACGTGTATTTTCCAAAGACGAAATCATCAACGCATTATGGGAAGAACCCGAATACGTCAGTGACAACACCGTCGAAGTAGCCATCAATCAAATTCGTAAACGCCTAAAAAGCATCTTAGGCTTCCAAGTGATACATACGGTACGAAGACGAGGGTATAAGTTTTCGTATTAGGACTGTGTATCATAAGCAATGAAGAACTTACACAATCCCTCAAAAAAGGCTATAGTATCCTCACCCAACAAGGCGACCATGTGGAGCAGATAAATCCGTAATGGTTATTTTTTAGGGGTAGAGTCTCTACCCTTTGGGTGTATTTTGAATATTGGGGTTTTATCTCATATCAAGGGCAGACACATGGGTCTGCCCCTACGGATATAAATTTAAATAATAGTAGCGTATTATCATCTTATCATCTAAAAAAACTTCTCATGCTCTTCTTGTTTCTGTTTGCTACGCAAAATGTATCGGCTGAATCTACTTTGACCAAGATGCAACTCTATTCCGTACTAGGTATTATTACAAATTATATATTATTAGATTCCTCTGATACCACAGCCCCAAATATCACTTCTGATAACAATGCTACAGTAGATGAAAATCAACTAGGGGCAATTATTTTAGAAGCCACAGATGATGGGAATATCACTTAGGAATAGAAGTAAATTAAAACCAAATTTTAGGGTACCCACAAGGGGATACCCCTACGAAATAACATCGTGTAGGGGCAATCCCTTGTGGTTGCCCTTTGGAAGTTATTTATATTTTACTCCTTATAGTATCTCGGAAGGCAATAGTACTTTGTTTGATATTAATTCAACGACAGGAGTCGTGACTTTTGTATCTCCTCCTGATTATGAGAGTGCTAGCATTACTTATACTTTCTTAGCGACCTTTACTGATGATAAGGGAAATATCTCTACGCAATAAGTGACGATTACTATTAGAAATGTAGCAGAGACTGTAGCGACACTAACAGCATTAAATATCACTATAGACGAGACGCTGATGGTGGGTACGCAGATAGGCTTAGTCACGGTAAGCGATGAAGGAGATACCTCTATTATAAGTTTTGAACTCAATGATACGAGTAGCTTTGAAGTCAATGCCAATGGAGAGATTCGTAGCACAGTAGCACTAGACTATGAGATTACAGCTACATATATACTAGAAGTCAGAGCCAATAATGACGCTGGGTATAGTCAGAATGTAGAGATAAATATTAGCATTAATGATGTCAATATCTCATCGGCTGTGTATGATGACAATGCTACAGCAGATAGCAATGATGACAGTTTACAAATTTATTTTGATAGAGATATTAATGCTACATTAATATCAGCAGATAATGGTAGTTTTGTGTTTAGTGGTGGGGAGACTATAGTCGTTCAATCAGAAGATTACAATAGTAGTTGGTTTAGATATGAAGTGCTTTTTGAAAGTGCTAGTGAGATACTCAAAGATACCAACATCTCTATCAACGCAGGAGTAGAGATAGCTAGAGAGATAGAATCCATCAATAAGTTCTCACGTATTAATACAGGACAAACCACGAGCTACGCTGACTATGATGATGCAAACCTAAGCCGAGGACGCACACAAGCCTATACAGACAATGGCGATGGTACAATCACAGACATCAATACAGGGCTAATATGGCAACAAGAGGATGATAACAATACTTATACCCATGCCAATGCCATACTTTATTGTGAGGGCTTAGATTTGGGTAATGACAGTACACATTGGAGACTACCAAGCATAGATGAGCTAGTGTCTATCATTGACAATGGCAGAGCTAATCCTGCTATTAACCCACTCTTTACAAATACCAATACAAGTTTTTATTGGTCTGTTACTCTATAGCCTATGATAATTTTGATGCGTGGGGTGCTATTTTTAGTGGTGGGTTTGATAGTAAGGATCCTAAGGATGATAGTAATTATGTTAGGTGTGTGAGAGATGGATAGTAATTTGATTTTTTTTGCTCTTGTAGGGGTAGAGCCGTGTCTCTACCCTTTGGGTGTGTTATGAATATTGGAATTTTATCACATATCAAGGGCAGACACATGGGTCTGCCCCTACGGACAATTAAAAATTTTAAAATAGGAGAATTAAATGATGAAAAAACTATTAATCTTATGTTTACTCATTGGCGTAGCCAACGCTAAATTTATAAGAGACAATACAAAAGAGGTGGTACTAGATACCAAAACCAATTTGATATGGCAAGATGATAGCAATACTTCAAACCAAACCCAAACTTGGGCGAATGCCATTGCCTATTGTGAGGCTTCTACACTTGGAGGCTATGACGATTGGCATTTACCTAGCTTCAACGAACTCTATTACCTAGCCAATAGAGAAAAGTTTGATCTTGCCTTAAATAGTGGATTCTCTCATGTATCTACTAGCTTTTATTGGTCATCAACTACTTATGTCTATCGTAGTTCGAATGCGTTGGGAGTCTATTTCTCCAATGGCTATGACTACAATAGCGGTAAATCAAATAGTAATTGTGTTAGGTGTGTAAGAGACGGACAGTGATTTGATTTCTTTTGCTCTGGTAGGGGTAGAGCAGTGTCTCTACCCTTTGGGTGTATTGTGAATATTGGGTTTTTATCTGATATTAAGGGCAAATACATGGGCAAGGTCAATGTATTAAGGAATTTATTTAATTTTTTGGAACCGATGCTTTAGCGTCGGTAGGGTATTTGGCGAGGTTAAAACCTCACTTCCCAAGAGCTAAAAGCTTAATTCCTTGGGATTGGACACAGAGGTCTGCCTATATCTATATCTCATCAAAGCGTATCCTTCACCTGCTCAATCCAATAGGGGATGACTCTTTGCTCGGCTTTGAGGGTGGTGCTGAGTCCGTGACCTGGGTAGATGGTGTAGTCTCCTTCGATTTTCATGGCTTTTTCCAAACTTTTTACCATCTGCTCTCCACTTGAAAAGGGGAAATCCCATCTGCCTATGGATTGTTGGAAGAGGAAATCTCCTGAGAACCATACGTCTTGGATTTCTATAATAGAACAACCAGGGGTATGTCCTGCGAAATGTCTATAATGTATAGGAATACCTTGAATAAGTATTGTTTTGTCGCCTATGATTTCATAATCAGGGGTACTAGGAGGTACGGATTGTCCTAAGGGGCATTTTTGTAGTAAGAATGTATCTCCTTGGGGGCAGTATAGAGGGATTTGGAGCTTTTCTTGTAGTTCGTGGTTTGACCATACATGGTCGAAGTGTCCGTGGGTGTTGAGTATGGCTACGGGGTTACTCACATTGGCTAAGACCCATCTAGTAGCATCGGTACCAGGGTCTATGATGAAGTCTTTTCCTTCTATGGTGACAATGTAGCAGTTGGTTTGGGTTGCACCCATAGGCTGTATTTTAATTTGCATTGGTTATAATCTTTGTATGAATTTTTATCTACTTTTAGAACAAGCTATCCTTAGTGATGACATCGGTATCAAAGCACAATTAACGGCTCAATGTTTGGCATATTGTAGCCAAAATGAGATTAGCTCTGAGGAGGGCTTTGTACCTAAGGTATTTGATGTGCCTTCTTATGCCTCAAAGTGTACGATTGTCTCTCCCAAAGACTTGCGTATGCGTAAAGATTTTGATACGGTGGAGGGTTTGGCTTCTTTGGTACATTCTATCGCACATATTGAGTATTGTGCAATTGATTTGGCATTGGATGGGGTGTATCGTTATAGGGATATGCCCCAAGAGTACAATGTCGATTGGTTGAGCGTAGCCAGTGATGAGATACGACACTTTGGGATGCTCAAAGATTTATTGGTAGATTTGGGCTTTGAGTATGGGGATTTCCCTGTGCATTCTGGGCTTTTTGATGCAGGAAACAAGACGCTAGATAATAGTTTGCATCGTATGGCGATAGTGCCACGGTATTTTGAAGCATCTGGGCTAGATGTAGGTCCTCAAATTGTCAAAAAGTTGCACAACAAGCGTAAGTTGGCTTCTGTAGCAAGGTTGATAGAAGTATTGGAGATTATTTATGTAGAAGAGATAGACCATGTACTCAAAGGAGACAAGTGGTTTAAGTTTTTGTGTAAGGTGTTTGATGAAGACGAGTCGGTCTATTTTGAGATACTTGCACAGTATGATTTATTAGACAAGCATCGTCCTCATGTCAATGTACAAGGACGCAAAGAAGCAGGGTTTAGCTGTGAAGAAATCAAAAGACTTGGTGCAAAGGTTTGTGAATGAAAGGATCTTTTATCAAAGCCTTTTTTGAAGCGATGTTTTTTACTCCTTCTTGGTATCATTATATAGTGATGGTATTACTTTTTCCTCTTTCTCTACTCTATGGTATAGTGATGCTTTTGCGTAGGCTATTGACTCATCAAAAGCATTTTGCTATTCCTATTATTAGTGTCGGAAATATAATGGTAGGAGGTACAGGAAAAACACCGTTTACCATTGCCCTTGCTTCACGTTATGAGGGTGTGACTATTATTTCTCGTGGTTATGGTAGGCAAAGTAAGGGACTCATAGAAGTTAGCCAAAAAGGACAGATACTTAGCACAGTACAAGAGAGTGGAGACGAAGCGATGCTTTTGGCAAAGTCTCTACCCTTGGCATCGGTGATAGTGAGTGAAGATAGAATCTTGGCGATAGAACTAGCCATGAGAGAAGGCGCAAAGCTTATCGTATTAGATGATGGATTCTCTAGGGTAGGTATCAAGAAGTTTGAAATACTTTTAGAGCCACGATGCATGGCAAATACTTTACCCTTTCCTGCTGGGGCTTTTAGAGAGTTTGCATTTACGAAGAAGGTAGCTGATATCGTAGCCCAAGAGGATAGAGATTTTCATAGAAAAGTAGCATTTACAAATCTAAGTAGCAAGATGCTCTTAGTTACAGCCATTTCACAGCCTCAACGCTTGGATAAGTATCTTCCCAAGGGGATTGTCGGCAAAATTTATTTGGATGACCATGCCTATTTTGATGAAGCTATTTTAAGCTCACAGATGAAAAGGTTTAATGCAAGAACGCTTCTGGTGACACAAAAAGATGCGATAAAGATGCAAAACTTTACTTTGCCCTTGTCTTTGATGAAGTTGGAACTAGCGATAGAAGAGCATATCTTTTCCTCTATAGATAGATATATAGAGGAAGATTATTTTAACGTACGGTGATATTGAGTGTTCTAAACTCACTGTCTCCCATAGTATTTGTAGCCTTGACTAGGAACTGGTATATTTTACCTCCTCGCATGAGTGCATCTTTGGCGACAGTAATAGTAGCATCTGAAGCAATGTTGAAATGCTCTTTATCCTCACCGATAAGCGTCCATTGAATAACACTCTCTTGGGGATTAACCATAATCATATAACCGACTATGGTTCCTTCAGGAGCATTTTCTGCGATGTTGGCTATGGTTTCATCAAGTATTGGGACTTCTCGTGATGATTCTGTGACGGTGCTACTGTTGGTATCAGGGGTTTCTACTACAGAGATAATCACTGTTCCATGAGATATACTCTGAGCATTAGCATCTATCATGGTAGCTATGAGGGTATAGACAGGTATGTTTTCATAGGCTATTAATGCACCAGAAGCTACAGTGATGACTCCTTCTAAATCTACTAAAAAGTTTTGATAACCGATGCCATTGAGTATAATGGCAATAGCTCCTGATGCTTCTATGTTATTGGTGACAATGCTACCTATGACTTCAGAAGCACTGGCTTGTTTAGAGACTACTCCAGTAAACGCTTGGAGTAAGGGAGGTGTAGGTACAAGTGGTTTGGTTGCATTATATTCAGTATCCGATTGGATACCATCTGCACCATCTCCAGTACAGGCATTGAGACTTAGTAATGCTAATATACTCATAAGTAGTATCCATGGTGCTATTGGCTTAGTTTGCATTTGTTATCCTTTAAAACTTAAAACTTAAAACTTATAACTTAGACCCAGTGTGAGCATACTGGCATCTTGCTCATCTTGAAGGGCTAAAAAATCAAATCCTGTGCCACTATATAAAAATATATAATCAACAAAAACCTCAAAGGAATCTCCTATCATATAACTAATACCTCCACCCCATTGAAATCCAGATTCTGCTCTATCTACATCATCTATAGGAATATTGGTAAGTTTCACTTCCCCATAACCCATAAGTCCATATACAGAAATATTATCCATAGGATATAGAACCTTAGCATACAGACCTATATTGGTAAAATCTGTAGGATAATCAGCCAAGTCTAACCCTCCTGTAGTCCCTGATGCGTAGCTAACAGCAGAAAAGTTTACGGTATATCTTCCTTCTATAGCAATATGTTTGCCATATTGATATCCTGCGTGTACACTTTGTCCTGTGGTGCTGAACTCTTCTTTAGTCGTAGCATTGAGCATACTCAGATAGGAGACGCCAAACCCTGCATAAAATCTATTCTCATCTAAACTTACGTGAATAGACTCCATTTGGGCATGGGCTCTTTCTATATCACTTTGAGCAGAGGACAGAGTAGTTAGACCTAAGATAGTCACTATTGACAATATACTTTTTTTCATATTAATCCTTTTTAATAATTGTATTTTATACTAGTCATTCTGATAAAAGAAATTTTTAGTATGATCCATTTTAATTTTATGTAATTTACCATTACTTCTTATATTATACATTCCTTTGTTGATTTTTGTTATGATTTCTTTGGCTCTAGGATTACTTTTATGTACAATAAAGTGTGAAGAGAGTAGGGTGGAGACCTCTTCTACAGAGTCTATTTGAGTATCAAGACCCATACTCTTGGTCATACTATCACCTAAAATCTTTGTCGAAGCCACAAAATCAACTTGACCATTGACTAGCATGGTGAAACATTCTTCCATACTCTGAGGTTGTATCAACTTGATATACTTACCAGGTATTAATCCTTGTGCTTCTAAGTCAAAGGTGTACCATCCCAACTTACGACAAATTCTTTTGTTTTTAAAATCCCTACTTCGTAACTTACGATTACTAGGTGTTTTAAGTTTGAAAAATGTAGTGATTTTATTGATGATAGGGTCAGAGAACAGAAAGTCACAACGGGCTAAAGTAGCCTTGCTCAGGGTAGTTTGATTACAATTTGGTTTGAGCCAACCGACACCTACATCAAATTTACCTTCTTTGAGATAAGGGAAAAACTGTGTCGTATTCTCTTCCCAATTGAGGGTATAATCTTCATGATTAATGGATTTCATTGAGGCTTCCAATATATGATTGAGCATTCCTCCATGAGGTAATGAGGGGTCAGAAAAAGGGTGCATCTTTTTCTCTGATAAAAACTTTATACTATTGAGTGTAATATTACGGTCTGCCTCTGGTGAGGATGGCTCAAATAAAACCCTTTTGAGTAAGGGAATGTTTAAGATTTGATTTCTTTTAATATTTTTTGGATTGTCTCCAATGATTTCTTGATTAAAATGAAATATAATATCCCATCTTTTAGGATTGTGATAGAATTTGTCTGCAATAGTTGAGAGTGTATCATTGACTTGTACTGTATAGAGAATACTCTCTTGGACTATGGCATGTTTATCATAGACGATACGCAAACCATTATTAACTCGTTGGATATCAGGCATATTTTTCATACGGTTTTGATGTCGTACATTTGTAGGTAAATTCATAAAACTACCGCCTCTTAATACCATAAAGTATTCATCTGCTATAGTAGAATTATATTCTTTGGTATAGGGGCTATTACACCACTCCCAAACATTACCCAACATATCGTAGAGTCCCCATTTATTGGGTTTCTTGAGGGACACAGGAGAAGTATGATGAGGACTATTACCTTTATACCAAGCAGATTGGCTCAGATTATCCTCTTTGTCCCCTGAGGCATATTCCCACTCTATTTCTGTAGGTAGTCGATAGTTATGACGTCCTTCCAAGCTATTGAGTGTATCTACAAACCTTTGTGCATCACTAAAGCTAATATTATCTACAGGATTTAAATCAGAATGATGTTTAAGTTTTTGTGTATTAAAGATGGAAGGGTTCGCTTTCATTACTTGCATCCAATGGCGTTTGTGTTACTTCGGTAGTAAGCATATAAAATAGTATCGACTTGCTGTTTGGTTTGAGGTTGTTCATCTAAGGGCAATCCCGTATCTTTACTACCCATGAGAAAGTCACCTTGAGCAATGGTGACAAATTTCATACCTATGGTATTGGTGAAGTTATCAAGTCTATCCATATCTGTATAGATAGTATTTTTTGAAATACTATGCAATGGCCCAAGCAATCTTTCTATAATAATACGGTTCTATCTCTTTCCATAAATAATAGCCATTTTTTTGGAGGTCATTAATATGTAAAGAGACTAGGTCCTATGACACTTTTGATATTCTTTGTATAGGTATTAAATCGTTGTATGGTTTTTACTTTTGGTAATTGTAGGAAGTGAGTATAACACTTACTAGAT
>JAUZSQ010000030.1 GCA_030949325.1 Sulfurovum sp.
GAAAGGTATGATTAAATGCAGATTATAATGATCTAAATGAAAGTGAAATACACAAAACAGAACGCTGTATTATCTATTGTTACCAATTTACTTCTTACCGAACCCAACACCCCAGCAACTTTTTCTGGAGATTTAAGCGGATCGGTTATAAACGGGAGAAGTGCACAAATTACTGGAACAGTGAATGTGTCAGATCCAGACATAGGTGAAGCACTTATAATTCCAGAAGAAATCATTGGAGACTATGGAACATTACTTATTGATGCTAATGGAGAGTGGACCCTTACTGAAACTTCAGGCCTTCAAAATGGCGAAACTGCAACTGAGGAATTTATAATTACCACGAAAGGAGGAGATACTGCAGTTATCACAATCACATTTATAGGAAAGACTCCTCCTCCATAAAAGAAGATTTATTCATTTTTTTAAAAGAAAAAGTTATTTAATTCTCTTTTTAAGGGTAGAGTTATTACCCTCAAAGAGATTTATTAGCTTTTTTTTGAAAAAAAGTGTAAAGTTCTTTTGATCAATATTATCATTAAAATTTTTCATCGCATGAGCAATAATAGACCAATATTTCTTAAAATTTGTTTCAGATAAACCAATTTTTTCTATCCTCAAAGGCGTATTTCTCAGCAATATCTATGTTATATTTTTGAAAAAAATCATACACAACAATATATCCTCCATTATTTGTCTTATGATAAACCTGTTGAATAAATTCTTCATATTTTTCGAATCTATCCTGAGGATAAAAAGCATATAAACATCGTTGAAAAATAAAAACATCTTGATTCGCTATTTCTTTTAGGGAGTTCTGAGCTGTCATAGCAAGAACTGTCTTGTTTTTACATTTTATAACTTTTTTTTCTAGCTTTTCTCTCATTAGCACACTGGGCTCTACCAAGTTCATAAAAATATTATCCCAATTTTTTTTTTGATGTATTAAAAAAAGAGAAGAGAAGTATCCCGTTCCTGCACCCATATCAGTAATTTTTATAGAATCATTATTCTCTAGGGCAGCGTCTGTAATTCTATTTAATATTTTTAATATCTCGTTATTTACAGGAAATAATGAGAGTGATGAAAATAAATCAAAAACTTCAGAATAATTACTTTGATCATAAAAATCTGGTTTCACATCAAACTTTTCAAAGTTATTCTTATGTTTGTGGATATATTGGTCTCTAATCCTGCAATACACATTAAAATAATATCATTTTCTACTTCTATATATATCTCACCATATTTCTCTTGATTTATATACTCTATGCCTTCCAAAACTCTAACACCACAAGACATACAACATCCCATATTACACGAAAAGGGAATATCAATATCTAGTTCTTGAAATGTCTTTAAAAAACTATCATTTGAACTTAAAGTCCCCTCAAATAATTTTTCTTCATCAGAATCTAATAATGTTATGTAATTGATAATATACACCTTTTCTTAATAATATATCAAAACTTAAGTAATAACTTATAGCATCACCACGTTGTTGTTTAGTTTTTATAAAAAGTGGGAATTTAATACACGGTACTTAGACAAAACACCCTTATATTCTACACAAAAACCACATAAAATATGTATCGTCGATAAATCGACCCTACACCCTCCTAAAAATTCGATGCCGTAGGTGTATTAATCAAGTTATAAAACTCATTGCGTGTGCGTTCGTCGCTTTTGAAGAGTCCTCTTAGGGCTGAGCTTACTGTGGTGGAGTTAATCTTTTGAAAATAAAAATAAAAAATAGGGGTCAGGTGACAATTACAACTCACTAGACTCCTCTTAGGCTACCCCAATAAAATAAACCAGCATATAGGGGTCATAATCACGCCATTTACCGCAGGCTGTGATATAACCAATACTTTAGCAATCCTATGCTGAAAAAAGGGGTGGTGATAATATAATGTACCCCTAATCTTCCCACCCGTATATAAGGATTGAAAAATATCTCTAAAGGTAAATGTAATCCATTAGCTAAGTTATATATCATACTCAAAGATAGTCCTACTTTGCGATTTAGTACTTCTGATACTTTGCTTTTGTTACCAATATAAGGTATGAGGTCTTTTTGTTTGAGGTGCATTTCTTCCATACGTATTTTGATAGCTTCTATTGGGTCTGGTTCACTTATTATCCATGCTTTTTCTTCATATTTTTCTATTAAAATAGCCAATACTTCTAGTTCATCACTATCTTGTGTGCCTAGTTCAGGGTCTAAATCCATCAACTTATCTACTCTATCAAGAGCATTATCATAATCTTTTTCATTGTGTATAGGTCTAATACTCATTTTAAATCTCCTCTGCATTTATCTTATCATATTGGGCATGTGTGCCGATAAACCTTACTCTCACTATCTTGCGTTTGTAGTCAATATGTACAATCAAACGATACTTATTACCTTTGATATTGAAAACTACTCTATTGTCTCCTAAAAAAGAAGCCGAAGAATAGACTTTTTTAATATCATTTGGAGTTTGCCATAAGGCTTTTCTTGTGTCAGAGTGCCAAACCTCTAAGGCAGTTTTTGAGCTAGAATACGATTCATAAAATTTAATAAGTGTTCGTTTGCTAATTACATTCATAGTTTGAGTATATTAGATATTCCCTTAAAAGGAACTTCTCTAATCTCTTCTTACTTAATAACCTCAGTTCGATAACAATAATTTCCTAGGAATAATCTCCATCTCAACACACACCAAAACTTTCGGGTGCTGTTTCCTAACGCACCAAATATTTAAATACAAAAAGAGTTGATTGTTTATTGAGTTTGTGGTGGGTTGGGAAACGCACCCTACAGATTATCTTCTTGCTAGATAACTTATTCATCTTTATTAAGAGCTGAAAACGCTTTACTTTCCAAATAGTTTAGAATGGCTATCCACACGCGTTAGGGCTAATTCTAAAATCTTATTTTCTATTCTATAAATTAATACTAAATCAGGTTTTAGATAGCACTCTCTTCAACGTAGAACCTTATCTTCTTTTGATAACTTTTTATAATCTTTTTTAAAACTATTTGTTCTAAATATTGGGTACATTTATTTATCCAAGTCTGCAAAAAGTTCATCTATATTGTTAAAGCTTTTACCTTGTTTTAATTTTTTAATTCATCTAATGCTTTGCTGTCTCTTTATTGGGTATTCTAACATCAAAGGGTAAGCCTTTATTCATAACTATCATAGAGTTAAATATACCTATATGTTAAGGGGTCAGGTGATGCTAATGCTACCTTTATTCCTAGGAATAATCTCCATCTCAACACACCAAAACTTTCGGGTGCTGTTTCCTAACGCACCAAATATTTAAATACAAAAAGAGTTGATTATTGAAGGGGGCCTTTAAAAAATAGAAAAATAGATGTCGAGGAGTGACAATGACACAATCCTATAGAGATGAATATGCCTAGCGAAGCCTCAGTCATTATGAGAGTCTTACAAAATCAATCCTATGTCACAGCCATGCAAAGCTTTTATGGTGCAACGATTTTTCAAAATACAGCCAATGCTTATACAGCCATAGCCGATGCTATAGCCACCTTTGAACGTACAGCTGTTTTTGCTCCCTTTGATGCTGATGTTGATACCAACAACCTCTCTGCCTCAGCATTACGAGGTCAAACCCTCTTTCGTTCCAATCGTATCAACTGTGTGCGATGCCATGATGATAGAGGTGATAATGTTTTTACTGACTTTAGCTATAGAAACCTAGGAGTCCCTATCAATCTTGAGGTACGAGAAATCAATAACCACGCCATAGACCTAGGACTCAGAGAAAACCCTGCTGTAAACAATAGACGAGAAGAAGGTAAATTCAAAGTCCCGACCTTACGAAACATAGCCGTCACTGCTCCGTATATGCACAACGGAGTCTTTGCCACTCTCAAAACCGTCGTACATTTCTATAACACCAGAGATACAGGAGGCATCAACCCCGAAACAGGTCAAGTATGGAGAGGGGCAGAAGTCACAAGAAATATAGAACGTAACGATGTAGGAAACCTAGGATTAAGCAATGCCGAAGAAGATGACATCGTAGCCTTCCTAGAATCCCTCACCGATGCCCAATACAAAAATAAAACCAACAATGCTGAAATTGCAGGGGTACTTTCTGGGATATATATGTTGTTGTTGGAGTAAAAGAGAAAAACTATACCACTACATCCCCACTATCACAATCTTCATACCTAAAGATATAGTAAGGACTAGCATATAAATAAAAGCCATAAAAAATTTCGGACGAGATGGGTAGGTTAAATTTTGCATTTTTATTATGAAATTTACCTCGTACTCCCTTTGAAAAATCGTATTCTTCTTTCATTTGCTATCCTTCATTATATATTTGTTGCTCTTTTTTTGTAGCTTTTCTCGCTTCCTCTTAATAACGCCATTCACAGCAGGTTGTGATATGCCCAATACTTTAGCAATCATATGCTGAGAATATCCATTTTCATAAGCTTTGAGGATTTGTCTGTTTCGCTCTTTTATATCTTTTGTCTTTTCAAATATCTTTTTTGAGTTTATCAATGTCAGGCTTCTTCTCCACATTGGGTGCTTCCACTAGACTTGATGCTTGTTTCAGCTCTTGAAGCACGGAATAATCTGCTTTACTATTTAACATCTCTCTGATAGCTTCTGTGTCATTGCCATGATTTTGTATCATCCACGACTGTTGGAGACACTCAGGTATCTCTTTTTGTAGAAAATAGTGATAGGAGCTATACGGATACTCTTCTAGTACTTTTACTATATTGGATTTGAGTGGATTTTGTTCTATGTATAGCATCAGTGTATAGAGATAAGCTTCATCCGTGACGAACCAAGACTTAAACCGCCCTTGCCATAAGTGTCCTACTCTTTTGTATTTTTTATTGAAGTAGATAGCATAGTTCATGCCAAGTTGTCTCATAAATTTAGAGAGGTTTTCTTGTGCTGTTTCTATGAGTAGATGATAGTGATTTCCCATAAGACAATAGTTATGTAGCGTGATACCATAGCTTTGCATAGTAAAGCACATTAACTCTTCAAAATATTCATAATCACTAGGCTCTCTAAAGATAGCTTGTTGTGCAACACCTCTGTTGACGATGTGATAATATCCTGCTATCTCTATGCGTGGTCGTCTCGCCATCGCTTACCTCTTTTTATCTTTTGGGAAGTTTAGCGTAAATTTTATTAAGTTATCATTATCACCTGACCCCTTTACTTCTTTACTCTTGCTTTACTACAGGAGCTACAATATCAAAGTAATTATGCTATACTAAATCAATTATGTGAGGAGAAAATATGTCATCTATTATCAACCACTCCTATTTGGACTTTTTTACTATTGCTGTAGATGCGTACAAAAGCCAAAATGAAAGTATCTATCGTAAGCTTATGACTACTATCATCAGTACATACAAAGCCCTCACCAATGAGATAGAACTCTCTAGCTCTTATCTGGATACAAGTGAAAAACTACACTATTCAGATAGTGAACTGGAAGCCTTTTATGACAATGTTTACGACTCTATCGATATCATCAAACTCTATAAAAAACAGCTACAAGAACTCAAAAACCAAGAGGGTCTCTTTGATGATCTATATGAAGTAGTAGATAAACTGCATCTAGTCTTGGTTGAACACTTAGATCGTATCTCAACCCTCGAAGCCAAAACTATACAACAAAGATATGCCAAAGTCTCCTGATGCTTATAGAAAAATCAAAAGATTATGAGCGAACTTTCAAACGGATTACAAAACGGCATATCTTGACTAGTGAGAGTATCGAATCAGCAATCGAACTTTTCAAAACTGATAGATCAAATCATCAACTGCAATTTAAAAAGATTCAATGCAGACATGATAAAAATCGTCACTCTATACGCATCCCCAATACACAATATCGAATTTTAATCTCTATGGACAGCAATGTAGCTGTTTTGCAATGTATATGCGACCATGATGAATATGATATGAGAAATAAACGCTGTTAGAGAAACTGCATCAATTTTTAGATTAGCTCTAATGTCTAGAATGTCTAAAAGCATTAAGGTTATCACAACCTGCTCTATTTGGATTAAGAGGAGCAGGGAGTTATCATTATCACCTGACCCCTTTACTTCAATGTCTAGTAATTTCTTTTTAACTTCCATAATAGATTCTTTCAATATAAATTAAATATTTATTGCTTATTTCAATACCTTAGCCAAAAGCAAAGCCAAAAAGCAAAGCCAGAAAATAAAGATAGGTCATGAGATAACTGCTATAATCTTAAACCAAAAAAACATAAAGTTATCCCATGACAGAAATTATAACACTCTTAAGATGTATCGCACCTATAATTGCAAAAAAAAAGCATAAACAACTCGAAATAATCATCCAAGCCTTACTATCAATGCGAGGAAGAATCACAATGTTAGGATTAAGTAGATGGAGTGAAAAAGGAGGGAGTTATCGGACAATTACACGCTTCTTTCATTCAAAGATAAATTGGGAAGAAATCAATTGGATGTTTATCAAAACGCATTTAACAAAAAAGGGTTCAATCTATCTTTTGGGTGGAGATGAAGTAGTAGTAAGCAAAAGTGGGAAGCATACTTATGGGGTAGATAGGTTTTATTCTTCTATCCAAAATCAAGTGATAAAAAGTTTGGCATTTCTCAATCTTTCGTTGATAAGCGTAGAGACAAGAAAAGCCTATCCACTAAGTACAGAACAGATAGTGCGAGACAAAAAAGAAGGTTGTATCAAAGATAAAAGTGTGAAGAAGAGTAAGAAAAAAAAGGATGCTAAAGTCGGAAGACCTAAAGGAAGTGGGAATCAAGATAAAAAAGATATTGAACTCTCTCCCTATCTAAAATTTGTCCAAGAGTCCGTAAACAAGGCACTTAAACGGATTGACAAGCATATTGATATTGTCTATTTTGTCTTTGATGGAGCA
>JAUZSQ010000031.1 GCA_030949325.1 Sulfurovum sp.
TGCCCATCATATCCCTATTTGCTCTTTTAAAGGCAAAAAGAGATTCTAACATCGTAGACTCTTTAAAAAACATTCATCATCTTCACTAAAAACCCAAAGATCCTGATAGTAAAGCAGAGTGAAAGTTGTAAATTCTTTGTTCTTTTCAATAAGTCGTCCTGAGAGTTGCACTAAAAACTTTCTAACAGCAGGAGCATTTTTCTCTTTCCGAACGCTCAATCTTCCAAACAAACAATGTAGCATACGAGACCACGAGAAGTCTTCTAAACAGAGCCATTGGAGTTTCTTGTTGCCAACTTTCAAGATTAAATCCAGCAGATTTTAAAAGTTTAAAATAGCTTTCTATTTTCCATCTTATGATAATATCCAAGTACCAAATAGTTGTGGGCTGTTACCTCTCTTGGGAACATTGCTCAGTAGCATCCATTGGGCAACAATATTATTGTCTTCATCAACCAATCTCTCCACCACAAACCTTGCCTTAATACTCTCTCCTGCTGTGAAGATAGTTTTTCGCCTACCGTCCTCGTCAAGTACTGATTTGGTGGCGATCTCTTCGTATATTCACTTCTATTTCATTGACAAATATCTTTACCTTTTGCATCTTTTTATCTACTTTATATTTAATGGTTTTAAGGTAGCTTCTACTAGCGTTAATTCTTTTGCTAAATCGTCCTTGTTTTTACCTCCTCTCATCCTCAGTCAGCAGGTAAACCTTGTGATTTTGATTTTAGCTCGAATCAGATAGCTACACTCAACCATTGGCTTCATACTCTCTCATTAAGGCTACACTATCTCCTTCTCGGTCAATAATATCAACTAACTCTTTTTCAAACTTATAATTTTCTCGCATGTATTTAGTTCTTTGAATCAACTCCTCTAAATGCGTTAAGCTTGTATCAACTATTGCTATCATAAGTGGAGTATATCTTCTCACTTGTTGCCAAGTTTTGGGCTAAGGCACCCAAAGGATTTCCCTTTCATCCATTGCCAATGAACCTTGCAAATCATATCCTATCTGTTTCCGCATTCCCTTTCTTATTCTTAGTCACAAGTTCCTGTTTCTTTGTATGCTTTTTATAGTCTAAATGTGACCAATCATAGGCTACCAAGGTATAGTTACCTGCTCTTTGTTACTTTGCTCTACCACTTCTTCTATGATGGGGTCATTGAGTGAGGGAATTGTTACTTCTTCATTATTATAAAATCGCCATGACGCTTGAACTTGACTCCATCCATCTGTCTCCAATACTAGGTTCATTCCACTTTGGCTTCTATGTTTTTGTATTCATCTCACCTCTTACTAACTTCTGATATCTTTTTTGAGTCTTTGATTCATGTCTTCTCTTTTTACTTGAATAATAGCACTTTTTCTTTTGAGTTAGTTGTGTAGAAAGGTATGGTACATATTACAAAATGCCCAACCTGCTAACATTGGAATTGATGATTTATGAATCTCTGATGCAGTTTTTCCATTCCATTGTCTCAAATGTACTATTTCTGGACTTTCTTTACCATTTCTTATTCCAGCAACAACAAAAGCTTTTAATGGATTCTCCCATTCTTTAGAACGGTACTTCTCTTCTGCGACATTGAGTCCATTAATTGTTACAGCCCATCGAAGATAGATACTATGAAATACTCCAGAAAAATCCATAACAAGTTTATTTGATTCTTCTATCCATTTTTGTTCAGAATTTTCAAGAGTGAAATCTATAAAATCAATTTCTCTTTTTTCATTTTCAATATCAAAAAATGGTAAGGATTTTCGTTCTATGAAATTTAATTCTGTCCATGATGTTTGTTCCATTTAATATCTTCCTATGTGTAGTTTAACGGGGGCGTGGGACATCGACACCCGAACTCAAATTTTAATTTTATGTTTGGGTGCTCGATGCTCCCGCTTGTTGTTCGATGCCTAGCATCGGGCAGCAAGTGGGTGTTCAGCCCACGCCCCCGTTGTTCGAATGCGAAGCGTTCGAACAACGACTGTCGTGAGCGATAATTTTCCCGCTAGGGTAAATTATTCGTTCCTCGTATTTGTTGTATGTTTTACTGCTTTAAAGTTCAAATTATTCTCTAAAGCTAGTCTCACTTTCTCTTGATTTTTCTATCTCAACTATCATCTCAATTACTTTTTTATAACTATTTATAAAATACTTTTTAAACAGAGTATAGTTACCAGTTTCATAATATGTAACTATCGATTTTAAGTACTCTTTTACACTCTCTTCATCTGGAATATAAATCATATTAAGTGTGTCTTTTAAAACTACATTTAACATCATTCTAGCTGTTCTTTTATTGCAATCTGTAAAGTATTGAAGATATGCTAAATTATTATGAATATATAAAGATTTGTTGAATGGATTTTCAATTGTATCTGCTATTTTAAAGAGATAATTTAACTCATCATCAAGCTTTTCTTTTGTTGCTAAAGGTACTGTAATCACATCCTAAAATAGTAACTTCGCTATCTCTTGGGGTCGCTCTTTTGTTTTCAGGTATCATCTCAGCAGATAAAATATAGTGTAAATCTTTTAAAGTTTGTTTTGATGGCTTTAAATCTTTTGCTATAAATATTTCATAAGCATCCCTAAGATTTAAAATCATTTTAGCATCACTGTATTTTTACCACCTGCTGTTCTTCCGTATTCTATTAAAGCCTGTGTGTCTAGCTTATCGTAGGTGTTACCTTCTATTAGTGCAGATGTATGGATAAAATCTAAAACCAAATTTATCTATATAGCTTTTATTGCTTAAAAACTTTTCTAATGAAACTTTTTTATTTAGTTCTTCCAAAAGTTCTATTTCGTTTTGTGTGAAATATATCTGTATTTTCTAAATAGTTTGGGTTGTAGGTTATCATCTTTAAACTCCTTGTTTTAATTAAATTTATTTATGAATTCATTCATCTTTAATATCTTCACTTTTATATGTAAAGCTTCACATACAAATTTTGATTTTTTATATGTCATATCATCTTCGGTAATATAATATTTTGCTTCTGTGGCAAAGTATAAATGTTTCATATCTCTTAACATATTGCTTGGTTTATTTTTATTTTTTATTTTATCTCTAAAGTTTTGATTAAAATCCAACACTGAATATGCTAAATCTATTTTAGCACCCATAGTTAAATCTTCTATTACTCTATTGTCAATACTTAAAAAAGAAATCATAGTCTTGTTAAAATTATTTTTCATATTTTCAAGATTATTTTCAACTATGAAATTTAAAAAGGTAATAATTTTATAAAATAGTTTGACTTCTTGATTTAGAATTGAATTTGAGTGTTTTCAAAATTCTTTTGATATTATAAAACTTCTCTTCCTCGAAACTTTTTGTAATAATCTGGGTTGTTCATATTAAGAGAGAGTATCATAATAAAATCAGAAAATACCTTATTATTTAAAACTCCATTATTCTTTTCAATAAATGGTTTAAACAAATTCTTTTCATCTATTTGGTCTACTGCAATATTATAGTTATTAGTTATCTGAAAGTTTAATTCTATTGTAGTGTTTTCTTCTTCTTTTACAACTTCTTTAATATCATTAAAAAATTGCTTTACATCTATATAGTTTTGCAGACAAATAATTTTCTCGTTATCATCTAATCCTAAGCAGTAGTTATTTGATATATCTTTTAGAAATGCCAAGTCTTCTTGTATATAAACTTCATTATTACTAACTGCCAAATCTCTAAGATGCCCTTCTGCATAAGGAAATATATATTTATTTGAAAGTTTTTTAACTAATTCTTTAAATTCTTTACTTTTTTTTTCTACATTTTCGTGCTTCATATACTGAATAACATTCCAATCTAAATATATATACTTCATGTCTTGTATCATTCTTTACTGCATTCTTCACATCAAGTTTATCCAAAGTTTTTTTCAAACTCTCTATTTTATCTTTCAATGATACAGACATCGGTTTAGTATCTGCTAACTCTTTTAAAATATCTTCTGTTCGTATCTCTTTACTCTCATTTATAAAAGCCTTTTCAATAGTATCTTTTATAACTGCTTCTATATCTGCACCACTATATCCAACAGTTTCTTTTAGTAATTTAATAGTATCAATATTTTTATTCCACTTTTTTCGTTTCTTTAAATGAAGCTCTATAATATTTTTTCTCTCTTCATCATTTGGAAAATCTACAAAAAATATTTCATCAAATCTACCTTTTCTTAAAAACTCTGGTGGTAAGTTTGAAATATCATTAGATGTAGCTACGACAAATACAGAACTTTTTTTCTCTTGCATCCAAGTTAAAAAATATCCGAAAAGTCTAGTTGTTACTTCATTTCCTCCAGAATCTCCAGCACCTGCAAATGCTTTTTCTATCTCATCTATCCAAAGAACACAAGGGCTAACGGCTTCTGCCATGCCTATGGCTCTTCTCATGTTTTCTTCACTCTCTCCTACATATTTACCTAAAGTTTTCCAATATCTAGCCTAAGAAGTGGTACATTAAAAGTCTAGCAGTTGCTTTTGCTGTTAAACTTTTTCCACATCCAGGCATACCCACAATAAGCATTCCACTTGGTGTTTCTACTCCAAATTCTAAAGCACTTTCAAGATTATTAAAAATTTTAGATTTATTACCTAACCAATCTTTTAAATTATCAAGTCCTCCAATATCATCAATACCCTCTTTAAAGTTAAGTATCTCTATCATTCCAGATTTTTTGATAATCTGCTCTTTCTCTTCAAGTATAAGCTGTGTATCTTTTTTTTCAATACTTCCACTTTTTTGATAAGCAAGATTTAAAATCTGAATTATTTCAAACTCACTAAAACCTTTTAAAGATAATGCCAATTCATTTATAAGATGTGTATCTATAGTGATATTCATACTTTGTGAAAAATCATTTATAGTACTTATGATTTTTGCTCTATTTGGTAATGGTGTATCATAAATAGTTATGAGTTTTTCTAGTTCTGTAGGTATATTTAATTTAGTAGAAACGATAAAGATAGTTCACATAATAGTCATCTTCATATATAGTTTTTAATGCTATTGATTTTAAAAGAGATATGGTTTTATGATTGTCTATCAGATTATGAACATCCTTTAAGACTAAATAAACTGGTTCTATTTGTTCTGATAAAAAAAGGTTTAAAAATTCTTCAAGAGAGTATGCTGTTTCTTGGTTTTTTGTTTCAAAATTAACATATCCTAATCCCTCATTAAATTCATAAATTTTACTCTTTGATGATATATCTTTGATGATATTATCAAATGAATTAAAATCAAATGTTGGTATATATAGTATGGGTCTAAGTGCTTCTATATACATACCTTTCTACACAACTCAAAGTCTCCATGCCCATCATATCCCCGATTTGCTCTTTAAAGGCAAAAAGAGCCTCAACATCGTAGATCTTTAAAACATTCATCATCTTCATAAAAACCCAAAGACCTGATAGTAAAGCAGGTGTTGTAAATTCTTTGTTCTTTTCAATAAGTCGTCCTGAGAGTTGCACTAAAACTTTCTAACAGCAGGAGCATTTTTCTCTTCCGAACGCTCAATCTTCCAAACAAACAATGTAGCATACGAGACCACGAGAAGTCTTCTAAACAGAGCCATTGGAGTTTCTTGTTGCCAACTTTCAAGATTAAATCCAGCAGATTTTAAAAGTTTAAAATAGCTTCTATTTTCCATCTATGATAATACCAAGTACCAATAGTTGTGGCTGTTACCTCTTGGGAACATTGCTCAAAAGCATCCATTGGGCAACAATATTTATTGTCTTCATCAAACCAATCTCTCCACCACAAACCTTGCCTTTAATACTTTTCCTTCTGTGAAGATAGTTTTTCGCTTACCGTCCTCGTCAAGTACTGATTTGGTGGCATCTCTTCGTATATTCACCTCTATTTCATTGACAAATATCTTCACCTTTTGCATCTTTTTATCCACTTTATATTTAATGGTTTTAAGGTAGCTTCCTAGCGTTAATTCTTTTGCCAAATCTCCTTGTTTTACCTCTCTATCCTCGTCAGGCAGGTAAACTTTGTGATTTGATTTAGCTCGAATCAGATAGCCCCAACCATTGGCTTCATACTCTCTCATTAAGGCTACACTATCTCCTTCTCGGTCAATAATATCAACCAACTCTTTTTCAAACTTATAATTTTCTCGTATGTATTTAGTTCTTTGAACCAACTCCTCTAAATGCGTTAAGTTTGTATCAATATTGCTATCATAAGTGGAGTATATCTTCTCACTTGTTGCCAAGTTTTGGGCTAAGGTTCCCAAAGGATTTCCTTTCTCATCCATTGCCAATGAACCTTGCAAATCATATCCTATCTGTTTCGCATTCCCTTTCTTATTCTTAGTCACAAGTTCCTGTTTCTTTGTATGCTTTTTATAGTCTAAATGTGACCAATCATAGGCTACCAAGGTATAGTTACCTGCTCTTTTTATTACTTTGCTCTACCACTTCTTCTATGATTGGGTCATTGAGTGAGGGAATTGTTACTTCTTCATTATTATAAAATCGCCATGATGCTTGGACTTGACTCCATCCATCTGTCTCCAATACTAGGTTCATTCCACTTTGGCTTCTATGTTTTGTATTCATCTCACCTCTTACTAATTTCTCATATCTTTTTTTAGTCTTTTATTCATGTCTTTCTTTTACTTGTATAATAGCACTTTTTCTTTTAGGTTGGTTGTGTAGAAAGGTATGTCTATATCATGTTTGTCTTTTGGGACAATATTCATTTTCATCTTTCGTATAACGGTCGAAGATAGCCAATAAGTCGCCGCTAGGCTACTTATTGGCTACTCTGTTTTGTTATATCTTTGACATAATGAAACTTACTATATCTTCTTTAAACTTTTTCTTTCCACCCTTGATTTGTGCATTAGGATGATAAGTTCTTACAGCAATAATTTCTGGATAATCTAA
Organism: Sulfurovum sp.; assembly: GCA_030949325.1. Taxonomy (GTDB): domain Bacteria; phylum Campylobacterota; class Campylobacteria; order Campylobacterales; family Sulfurovaceae; genus Sulfurovum. Next base: position 6,927 of record JAUZSQ010000031.1, read on the forward strand.
AAATTCTATTTCTGCAACAGGTTTTGTTTTTAGAGATGGAATTTCTTTATGCCTAATCGGAATTCGTCTATTTCCTATTGTGAAAATTATGATATCTGGCTTTAAAATTTTTAATTCTTTTTCAAATACATCAAAATATTCTTTTTCTAATTCTTCAATTTTGGCTGTTTGTCTTCCTCTAGTATTTTTACCTATTTTTGAAATATTATTCCAAACAAAAGCTATATTTTTAGAAGATAATTTTTTTGTAAATTCTTCTTGAAAATATTTAAAATTTTTTCGATTCCAAAAAGGTCTTCGATTTTTATCTTTACTTTTATAAAAGTAGTTAAAATAAGTATCTTGAACATTCCTTATACTTTTTTTATGTTCTTCAAGCACACCACACCAACCATCTGTCTCTTGACCTACAACCATTATCCTTATATCAGCATTTTGATATTCTTCATTAATATTAATTAGTAATGGATATGTAGCATCTGTACCTTTTGAATTTGATATTAAATTATCCCATTTACTTTGATAAAGTTCTGTTAATTTCTTATTCATATAAAATTTCCTTTTGGATATAACGGGGGCGTGGGTAAGCAACAGCCGATGAGAAAGTTTAGTTTCGCATTGGATGATTGCTTCTCTCGCTTGTTGTTCGATGCCTAGCATCGGGCAGCAAGTGGGTGTTCAGCCCACGCCCCCGTTGTTCGAATGCGAAGCGTTCGAACAACGACTTTCTTGAGAAATAGTTTACACGCAGTGGAAACTATTTCTCTCCAAGTACTTGTTATATCTTATTTACTGCAACTTTTATTCGCGGCTTTAGATAAAGTATTATGCATTTTAGCATAAGAATCCCAATATTGATTTAAGCTTGGAATTGCCGTTAATATTGTAATTCCTCCTGGTCTACACATTATAAAATATTTAACACTATCTTTATTAAATTCTTTTTTTTCTATGCTCCAACTAATCTTATTAGTTTTTAATTTTTTATTTTCACCTGAATATTCATTCTCAATCATAGTTTCAAAAAGACCAACGGAATAACTATTAAGAAATTGCATAAATCTTTTTTTTGTTCCATTTTCATTTTTAAGAAGTTTAAAATTACCTTTTTTCATTACTTCTTTAAATGGAATAACTATTTTATGGTTTATTAATTTTTTACTGTCCTTGTCACCAAAATCTCTATCATTGAGTAATTTTAAGTTATTAAAAGAAATAACAAATAAATCTCTGTTATCATTAGTAAATAAAACTAAATTCTTTTTATTGTTTGTCTTTCCTAATTTATTTTTTCAAAATATTTTTTTTCTGACTTTGTCTTATTTAATACAAATTGAATTACTGCATTTTTAGGTTCTTTTCTTGGGAAAAAAATCTTTGTAGGTATTTTTGTATTCAAAAATATAGTAGAAAATGTCTTTTCTTCTATATTTAACATTTCCCTTTTAGTAATATTTTTTGCATTTACTGCACCTACTATCGCTATTATCATAACTAAGTTTAAAACTAATCTCTTCATTAGAGACCTCCGAAAATTAAATTTACCTATTTCTTTCATAAAAATAGGCATATTCAAATTTCCAAATAATGTGGACTCTTTAATATAACGGGGGCGTGGGACATTGACACCCGAACTCAAATTTTAATTTTATGTTTGGGTGCTCGATGCTCCCGCTTGTTGTTCGATGCCTAGCATCGGGCAGCAAGTGGGTGTTCAGCCCACGCCCCCGTTGTTCGAATGCGAAGCGTTCGAACAACGTGGCGTGGGTAAGCAACAGCCGATGAGAAAGTTTAGTTTCGCATTGGATGATTGCTTCTCTCGCTTGTTGTTCGATGCCTAGCATCAAGCAGCAAGTGGGTGTTCAGCCCACGCCCCCGCTGTTCGAATGCGAAGCGTTCGAACAACGGGCGTGGGACATCGACACCCGAACTCAAATTTTAATTTTATGTTTGGGTGCTCGATGCTCCCGCTTGTTGTTCGATGCCTAGCATCGGGCAGCAAGTGGGTGTTCAGCCCACGCCCCCGTTGTTCGAATGCGAAGCGTTCGAACAACTATTCAATCAACCCCATTATAACAAAACAACACTTAACATACTAACTATATATAGATACAAATAATGTCTATTAATAATTATAATAAACTTATTTATGCTTATAATGCTATAATATTGAATATACTATTATACCTTTAATAATGTTATACTAATTATTAGAGTATAAATAAGCAATAAATATTTAATTTATATTGAAAGAATCTATTATGGAAGTTAAAAAGAAATTACTAGACATTGTGAGAGACAAAATACGCGTGAAGCATTATAGTTTATCTACTGAGAAGACTTATGTGCATTGGGTTAAGCACTATATACTTTTTCATGATAAAAAACATCCCAAAGAGATGGGGAAGATGCAGATTGAAGGGTTTTTGACGCATCTTGCTGTGGATAAGAAAGTTTCTCCTTCTACACAAAATCAAGCTTTTTCTGCGATATTGTTTTTGTATAAAGAGGTTTTGGCTGTGGATATGTCTAAGGAAAATATTCAATCTCTTAGGGCAAAGGAGAGGAAGCATATCCCTGTGGTTTTGACCAAAGATGAAGTGATGGAAGTCATTGGCAATGTGAAAGTGATTTATAACCTTATGGCTCTGATGATGTATGGTTGTGGGTTGCGTATGAGCGAGGTTTTGAGTTTGAGGATAAAAGATATAGATATGGGCTTTGATAAGGTTTATATATGGGATAGTAAATCGCTCAAAGATAGGATAATTCCTCTGCCTATGAAACTCAAAAATAGGCTTTTGGTACAGATAGAGTTTGTGGAGGAACAGCATTTGAGGGATTTGAAAGATGGTTATGGAGGTGTGCATTTACCTTATGCTTTGGATAGGAAAGCTCCTAAAAGCCAATTTGAAACGAAATGGCAGTATCTTTTTCCTATGGCTAAAATCTCTAAAGACCCTAGAAGTGAGGCTATGAGGAGACATCATATACATCCTAAAACTTTTGGGCGAAATATTACGGTGGCTTCTCAAAAAACTGCTATTCACAAAAAATCACTTCTCATATCTTTAGGCACTCTTACGCTACACATCTACTTCAAGCAGGGATTGATATTAGGACGATTCAAGAGTTACTTGGTCATAAATCGGTGGAGACTACGATGATTTATACGCATGTGGTAGCAGGAATAAATAAAGAGAAAGTCGTGAGTCCTTTGGATATGTAATATACCCATCTCCTTTGGGGATAGCCTACTGTCCTACAAGCAAGGAAAACGCTTATTTCTTTCCTTTCTTTTTCTTCTTTACTTTCACTTCTTCCATGACCTCAACACAGATATTTGTATTCTTCCCACAGTGACGACAAGTAGGTCTCATCGTAAAAATATACCAACCATTTTTGTCTTTGAGTATAGACGCTTTACAATGAGGACAAGAAGCTTTGCTTTGAATAATAGCAAATACCATAATAGGCAAAAAGTAAAAGAGGTTCTCACTAAAAATAGAAAGGATAATCAGTGCCTCCTATCACGATAGAGAGGAACATATACTTTTTATAGGCTGAAAGACACATGATTATTCCCACTCTATCGTTGCAGGTGGTTTTGAAGATGATATCATAGACGACTCTATTAATCCCCTCTATTTCGTTGATAATCCTACGGCTCATACCTTCTAATATCTCATGTGGTACATGGGCAAAAGTCGCGGTCATCCCATCGACTGATTCTACCATACGGATGCAGATAGTATTCTCATAGGTTCTATTATCACCCATTACGCCCACCGATTGGATATTCAGAAGCACCGTAAACGCTTGCCAATACTTTGTCATAATAGCCTGTGGCTCTCAGCTCTTCTTGCATGATGGCATCAGATTCACGAATGAGGTGTAATCCTTCTTCCGTCACGGCTCCCATAGTACGAATAGCAAGTCCAGGTCCAGGGAAAGGATGTCTGCCTATCATGGCTTTGGGAAGTCCTAGTTCAAGTCCTAGCTTACGCACCTCATCTTTGAAGATTTCACGCAAAGGTTCAACAAGTTCAAAAGTCATCCAATCAGGTAACCCTCCGACATTGTGATGTGATTTAATGGTTTTAGAAGGTCCTTTGACTGAGACAGATTCAATCACATCAGTATAAAGTGTGCCTTGGGCTAAGAATTCTACATCTGTATGCTTCTTGGCTTCTTTGTCAAAGACTTCGATAAAGGTCTCACCAATGGCTTTACGCTTTTGTTCAGGGTCGCTAATGTCTTTGAGTACTGCCATAAATTCTGCTTTGGCATCAATGGTAATCAAATTCATATCGAGCATCTTAAACATGTCTTGTACTTGTCTAGCCTCGTCTTTACGTAATAATCCTTGGTCAACAAACACACAAATAATCTGTTCTTTTGGCAAAGCTTCATGAAGCATGGCTGCTACCACAGAGCTATCTACGCCACCACTAACACCACAAAGGACTTTTTTGTCTCCTACTTGTGCTTTAATCATCGCAATCTTCTCTTTGGCAAACCCACCCATATTCCAAGTGCTATCACAGCCACAAATATGTTTGGCAAAGTTTTTAAGTAGTTTCGTACCCTCTTGGCTATGATGCACTTCAGGGTGAAATTGAAAGGCATAAATCTTTTGCTCTACATTGGCAATAGCAGCGTAAGGAGAATTTTCAGAAGTACCAATGACCTCAAAGCCCTCAGGGATACGCTCTGCTCTGTCACCATGACTCATCCATACCGTGCTATCATTAGTCATATTGGCAAAGATATTGGCTGTCGTAATGCTTAGTTTTGCCTTGCCATATTCATGGTGATTCGCAGAAACGACGCTTCCTCCAAAATGCTGAGTAATCAGTTGCATACCATAACAAATCCCCAGTATAGGCAGACCCAAATCCCACAAACCCACATCAGGTTTATACGCATCATCTGCATACACAGAAGCAGGACCACCGGAGAGGATAATCCCTTGGGGCTTTCGTGCTTTGATGTCTTCTAGGCTTTCACGATACGGCACGACTTCAGCATATACGCCTGATTCTCTGAGTTTTCTAGCGATAAGTTGTGTATATTGTGAACCAAAATCTAAGATGAGAATAGGTACTTGTTTCATAGGGATTTTCCTTGGGAGTATAATTTAAACAGATTATACTCTATATTTGATGAGAGAGGTATGTGTGAAGTATAATGCACCCTTTTTCCTAGACTACACTTCTTTCAAAACTTACTAGCTATAGCCCATTCATTATCAAAACTCTTCATCGTAAACATAGCACCCTCTTTTGTATTTTGCACTTCAAGTAGTCCACCCATACTATTTTCAATGAGCATTTTGGCTATGTATAAGCCTATTCCCGTACCCTTACCTTCGTGTTTGGTTGTAAAGTAAGGCTCAAATATCCTCTCTATAATATCTGTGGGTATCCCACCTGCTGTATCTTCGATACTTAAAGATAGTGAGGTTTCTGTGACCTCAGCAGAGATAGATATATGTCTATTACTTGTATTTGAAAATGCTTGAATGGCATTGGTAAGAATAGTAAGAAGCACTTGAAGATACTCATCTTTATACGCATTTAGCTCTATTGTATGATGAACATCTACATAAATATCAATATGCTCTTTGGCTAAATTCATTTTGAGTAATGTTTGTGCTTGTTGTATTACATCTAAAATAAAAAACTTTTCTTTGGCTTTTTTAGGACTAAAATAGCTTAAAAAATCTTCTATAGTTTGTGACATGTGCATATTATTATTTTCTATCTCTTGCAGTTTTATATTCATATATTCTTTGGTTAATTTATTCATATTATTGCTCTCTTTGAGAATAGATACGATGAGATTAGATACAGCTAAAGGTTGTCTCCATTGGTGTGCGATACTCCCTATCATCTCACCCATTGAAGCCAATTTACTTCTTTGCTGTAGCATAGTATTTTTCTCTTTAATTTCATGTACTGCTTGATAAATCTTATCTTCTAAAGTATTATTTAACTCTATTAATGCTTCTGTCCTTATTTGTACCTTGTGTTCTAACTCTTTATTAAATATTTCAAGCTTTTTTGTAGCATCTATATACTGTTGAAAGAGCGTATTATATCGATATGCCAAAGCGAATGACAATAAAGACAACTCAAGAAAAGCACCCATTTGTAAGCCATATTCAGTCATGAGGTTAACAGGTAAGAGTCCTATGGTTTTAAACTCTATTAACAGTACTCCCATAAACAAGAAAAACCATGCAAGGATATACATCCCTACCCAAGCATTTCGTTCTTTATAAAAGATATACAAACTAGCCAAGAGTAAAGAGAGAAGGAAGAGCATAGTTAAACTAGAAATTATCTTAATAGAAACAGCATAAGATACGAAAAAAACCATGATAAGTATCAATAGCCATATATATTTTAGTACTTGTAAGTATCTATAGATACGAGTATATAACTTTTGCATATTGAGATACGATTGGGAAAACTGAATGGTAAAGTAGTTGACTAAGATAATAAAGACAGGTACAAAGTAAAGATTTATTTCTGGTATATCTGGCCATACATATTGGAAAACCAGTCCATTATACCCTAGTTGCAAAAACAAAAATACAAAGTGAAAAATAACATAATCTATATAAATTCTATTTTTAATCATCAAATATAAAATGAAATTATAGATAAGCATGAGTATAGTAGCCCCATAATAAAAACCCAATATCATCATCTTGGTTTTTTCGACAATGTGATATTCTGTCTGAGTCAAGAAATCCATTTTGAGATTTAATGCACTACTTGAATCTATTTTAAAAATAAATTCTTTTGATTGCTGTGCTTCTATACTATAAGGTATTACAAAATCATTGGTATTGATTTCTCTTGTATCAAAGGGAGTCAAGTCTCCTGTGGTATAGTTACGTAGTAATACATCATCTTGGTATTCGTACACATAGATATAATCGAGCAAAGTATAAGGAAAGCGTATGACATTTTTACTTTTCTTATCTGTAGGATTAAAGAGCTTTAGATATATCCATATAGGTTCGGTCCTCAAACCAAAGCTCGTATCGGTTTTTACTTCAAATTTATCTAAATAATGTTGAATTGTCTCTATCGTATAAGCACGTTCTTCATCAATATAATAGCTTGTATGTATCTCTAATCCCTCTGCCGATACAAGATTTATCAACATAGATAAAATGATTATCATAGGTTTAAATAGGAACTTCAAATACTTACCTTTAAGATATTGTATCAAGTTTTAGTAAAAATGACATAGTTTGACATAGTTTCATACTATAATAGTAGTATGAAAAATATATCCATACTCATTGCAGAAGATGACAGTGCCTTAAGAAAGCAATTGATAGAATATATAAGTATTTTTGTAGAGACTATCTATGAAGCTAGTGATGGTAAAGAAGCACTAGCCTTGTATCAAGAACAGTCCATAGATATTTTGTTTTGTGATATAAATATGCCAAAACTTAACGGTCTTGATTTGATAGAAAAGATTAGAAAAGAGGATAAAGAGATAGAAATCATTATCATCTCTGCCTATACAGATACCTCTTACCTACTAAGAGCTATAGAATTACACCTTGTATCTTATCTTATCAAACCTATTGAATCTTCTAAGCTAAAAGAAGCACTTTTAACAAGTATTACCAAGGTAAAAGCTAAAAAAAGTCTTAAAAATCTCATGATAGCACTGCCTCTTGAGTATCAATGGGATACTCAGCATAAAGAACTTTATTGCAAAGATGTCAAAATAGCACTCTCCCATTATGAAAAACTCTTTATAGCATACCTTATCAAAAATAAAAATAATACGCTCTCTTATGAAGCAATACATCACTGCATATATATCAATAAACCTTTTACCAAAAATGCCATCACTTCATTGGTCAAAAGGCTGAGACAAAAAACACATAAAAGTATGATAAAAACATCTCATTCAGAAGGATATAGGATATGAAGTATTATGATTTTTACTGTATGATTAACTCAAAATATAGAATAAAGGAAGAGAATGAGTAATAATATAACAAATGAGGGTTCAACAGAGTCATATAAGATTATTGGAATAGACCTCATACGACTTAGCTTTGCCGTATTTTTTATGTTCCTCGTCGCCATCTATATTTTTATCAATTTTCAAGGGACTCATAATTATATATTTTTACTCATAGCCACCCTATTCGCTAGTTATATGGCTATGAATATTGGTGCAAATGATGTTGCCAACAATATAGGACCTACCATAGGGTCTAATGCCATTACTCTGGGTATGGGTCTACTCTTGGCTGCTACTTTTGAAGTCGCTGGTGCATTTATCGCTGGTGGGGATGTTGTCAATACCATCAAAAAAGACATTATTGACATTAGTAGCTTTGATGGAAATACCAATGCCTATATTTGGGTCATGACTTCAGCCCTTTTAGGTGCTGGGCTTTGGCTCAATTTTGCTACCTATTTTAAAGCTCCTGTATCTACTACACATTCCATTATAGGGGGGATTATGGGAGCAGGTATTGCCGCTATTGGATTTCATGTTGTCTCTTGGGGTACCATGTGGATGATTGCAGCTTCGTGGATTATCTCCCCTCTCATAGGAGGTGTCATTGCTGCTTCCTTTCTCTTGGCTATTAAGAAAACAATTATTTTTAAAGAAGATAAATTAAAAGCTGCGACGAGATGGGTACCTATATTTGTCTCTATTATGGTCTGGGCATTTGTGACCTATCTTGTACTCAAAGGCTTTCATCATATATGGCATTCTATCACCTCTGTACTTTCATTCTTACCTCAGGAGAAAAAACCCTCCTTATTTATAGCCTCTAGTTTTGGTATGTGTATCGCCCTTATTTTTTATATGGTTATGAGAGTAGATATAAGAAGAAAGATTCAGAGCATTGACAATACTCGTCATGGTATTAATACACTTTTTAACATACCTCTTATCTTTGCGGCTGCTCTTTTGAGTTTTGCTCATGGTGCCAATGATTTAGCCAATGCGATTGGACCTCTTACGGCGATACATGATGCAATACTACATACTACCATGTCATCTGAGGTTAAAGTATCGTTATGGATTATTGTTATAGGTACGCTCTCTATCTCTATTGGTATTTTACTCTATGGGTCTAGGCTTGTACGCACGATAGGTTTTGAGATTACCAAGCTAGATCAGGTACGTGCATTTTCTGTAGCTGTAGCTACAAGTATTACCGTTATCATCGCTTCTCAATTTGCATTACCTGTCAGTTCTACCCAGATTGTGCTAGGTGCTATCTTTGGGATTGGTTTTCTTCGTGAATTTTTGGACTTTCATAATCCAAAACAAAAGGTTGAATATGAAGAAAGCCTTCTCCAACATGAGAAGAAATTAATATCTGCCCTCAAATCAGAGTTGAGTATTATGGAAGAAAAAAAGGATAAACAAAAAGTAGACCATCAAAGAATTATCAGTATTTATGAAGCCCTAGAAGAAGAAGAAAAACGTATTTTAGAAGATAAAAAACGTTTTAAATATAAGACAAAGGTACAATATATCAATAGAGGAGATATAAAAAGAATCATTTTTGCATGGATTATCACCATACCCATAGCTGGATGCTTATCTGCACTTATATTTTTTATTATTAGAGGAGTTATGTTATAACACACTTATATCAAAAGGGGTCTAACTATGTTTGGTGATATTCTAAAGATAGTCACACAAGAAGTCAATGCCTATATAGATTTGGACTCACAATTACCAGCAGGTACCAAAATAGTTATTTTGGATAAACCACATAAGTCGGATGGAGAATTCGCTATTATTGACAATAGTATCTCGTTGAGCCTCCTAAATATAGAAGAAGAGATAAGTAATATGGGGAGTATTGTCAATAAAACCATCGTTGATGGTAAAGTGTATAAACAAAATCCTGATATTACTATCAATTTACAAGTGATATTTATCTCAAACTTTAAAAATGATTATATTACAGAACTTAATTATCTTACGAAAGTGGTTAAATTTTTTCAACAAAAACCTTTCTTTTCTATAGAAAATACTTCTAGCTTAGAAAAATTAGGTATAGACAAAATAAATTTTAAACTTAAAACGATACCCTTGAATGAACAAAGTAATATTTGGGGACTACTCGGAGGTAAATATATGCCTTCTCTTCTTTATACTATTAGTATGATAGTCATTAAAGACCAAGAAAAAATATCTGATTTACGCTTGGTAAAAGAAGTTAACAATAGCCACATATACAAAGAAAACCCGATGAATAATGTCTTAGGTCAAGAATTAGCGTGGATTAAAAATTTAATTGAAAATCGTATTGCGAATTATTTTCAAGAGGATATTTCTCTCATAGATGATACACGAGACTTTAACTTATCTCCGTCTTATTATGCTGATTTTATTGCAAAATATAATCTTGACCTCTGTGAACAAAAAGTTGTTACCTTAGCACTCGCATCTTACCTTTCTCCTAGTATCTTAGATATTTTTCTCAGCAAGAATACACTCTATGATACGCCATTTACAGAGTTTGGAGGTCTGTCAAAAAGTGAAAATAGAGGCTTTATCCCTACTATTGAAACAGCACTTTTTTTATTGGCAGGAAATGATTTGACAGTAACAGCTATAGAACAAAGAATACAAGTACTCAAACTATTTGAAAACTCTAGTACCTTATATCATAAAAATATTTTAGATACTACCCTACTCAAAAAAGAAGAGAGTAAAACCAGTACTAGATTAGCGTTAAGTCCTAACAGTCTCAACTTTATTTTATTTGGTAAAGAGATAGAGCATCAATACAGTACACATTTTCCTGCCTCACGGATGGAGACTAAGTATGAATGGGATGATTTGATTTTACCTGAATATACAAGAGAACATCTCTTAGAACTCGATATGTGGCTCAAACATAAAGACACATTACTCAATGAGTGGGGTATGCGTGGGATGATACAAAAAGGCTATAAAGCACTGTTTTATGGTCTCCCAGGCACAGGGAAGACACTCACAGTAAGCTTGTTAGCAAAGCGATATAATCGAGCTGTATATCGTGTAAACCTTTCTAAAATTGTCTCAAAGTATATAGGAGAAACAGAGAAGAACTTAGAATATATATTTGATATAGCAGAAAAAGAAGATTGGATTTTATTTTTTGATGAAGCAGATTCACTCTTTTCTAAACGTACACAAATATCTAGTTCTAATGATAAACATGCCAATCAAGAGACAGCCTATCTCTTGCAAAAGATAGAAGAATGTCATGGCTTGGTCATATTGGCTAGTAACCTTAAAGATAATTTTGATGACGCTTTTCTCAGAAGGTTCCAAACCATTGTCTATTTCCCCCCCTACCCAACCATAAAGAAAGATTAATCTTATGGCAAAAAGGATTTAGTCAAAAAGCTGATATTACAGATGTTGATTTAGTATATATTGCCAATGAATATGAACTATCGGGGGCAAATATCATCAATATTATTCGTTTGGCCTCTCTTATGACCCTACAAAGAGGTACGAGTAAGATACGACAAGAAGATATTATGACGGGTATTAAACGCGAGAAGTATAAAGAAGGTAAGATAATATAGAAATATATTTTAAACTAAAGGAGAAGAGATGAGTAAGCTACAGATTAAAGAAAATATAAATAACCCAAAAATAATTCAAGCCAAAAGCAATGGGGGTCTTGCCTCCAAAAAGCTAGGAAATAGCTCATTAATGCAACAAAAAATCCCAAAAACAAGAATCCCTATTTGGAACGAATACCGTTCAACGAAAAGAAAATACTACAGGACTACCTGACAATTTAAAAAGTGGTATCGAAAATTTATCAGGTTACGATATGTCCGATGTAAATGTACATTATAATTCATCAAAACCTGCTCAACTCAATGCACATGCCTATGCACAAGGTACAGATATTCATTTAGGAAGTGGACAAGAGAAACATCTTCCTCATGAGGCGTGGCATGTCGTACAACAAAAACAAGGCAGAGTAAAAGCCACCACTCAAATGAAGGGTATGGTAGCTATTAATGATGATGTTGGTTTAGAAAGAGAAGCTGATGTCATGGGTGCAAAGGCTCTTCAAATGAAAGCGACAGGAGAATCAAAAAATCTAATAAGTGCTAAGAATCAGCCTATTGCAGTGCAAAGAAAAAAATTAGATAAAAATATATCTTCAAGAAGAATAAAAGAAGGAGACAAAGGAGCAAATGAGACAGAGACTTATCTTATTGATATATATAATAACGGATGGAAAAAGATTAATAAGAATTATAAGAAATACAATAAAATATCTATCGGAAAATTTTTTGGGTATTCAAAAACAAAAGGTCGTAAAAAGAAAATTGCAGCATTAAACGAAATTCTTGCATATATCACCTTAATAGAAACTGTATTAAAGAAGGATCTATTAAGTGCAAAAGACGAAACTAAACTATTGCAGTCTTCTATGCTAGCTAGTCTATCTGAACTAAAAGAAGAAGTTCTAATAGAACTTACATATCAACAGGTTAAAATCGCAGATAAATCTTCTTCTAAACAAAATCTTAAAAAAGTTACAAAAGATGTAAAGGATGAGTTTGTAGAAGATTTTAAAAACGTTAATCTTGAAAGTATAGTACTTGGAGAGGGAACGGGAATGGTAGAAGGAAGTAAAGGTTTATATGACGCGAATACTAATCTATTAGAAACGGTAGGTGCTAAGGATACTATAGCTAATGTAGCTAAGGCTTCTATAGGGAAGAAAGCTACATCATTATTGACTGGATGGAAAAAGGAACTTACGAATAGAACAAAAAATATAAAGGATGAAATTATAAAATCTATTCATGGAAAGAAGCAAATTTTAGGAATAATTAATATAGCAAAAAAATATGGACTAGGCACTGTATATAAGGTTATTAAAGCTTTTCTTACTATGAAAACAAATTATAAAAGATTTAATGCATTTTCAAATAGAGTAAAAAATCGTTCTGCTGGTACAGATTCAAAGTTAATGGATGCACATATACATGGAAAAGGCAAATCTTTTAGAGCTATTGGTGATGCTGGAATTGAATTAGTTTTCTAATTTCAGAGTTAGTATCTATACTATTTGCTCTACTAAGTTTTGGTCTAGGAGTTTCAATTAGCGCTATAATTAAAGGGATTTCAGAGACCTATGGAAGCCTACGAACGCTAGGACATTCAATGAAAGCTTTATATAAAATGTTTAAGGGAACTCGTGGAATACATAGAGAACAAAGTTCTACAGAAGTTTATAATAAAGCAAAAAGTGGAAATATAGATAGTCAGGAACTTATTAGAGATCTAGATGTTGTTACTATGGTACAAAGAAAATCTGGTAAGTTTTCATATAAAGATATAGGAACGAAAGAGTGGATAAAAAACTTGGAAAATAAAAAATACTCAAAAAAACTACGACTACTTGGAGAATTAGGTCTTACGGAAGAAATCTTTAAGGATCAACTAAAAGACGCTTGGAAGTCACATGTATAATAGTTTCTCTTGCTCCCATTAATTTTTGTGGTGGAATAAATTTCAATAAAATATTACTTAGGTTAAGCTTTAGTTTATAAAATAATATTCACAAGCTATATCAATACCTTAGCCAAAAACCCCCTCTAAGCCACCCTCTCACGAGAGTGAATCGCCCCTAAATTCGCAATCTTAATGGATACCTTCTGAATTAAATACTCGTTAGCTAAATGGGGAAGCAATTTAAATACCTCTTTGACGTATTTAAGCCCGTGGTAGTGGGCTTTAAGGTCAAGAATACTCATCTCATTCATATCAGAATTTTGGCGTAATCCATGAGAGAAATTGACCATAAAAGTAGAGAGATTTGCCCAATTATGGATAGGTATTTTCTTAATGTTCATAGAATCCTCCATTCCCCAATACTGCTTGGCATCTCTAAAGACAAATTCAATCTGAAAACGAAGTGAATAGTAATCAATAATTTTTTCATAGTCCAATGTCAAATCTGTAGAGAAGAGATTTACATGAGCAATTTTACCTGTGCTTAAATTTATCTTTTGAATAATTACAACATTGAGCCTATCTGCAAACTTACGATGTAGCATTTCCATTTGATAAATTCTTGTTTGGATATTCTTATCTTCGTCTATGGTATCTGATTTTAGATAGGGTTCTGGAAGATTATCATAGTCAATAGCATCTCCATATTTCCTAGGAGATCCTCTTCCTGCATACTCTCCACTATAAGGAAATAGCAGTGCAGAGTTTTTTTGAAGTTTAGAAATGATATGTAATCCACATTGCCTCACCATTTGTACAGCAGGATTATTTCCAAATGCTCCATCAAAGACAAAATAAACAATATCAATATGCTTGTCAATCCGTTTAAGTGCCTTATTTACGGACTCTTTGACAAATTTTAGATAGGGTGAGAGTTCAATATCTTTTTTATCTTGATTCCCACTTCCTTTAGGTCTTCCGACTTTAGCATCCTTTTTTTCTTACTCTTCTTCACACTTTTATCTTTGATACAACCTTCTTTTTGTCTCGCACTATCTGTTGTGTACTTAGTGGATAGGCTTTTCTTGTCTCTACGCTTATCAACGAAAGATTGAGAAATGCCAAACTTTTTATCACTTGATTTTGGATAGAAGAATAAAACCTATCTACCCCATAAGTATGCTTCCCACTTTTGCTTACTACTACTTCATCTCCACCCAAAAGATAGATTGAACCCTTCTTTGTTAAATGCGTTTTGATAAACATCCAATTGATTTCTTCCCAATTTATCTTTGAATGAAAGAACCGTGTAATTGTCCGATAACTCCCTCCTTTTCACTCCATCTGCTCAATCCTAACATTGTGATTCTTCCTCGCATTGAGAGCAAGGCTTGGATGATTATTTCTAGTTGTTTATGCTTGTTTTTGCAATTATAGGTGCGATACATCTTAAGAGTGTTATAATTTCTGTCATGGGATAACTTTATGTTTTTTTGGTTTAAGATTATAGCAGTTATCTCATGACCTATCTTTATTTTTGGCTTTGCTTTTTGGCTAAGGTATTGTATATACTATCCCAAGAAAAACAAACAACATTTTCTAAATCGTTATTCTAAAAGAGCTAAAATAACAATAAAAAATGAAAGGGTAATATCATGAGCAGAAAAAGAACAGTTTATACAGCAGCGTACAAAACAAGGTTAGTTTTGGAAGTTTCAAAAGAAGATAAAACACTAGTTGAGATAGCAAGTACAAATAAAATAACACCACTCAACCTACAGAATTGGAAGAAGATATTTCTTGCAAATGCAGAGCTTTCGATGGAGCCTAGTAAGGCTATTAAAGAGTATAAAGAAACTTGCTGACTGGCAAGAGAAGAACTCTTAATGATTGTAGAATATAATTTTTTTAATTGAATGAGATTAAATATGGCACACTTTGACATATAATTATATTATAATAATCTTTGAGATGATATTTATGTAATACTATAATCAATAGTATGCTAATATCTCATTCAAATAGGTTTTTGCGAACCTAAATAACATATTTCAGAAAGGAAGATTGATGGCTGTTGAATATTATACTCCTGGTGTGTATATAGAAGAGGTGTCAAGTGGCTCTAAGCCCATGACAGCTGCTCCAACAAATGTAGTGGGGTTTTTAGGAGAGACGAGAAAAGGTGTATTAAACAAACCTATTTTAATTACTTCTTGGGAACAATACTTTAATCACTTTGTTGGATATACTCTAACCGAAAAGATGACACCTAGAGGTGTACCTGAAAAAGACATTAATGGTAATATCGTAATGGAGGATACTCCCTTTGATAAAGTTACTGACCTTGATTGGGGTGTGTATGTGTTCTTTGCCAATGGTGGAGCAAAATGTCATGTAGTAAGTGTAAATATCATCACGGATAATAGTGATAAACTAGATACTTTGAAAAAAAGATATCCAAACACAAACGACCTTACTGAGCAAAGCAAAAGACAAAGAAAAGATTGCAATAGAGAAAAAGCTTGGTGAATTAAATACGCTCTTGTCTCAAGGTATGCAAAGACCTAATATTAGCAAAGCACTTATTGGTAATGATGGTGGTCCAAATAAAAGAACAGGTATCAAATGTTTCAAAGATGTAGCTGAAGTTGCTATCTTGGTAGCCCCAGGGATTACCACTCCTGCTGTGCAACAAGAGATTTTATCTTATGTAGAAGCTGCGAATATCTTTACTATTCTTGATGCTCCACAAACACTTGAAGGATTGGCTGAGAATAACCTTAGTACAGACCTTACAGGGTTAGCGGGACTGAGTGCCAAATCAGCCTCTAAACAAGCTGCTCTTTATTTCCCTTGGGTCAATACCTACGACCCTAGTATTGATGGTGATATTCAAGTAGCACCTAGTGGTTTTATCGCTGGTATCTATGCTAGGACGGATAATAGTAGAGGTGTACATAAAGCCCCTGCGAATGAAACTGTACGACTTGCTACAAGTTTGGTATATACACTAAGTGATACAGAACAAGAGAGTCTCAATATGAATGGTATCAATGTCATTAGAGATTTTTCAGACAAAGGTATCACTGTTTGGGGTGCTAGAACCACGGTATCCATGATAGACCCTGAGTGGAGATATATCAATGTAAGACGACTCTTTAATATGATTGAAAAATCATTAGAAATGGGTACGCAGTGGGCAGTATTTGAACCCAATGATTCTAAGCTATGGATTGCACTAAAGAGAAATACTGTAGCATTTTTGAGTAGATTGTATAAAGCAGGTGCATTTGCTGGAGCAAATAGAGATGAATCGTTTTATGTTAAATGTGATGCATCTACAAACCCTCAAGAGAATGTAGATGCTGGTATTGTAATGATAGAGATAGGTATTGCGCCTGTTAAACCTGCTGAGTTTATTGTGTTTAAAATAGCACAAAAATCTCCACAAGAGTCTGAATAGATTATAGAAAAGGAAAGAAAATGGCAGATGAAGGAAGAAGAGACCCGTATGTTGGCTATAACTTTAGAATGGAAGTTGATGGTGTCGAGGTAGCTGGTTTTAGAGAAATTACTGGTTTGAAAATGACTACAGAAGTGGTTGAATATTTTGATGGTGATGATGTCAATACAACAGTCAAGAAAATACCTGGCATTACAAGCTATGCAAATGTAACGTGTAAAAGAGGAATCTCTGAGGGTATTGACCTTTATGAATGGTGTAAAAATATCAATGACCAATCACGAGAAATAGAACGAAAAGATATTACTATCAACTTTTTGGACAGTGCAGGAGAACCACAAAAAACCTATACACTCTATGAGGCTTGGCCATGTGGATATTCAATATCTGATTTTAATGCCTCTGAAAATGCTCTAGGTATGGAAGAGATAGAATTTGTGATAGAGTATTTTGAGGTTGAGGATTAATAATGTTCAAGACCGAATTTGAGTTTATACTCCCAAAGGGGTTTTTAGATAAAGAGGGTAATTTACACAAAAAAGGTGTAATGAGACTCTCTTCAGCTAAAGATGAAATAGCTCCGTTACAAGACTATAGAGTAAAAAATAATGAAGCGTATATGACTATTATTTTGCTCTCAAGAGTACTTGTCAAGCTAGGTGATTTGAAAAATATAGATACAGGAACTATAGAGAAGTTATTCTCTGTAGATTTGGACTATCTTCAAAGATTTTATCAAAAAATTAACTCTGAAGAGAGTAATAATGTCAATATGAAATGTCCTGAATGTGAGTGTGAATACACTGTTGGGCTTGATGAAGTTTTGTACCAAGGAGGATAACTTCTTATCCTCTTGAAAATTTAAAAGAAGAAGTCACGTATATTGCATATCATTTTCACTGGTCACGAGATGACATCTTTGATATGACACATAAAGAAAGAAGAGAGTGGGCTACAGGTATCTCTAAAATAAATGAGACAATAAATAAGGGTTAGAAATGGATTATGGTCTTCCAAATGTTAGTATTAAACATTTTAGTAAAATAGAACCCTACAGTGGAGACTTTTCTACACTGTTTATAGTATTTTTACCTAACGTTCCATTTTCTAAACCTATCGTCCTTACTAAGAAGTATGAATTTGGTCTTATTGAAGAGCTTCAAGACAATGGTTTTTTGAAAAGGGCTATTCATGCTTTTTTTGCCAATGGGGGAGATAGACTGTATCTATTATTTTTTGAAGTGACTAAAAAGAAAAAACTAAATATTACAAGCTTTCATCATTTTATCACACAATCATGTGATAGCCTAAATGACATCGAAGTCATTTCAGCTATTAATCTATTTAGCAATGATATATACCAAAATATACTTTCAATGAGAGAGATATTAAGCATACAAAGAACTATCAATAATTATTGTGCACATTCGCACAGAATATCTATTAGTGATATTAATAGTGATTTTAAAAGAGCGTACTTACATAGTATCGGTAAAAGTGTTATCTATTATCCTTGGATTATGGATAATAATAATGAAAGTTTACCTCCCTCTATCTATGCTTCAGCACTCTTTTCTAAAATGGCTAAAGCCAATAAATATTTTGAATCTATCGCAAATAAACCTATATTAAATAGTGCTGATGTCGAATTTAGATTTGATGATAATCAACTAAAACGTTTTACTGAAGACAAAATAAATCCTGTTATTTTTATGCCTCACAGAGGTGTAATGATTTGGGGTATCAAAACTTTTGATGAAACACTTGATAGTGTCAATGAACTGCGAGTCATGAAATATATCAAAAGAAGACTGATAAAAAGTACTCGAATATATATATTTGAACCCAATAGCCTATTTTTGGAAGCACAGATACTTTTAATGCTAAAAGTATTTTTTGAGAATCTTGAAAAAATGGGTGCTATAGAAAAATATAATGTAAGTATAGATAAGAGCAGTGAAAAAGCAGAAAATGAGATTATTATTAATATTAATTTAGCCTTTTCAACACCTATTGAATTTATCAATATTCGACTGAATAAAGCAGATAAAGACGGGGCATTAGGTATTATTTAATGAAAAAAGGAGCAAGGTATGAGTGATATAATGGCAGGTATTTATGAACCTATATTAAACTATCAATTTAAAGTATTTCTCGTTCCTACAGCGAGAGAAACATCCAACGAAAAGCTTATTAAAGGGGCAAATGAAAGCCTAGGTTTCAATGAGATTACTATTGGTGGTAATGAAACTGAGATTTATGAGTATAAAGAGGGAGGGATGAATGAATATATCCATAGTTTTCCTAGCCATACCAAAGCAGGTAGATTAATATTAAGCCACGGTCTTAGTAAAGATTCTACCGTCGCTATGCTTAGGAATATGATTGCTGTACCAAGAGGTAGTTTTGAAGCAGGTACTTTTGCTATGGTTATTGGTATGTTTAGCTATCCAAATACTGACCCTACATTTTGGTATTTTATGCACATTTGGCCCATTAGTATTAAGATAGACAATCTAAATACTTCAAGCTCTGGTGTAGTCATAGAACGGTTAGAATTAGCAGTTACACTAGCAGAACTCAATGTAGTCACTGAATATAATTTAAGTGAATAGAGAAATATAATGTTAGTAAAAAACTTTAATATTAGTAGGTTTAATCTAAGCGTTAAAGCTTTAATTCCTAAAAAAAGTCTTTTACACTCTATCTCTAAAAATAGAATCACCCTTAAACATAGAACCCTAAATCACTTTAGCCCTCTAAAGTTCAGAGCTATGGGATATAAAGAGGGTATATTATCCGACAAGTTTCATATCATAGATTATTTTTATCTACTGAATAAAGCCCTACCCCAATCTACCTACAGCAAAGAAGTTCAACTCCAAGATAGATTTATTATTACAAATAAATCCTATATCCTCAACAAAAATATCATCCAACATAAAATTGATACCATTACCCAAACCTTGCCACAACTCACACAAATCTCTAAAAGTATCATCGTTGAGAAAGACCTTTCTAAAGTACTCAAAGAAACACAGTTCAAAACCAAAACTAAAACACACTATAAAAACACTCTTGCAACACAAAAGTATCAAAGAGATGATGACAAAGTATGCCATTGATACAGACACCATGCATACGATGCTAAGTCAATACCATACATACGAACACCCACAGCAAAGAGCTTCAACTCCAAGATAGATTTATTATTACAAATAAATCCTATATCCTCAACAAAAATATCATCCAACATAAAATTGATACCATTACCCAAACCTTACCACAACTCACACAAATCTCTAAAAGTATCATCGTTGAGAAAAGACGTTTCTAAAGTATTCAAAGAAACACAGTTCAAAACCAAAACTAAAACACACATAAAAACACTCTTGCAACACAAAAGTATCAAAGAGATGATGACAAAGTATGCCATTGATAGACAAACCATGCATACGATGCTCACAAACACCATCCATAATAGTACCCACAGCAAAGAAGTTCAATACCAAGATAGATTTATTATTACAAATAAATCCTATATCCTCAACAAAAATATCATCCAACATAAAATTGATACCATTACCCAAACCTTACCACAACTCACACAAATCTCTAAAAGTATCATCGTTGAGAAAGACCTTTCTAAAGTACTCAAAGAAACACAGTTCAAAACCAAAACCAAAACACACATAAAAACACTCTTGCAACACAAAAGTATCAAAGAGATGATGACAAAGTATGCCATTGATACAGACACTATGCATACGATGCTCACAAACACCATCCATAATAGTACCCACAGCAAAGAAGTTCAACTCCAAGATAGATTTATTATTACAAATAAATCCTATATCCTCAACAAAAATATCATCCAACATAAAATTGATACCATTACCCAAACCTTACCACAACTCACACAAATCTCTAAAAGTATCATCGTTGAGAAAGACATTTCTAAAGTACTCAAAGAAACACAGTTCAAAACCAAAACCAAAACACACATAAAAACACTCTTGCAACACAAAAGTATCAAAGAGATGATGACAAAGTATGCCATTGATACAGACACTATGCATACGATGCTAAGTCATACCATACATACGAACACCCACAGCAAAGAGCTTCAACTCCAAGATAGATTTATTATTACAAATAAATCCTATATCCTCAACAAAAATATCATCCAACATAAAATTGATACCATTACCCAAACCTTGCCACAACTCACACAAATCTCTAAAAGTATCATCGTTGAGAAAGACGTTTCTAAAGTACTCAAAGAAACACAGTTCAAAACAAAAACCAAAACACACATAAAAACACTCTTGCAACACAAAAGTATCAAAGAGATGATGACGAAGTATGCCATTGATACACAAACCATGCATACGATGCTCACAAACACCATCCATAATAGTACCCACAGCAAAGAGCTTCAACTCCAAGATAGATTTATTATTACAAATAAATCCTATATCCTCAACAAAAATATCATCCAACATAAAATTGATACCATTACCCAAACCTTACCACAACTCACACAAATCTCTAAAAGTATCATCGTTGAGAAAGACGTTTCTAAAGTATTCAAAGAAACACAGTTCAAAACCAAAACTAAAACACACATAAAAACACTCTTGCAACACAAAAGTATCAAAGAGATGATGACAAAGTATGCCATTGATACAGACACTATGCATACGATGCTCACAAACACCATCCATAATAGTACCCACAGCAAAGAGCTTCAACTCCAAGATAGATTTATTATTACAAATAAATCCTATATCCTCAACAAAAATATCATCCAACATAAAATTGATACCATTACCCAAACCTTGCCACAACTCACTCAAATCTCTAAAAGTATCATCGTTGAGAAAGACATTTCTAAAGTACTCAAAGAAACACAGTTCAAAACCAAAACCAAAACACATATAAAAACACTCTTGCAACACAAAAGTATCAAAGAGATGATGACAAAGTATGCCATTGATACAGACACTATGCATACGATGCTAAGTCATACCATACATACGAACACCCACAGCAAAGAGCTTCAACTCCAAGATAGATTTATTATTACAAATAAATCCTATATCCTCAACAAAAATATCATCCAACATAAAATTGATACCATTACCCAAACCTTACCACAACTCACACAAATCTCTAAAAGTATCATCGTTGAGAAAGACGTTTCTAAAGTATTCAAAGAAACACAGTTCAAAACCAAAACTAAAACACACATAAAAACACTCTTGCAACACAAAAAGTATCAAAGAGATGATGACGAAAGTATGCCATTGATACACAAACTATGCATACGATGCTCACAAACATACCATCCATAATAGTACCCACAGCAAAGAGCTTCAACTCCAAGATAGATTTATTATTACAAATAAATCCTATATCCTCAACAAAAATATCATCCAACATAAAATTGATACCATTACCCAAACCTTACCACAACTCACACAAATCTCTAAAAGTATCATCGTTGAGAAAGACGTTTCTAAAGTACTCAAAGAAACACAGTTCAAAACCAAAACTAAAACACACATAAAAACACTCTTGCAACACAAAAGTATCAAAGAGATGATGACAAAGTATGCCATTGATAGACAAACTATGCATACGATGCTCACAAACACCATCCATAATAGTACCCACAGCAAAGAGCTTCAACTCCAAGATAGATTTATTATTACAAATAAATCCTATATCCTCAACAAAAATATCATCCAACATAAAATTGATACCATTACCCAAACCTTACCACAACTCACACAAATCTCTAAAAGTATCATCGTTGAGAAAGACGTTTCTAAAGTATTCAAAGAAACACAGTTCAAAACCAAAACTAAAACACACATAAAAACACTCTTGCAACACAAAAGTATCAAAGAGATGATGACGAAGTATGCCATTGATACACAAACCATGCATACGATGCTCACAAACACCATCCATAATAGTACCCACAGCAAAGAGCTTCAACTCCAAGATAGATTTATTATTACAAATAAATCCTATATCCTCAACAAAAATATCATCCAACATAAAATTGATACCATTACCCAAACCTTGCCACAACTCACACAAATCTCTAAAAGTATCATCGTTGAGAAAGACGTTTCTAAAGTATTCAAAGAAACACAGTTCAAAACCAAAACTAAAACACACATAAAAACACTCTTGCAAC
>JAUZSQ010000032.1 GCA_030949325.1 Sulfurovum sp.
TAACATTTTCCTAAATTCTAAATAATTAATTTTGGATAATCAAAGATAAGTGTTTCAAACATTCCTTGTGATATAAATTGTTGTCTCATCTCATTACTATTTTCTTTAATAGCCAATACAAAACTGTTATCTACAATCTCTTCAAAAATATCACTAACATTATAATCTAAAGCATTAAATTCTTGTATATTCTTTTTCTTTAAATTTATCTCCAAATTTCTCAATACCTTTCTTAAACTTATAAACAAATATCGGTATCATTGTTATTTTGTCCATCCTTGATTGTATAACTAGTATATTTACCTATGTATCTCCAAAGTCAAATTTATACAATGAGTTAATACAATTAAAAATATCAGATTAATTTTTTCTGTGTCTGAATCTATTATACTTATTTTCAAAATCTAAACTTTTTTCTTTTTTTCGACATATTTTTTCACCTTTTCATTTCTTAAAAAATAGCGTGCTTATCAATTGTCAATTCTTCATAAAGTGCAAGGGTTTTTGCCTTAAGTCATAGATATAGTCTATTTTCATTTCAAGCCCAAGAAAGACTACCTTCAATTAATGTAAAATTGAATCCTGTTCTTTTCTCGAGTTATTTTGTCAGAAATTAAATTCTTGTTTTGAGTTGAATTGCATTATTTTCCAATTGGTTTTCATCTGGATTTTTATTTTAAACTAATAGATTTTATATACATAAGCACAGACATCGTATCACTTGAGTCATGTTTTCAAATTTGAGTTTTGGAGTCATATTTACCGTGTTCTCAAATCATCACTGTTGGTCGATGCACTCTGCCACCCTGACATAGAAGGTCTTCCTCCACTGTAAATTCTCACTCAAGCAGGTAGCTGCGGTCGAATGTAGCATCAGTCATCACGGAAGCACATTTGCCAGTCCTTCTTCCGCCAATGAGATTTCATAAAAAGCTGATTTGTTCACACCTTGCGTGACATAAGTCACTTTCACCTCAAACTGCTTTTTAAGCTTAAAGCCGTACAGTTATCATATCAGGAAGATGGGGCTCAACTGAGCTTTGTTGCCTACATACACAGCAAACACAAAGCAGGGATAATAGTCACCTCAGCCACGCTTTTGGTTGCGCAATCCATGAACAGCACGGTCGGTGCCTCTACCAAATCACTTTTCTATTCCTGAAAGCACTGTTTTCTTCCAGCCTGCTCCTCTGAAAGGCCAGCCTGGGTTTGTCAACGAGCTTAAAATGTGCTAAGAAGAGACCGCATCACAGTGCACAGCGGTTGGGTACACAGTGTCCAAGAAGTTTCTTTTGGTAAGAACATAGCCTGGAAGTAGCTAGATGTTTTCAAAGTAGCACCCCCATGTATTTTCCACCATAGCTAACTTTAATCAGCACTCAATTCATTTTCAAAATATTTTCTCACACAGCCCACATTCCAAGTCTCATTCCTCCACCAAGCGAGGAACTGAGCTGGTCTTATACGCAGCCATTTGGCTTTTAGATTTGCCAAACCCTTGTGTCCTTATAGATAAAGTTATCTTTTATAATTCTTTCTTTACATTTTTATCAAATTGTAGTGGGTACAATAGACACATGAGTATTTATCAAATCCTTTTATTTTGATTGAATTCTAATATTCATCTGCGCAATATCTTTTTTAATCAACTCTTTTCTATGTGTACTGTCATTTTCTTGTAGCCTTTTGGGCAACCATTTTCACCATTGATTACCCATAGTGAAAGATTTTTCTTCTGATTTATTTAGTGACAGTAAAAGTTGCCAGCTTCTCAATGTAGCTTGTATCAACATAAATGGTAGTTTCTCTGCACTCGCCAAGCATACCAATCTATCTCTGGCAAGTGACTGTCATTTATAAATCAATACCTTTTGCCAAAGGTGCCAAAAATAAGTCATGACAAAGTTGGTAATTTTAACCAAAACATAGTTATCTCCATGACACTATAACACTTAAGATATGTACGTAACACGCATACTGAAATAACATCCAGTCTACTATCACGTGAGTGAGCCAATGCCAGATTGATGGAGGAGCCGAGTTGTCAGCCACACGCTCTCACTGATGTTTAAACGCATTGGCCTGTGCTTGTGGAGAGAGTGGTAAGCGCATGGTAGATAGGTTTTGCTTCCTTCATTCAAAATAAGTGATAAAGCCACCCATAGCGGTGAGCACAGTTGTGCCCATCCGCGCGCAGAACAAGGCGAGCCGTGCCAGGTTGTATCAAGATAAAAGTGTGAAATATTATAGCAGTGAGTCGGAAGACCTGGGCATCAAGATAAAAGATATTGAACTCTCTCTCATTTGGGCCTCTGTTATTAACACAGTTGATACTGTCGTTATTTTGCCTTGATGGAGCATTTGAAATAATCCCAAAGCTGCACGTGGTTAGCACGGATTGCAGCCCCAGTGACTGGCATTTTCCAGTATGTAGGAAGAGCCCTTAGGAAACAGGAGATGCTATTGACTATGATGGGTCTTCCTGAATCCCATGCTCCAAACAGATGGAGAGTAGACGAAGATGGCCTCTATCAGTTGGTAACATGGGGTGAAGCTTACCGATGTAACATTGGATTATGAAAAGGTTATTGATTACTATTCACTTCGCTTTCAGATTGAATTTGTCTTTAGAGATGCCAAGCAGTATTGGGGAATGGAGGATTCTATGAACATTAAGAAAATACCTATCCATAATTGGGCAAATCTCTACTTTTATGGTCAATTTCTCTCATGGATTACGCCAAAATTCTGATATGAATGAGATGAGTATTCTTGACCTTAAAGCCCACTACCACGGGCTTAAATACGTCAAAGAGGTATTTAAATTGCTTCCCCATTTAGCTAACGAGTATTTAATTCAGAAGGTATCCATTAAGATTGCGAATTTAGGGGCGATTCACTCTCGTGAGAGGGTGGCTTAGAGGGGGTTTTTGGCTAAGGTATTGTAGCATTTCCTCGACTAATTAAATAATTCTTAATTAAATCTATTTTCTTAATCATGCTTAAGCTTGAACAATTGGATGTTTTTAGAAGTGGGATTTCTTCTATATTATTGTATCTATTGATTAATATATTTTTATTTTTTAAATGATTAATTAATATATCAAATCCACTATCTTTAGAAATTACATGAAAATATCCTTCAGGTTCCTTTTCATATAATTGACCAAGATAAAAAGTAATATGAAAGTCTAAAGCATTTTTACCATTACCATTTATTATAATATATTGAGCATTTTCTCCTAAACTCTGCATAGACATTACAAGCTCCATAGGTATTTTAGTTTGATTTGCACCAACAAATATAATAACTTTAAAAGAAGAGTTTTTCAAACTATCCAAATTACTAGGTTGTACATTTTCAAAATCAATAAAGATATAGTTATTTCTTTGCATTTCTATCCTTTTTATCTACTTCTCCTTCACTAAAACCACCATCAATCCCGACCCAACAACCAATACTATACCCAAGAATGTCCAAAAATTAGGAATGGGGTCGCCTAAAAATGTGCCTATGATGAGGGCGAAGACTATGTTTGAGTAGGAAATGGTCCCTACTATTCCTGCTTTGGTGAGTTCGTAGGCTTTGGTCATGAGTAGTTGGGAGAGGGTGGCGAAGATACCTACTGCTGTGACGTATGCCCATTCTATACCTTGGGGCATAATGAACTCTGCGAACATCCAATCAAAATCTTGGGATACTGTGACATAGGGGGTGATGAGCATGAGAAATAAGGGGGCTATGGTTCCGATGAGCATGAAGGACATGACTATGGCTCTTGTGTCGTAATAGTTTCTTAGTTCGCGTATGGAGGTGTAGGCTAATGCTGCTCCGATGCCTGAGAAGATGCCTAATATGTCGTATTTGTCAAAGCTTCCTCCTTGGGGTTGGGCGATGAGGACGATGCCTATGAATCCAATGGCAATGGCTAAAAGTGCTGAACGGTGTAGCTTTTCATTGAGAAATATGTAGGCAAAGATGGCTACAAATATCGGAGAGGTTTTGTTGTAAGTGACGGCTTCACCTAGGGGGATGTGTGCCATGATGTAAAAGTAAGCTAAAAGAGCTGAGAATCCCATAGAACCTCTGAAAAAGAGTAACCAAGGTCTACCTCCTTTTTGTTTGAGAGGAACTTTATAAATAGCAAATCCCACAAGAATCACACCAAAGATATTTCTAAAGAATGTAACTTCAACGGGGGGTAAAGTTTGGCTGATGGTTTTGGCAAAACCTCCCATAAATGCGAAACTTAAAGAAGCCAAGAGCATAAAGAGTATGCCTCTGTCCATATTTAATATTTTATCTTTCATCTGTTGAGTCCTGATTTTTGTGGAAGTGTAGCATAAATGTTAGGGTCTTCGTATCGCTTGAATATCTCCAAAGAAAATCACATCTTTTAAAATCGCTTTATTGGTGATACCATCGTCTCCAATACTCAACATAAGCCTACCTTCATGGCTAGAAAATATTTTCTGATGAATGATAGCTGTGGCATACCAATAGTCACCTTTTCCCAAGGTTTCGTAGTAGTGGGGTAAGTCTTTCTTTGCAGGGATATGTACAGTGACCTTACCTTTTTGACGTTCTGCTCCTACGGTCTTGAAGATATAATTATGGGGTTTGGTCTTCTCTTTGATGAGATTATCTAAATTAAAATAAAGTGTCAAAAGGTCATTACGACTATAAAAATTGAGTAGCCCTTTTTCGTGTCTGGTCTGCTTACCTTTTTTGAATTTTTTAAAATCTTTGCTCACGGTTTTCTTGCGATGGTCAAAAATATACACTTTTTCCATACGCGTTTTAGCATGAGACTTGACAACTTTATAGCTATCACTTATCATAATACCATTTTTGATATGTCCTTTAGAGCTGTGGTGTTCAGTACGTCCTCGACTCAAAAGCTTGGCTAATCCTGTAGCAGAGAGCTTGATATCAATACTATAGCGCTTGCCTTTTATCTCTAGTACTGCTTTGGCTACGCCTATCTTGCCTAAGATACCATAGCTTACATCATAATTGGCATGGATGGTTTGGGCAGAAGCACCTATCATCCAAACAACTAAAAGAATAAAGTATTTGTATAAAGTCATCTCTATATCCTTACTACTATTGTACGGTAATCCGCACCGTATCATTATCTGTAGCACCTTCATTATCTGTAACGATGAGAGTGATAATATGCACTCCTTTTGTATTAGCCGTATATTTAAAAGCAATACCTGTATGCAGTAAGACCCCATTGGTATCATACCATTGATAAGAAGCTATAGTCCCGTCACTATCTGTAGAGCTAGTCCCTGATAAGGCAATATTATCGCCTTGGAAAACTGTTCTATCTTCAGAAGTGATTGCACTAGGTGCAAGGTTATTTGATAATATTGTAGTGTCATCTGTTTGTACAGCATGGTTTATCGAAACCTTTTCTTCTACCATGCTTATACCATTCACCGTAGATGCTACTGACCTGATAATATATTGTTTACCTGCATATACTTTATCAAACGTAACCTCAAAATCAAAATTACTGTCCTGTGTTTCATCAAATACTCGTATATCTTGAGCTAAGACATACACAGTATGTCCATCTACTAGAAAGAGACTCAACTTATACGCATCAATGAGATAAGTTTCTACCTTTTTTACACCATCATCATCACCTCCATAGACAGAGATATCAATAGAAGTATCAGTCACCTCTATAATATCTAAGGTAATCACTGCCAATGTATTATTAGCCTCAGAGCTACTATCATCACTTTTATTACAAGCGCTCAACAGTAAAATCACTACTATGAGATATCATTATATTTAATATTATTTTCATTTCTTCTTCTTTCTATTTTATTCGTACGGTATTATAATCAGAATATCATCTATCATAATAGGTGCATATTTCGTAGGGGTCTTTGTATCATCTGCATCTAATGGACTCGACCCAGCGTCAATTTCATCTTTGTTACTCACCCCATCATTATCAGCATCTGCGTCATGACCATCAATACCATCCAATGGATTAAATCCCCAAAACTTTTCATCTACATCGGATATACCATCATTATCATCATCCGTGTCTGTATTATTTCCTACACCATCACCATCTGTATCTAACCATTCCCTATCATCTAATGGGAAATCATCGTTTAAATTTGAAAAACCATCTCCATCTATATCATCATCTTCGATATCTGGGGATACCATCATCATCTGTATCCAAAAGGTTGACATTAATCGTTGCTGTATACGCTTGGGTAGAGTTTAATTCTCCATCGTTAACATAAAAGTCAAAAGTTGCATAGCCCACTTCACTGATATCTCTCTCTGGGGTAAAGCTTAAGTTGACGATATCTACACTAAGTATCTCTTGGTTTAAAGTTACGCCTGAACCATTGAGTATCAAATCCCCTTTATTTGGTAAAACTGTAATATAGATAGCATAAAGCGTATCTCCTATATCTATATCATTAAATACAAAAATCACTTGGAGCAAAGACTTTACTTGTATTTAATTTTAGATTAAAGCTATTATCAATTGAGGTTGGCGCATCGTTGATACTTGTGACTGTAATATTGACTTCTGCTATTACTTTTGTGCCATTACTATCTGTTACAGATACCATAAAGCTATCTGTTCCATGATAATTCGCATCTGGGCTATATAAAATGCTACTACCACTAATCGTTACGCTTCCATTTGTGCTATTACTTTCTATCAGTAAATCACCCGTTATATTCCCATCTTCTATATCACTTACACTAAAACCTATACTTACATTTGTATCTTCATTTGTCGTGATATTAGTATCTATTGTGATGATGGGTGCATCGTTAATACTTGTGACTGTAATATTGACTTCTGCTATTACTTTTGTGCCATTACTATCTGTTACAGATACCATAAAGCTATCACTTCCATGATAATTCGCATCTGGGCTATATAAAATGCTACTACCACTAATCGTTACGCTTCCATTTGTGCTATTACTTTCTATCAGTAAATCACCCGTTATATTCCCATCTTCTATATCACTTACACTAAAACCTATACTTACATTTGTATCTTCATTTGTCGTGATATTAGTATCTATCGTGATGATTGGCTCATCGTTGATACTTATAATAGTTACCGTGATATTTGTATCTACGCTATAGCCATTTCCATCACTAAGTGTCACGGAAAAGCTATCTGTTCCGTGATAATTCGCATTAGGTGTATAGGTAATGGTTGCCCCATCAATACTTACTGTTCCATTAACAGCTGCTCTCTCTTCTGTAGCTGTGACCGTATCATTATCAGCATCCGTATAGGTATAGGTCTCGGATACATTTGTATCTTCATTTGTGCTTAGGTTTGTATCTATTGTGATGATTGGCTCATCGTTGATACTTGTGACTGTAATATTGACTTCTGCTGTTACTTTTGTGCCATTACTATCTGTTACAGATACCATAAAGCTATCGCTTCCATGATAATTCGCATCTGGACTATAGCGAATATTAGTACCTATAATAGTCACGGTTCCATCACTTGTATTACTCTCGATGACTAGAGCATTACTTAAGTCACCATCTTCCTCGTCACTTACACTAAATGCTATACTTACATTTGTATCTTCATTTGTCGTGATATTAGTATCTATTGTGATGATTGGGTCATCGTTGATACTGCTTACTGTAATATTGACTTCTGCTATTACTTTTGTGCCATTACTATCTGTTACAGATACCATAAAGCTATCGCTTCCATGATAATTCGCATCTGGACTATAGCGAATATTATTACCTATAATAGTCACGCTTCCATCACTTGTATTACTCTCGATGACTAGAGCATTACTTAAGTCACCATCTTCCTCGTCACTTACACTAAATGCTATACTTACATTTGTATCTTCATTTGTCGTGATATTAGTATCTATTGTAATGATGGGTGCATCGTTGATACTAGTGACGGTAATATTGACTTCTGCTGTTACTTTTGTGCCATTACTATCTGTTACAGATACCATAAAGCTATCTGTTCCATGATAATTCGCATCTGGACTATAGCGAATATTATTACCTATAATAGTCACGCTTCCATCACTTGTATTACTCTCGATGACTAGAGCATTACTTAAGTCACCATCTTCCTCGTCACTTACACTAAATGCTATACTTACATTTTGTATCTTCATTTGTCGTGATATTAGTATCTATTGTAATGATTGGCGCATCGTTGATACTGGTGACTGTAATATTGACTTCTTCTATTACTTTTGTGCCATTACTATCTGTTACAGATACCATAAAGCTATCGCTTCCATGATAATTCGCATCTGGGCTATATAAAATGCTACTACCACTAATCGTTACGCTTCCATTTGTGCTATTACTTTCTATCAGCAAATCACCTGTTATATTCCCATCTTCTATATCACTTACACTAAAACCTATACTGACGTTTGTATCTTCATTGGTTGTAACATTATTATCTATCGTGATGATTGGTTCGTCGTTGATACTTATAATAGTTACCGTGATATTTGTATCTACGCTATAGCCATTTCCATCACTAAGTGTCACGGAAAAGCTATCTGTTCCGTGATAATTCGCATTAGGTGTATAGGTAATGGTTGCCCCATCAATACTTACTGTTCCATTAACAGCTGCTCTCTCTTCTGTAGCTGTGACCGTATCATTATCAGCATCCGTATAGGTATAGGTCTCGGATACATTTGTATCTTCATTTGTGCTTAGGTTTGTATCTATTGTGATGATTGGCTCATCGTTGATACTTTGTGACTGTAATATTGACTTCTGCTGTTACTTTTGTGCCATTACTATCTGTTACAGATACCATAAAAGCTATCGCTTCCATGATAATTCGCATCTGGACTATAGCGAATATTAGTACCTATAATAGTCACGGTTCCATCACTTGTATTACTCTCGATGACTAGAGCATTACTTAAGTCACCATCTTCCCTCGTCACTTACACTAAATGCTATACTTACATTTGTATCTTCATTTGTCGTGATATTAGTATCTATTGTGATGATTGGGTCATCGTTGATACTGCTTACTGTAATATTGACTTCTGCTATTACTTTTGTGCCATTACTATCTGTTACAGATACCATAAAGCTATCGCTTCCATGATAATTCGCATCTGGACTATAGCGAATATTATTACCTATAATAGTCACGCTTCCATCACTTGTATTACTCTCGATGACTAGAGCATTACTTAAGTCACCATCTTCCTCGTCACTTACACTAAATGCTATACTTACATTTGTATCTTCATTTGTCGTGATATTAGTATCTATTGTAATGATTGGCTCGTCGTTGATACTGGTAATAGTTACCGTGATATTTGTATCTACGCTATATCCATTTCCATCACTAAGGGTTATTACAAAGCTATCTGTTCCATGATAATTCGCATTAGGTGTATAGGTAATGGTTGTTCCATCAATACTTACTGTTCCATGATTAGGTGCTGTATCTTCTGTAGCTGTCACAGTATCACCATCAGCATCGCTAAAGGTATACGTTAATGTGCCATTATTATCTTCATCCATAGTCATGTTACTATCTATACTAATATTTGAATCTTCATTGGGAGTACTAAGTATTACATTTTGTAACTTAGGACTTAGTGCAGGAGAAAGGGAATGCAAAGTGGCTTTCCATCTTAAGTCATGCCCCGTTTCTGGAAAGTTAAATATCTCATGTGCATAGACTTGATAATACTTAAGACCCCCATTATTACTTCAAATAATATTCTATAGAAGTATTGATAGGTAAAACTTCAGTCGGTACCAAAAGGATTCGGTTAATAGGAAAACTCCCATCATCTACACGGATTGACGTACCTATATTTGATTCTACGTTAAAGCTTTTACGACTATATATATGATTTTGTGTACTATCATTTCCTGTGATAATATCAAGTGTACCATCTCCATCTATATCTCCCAAGACAATAGATTTTGTAGAATCTGTATCTGTAGATATATTATGTTCTATCCCAAAGCTTCCATTGCCATCATTGAGATAAAAGGTATTGACTTCATCATTATGATTACCCACAATAATATCAAGAGTCCCATCACCATTTATATCTCCTAATCCAATAGCACGAGTAGCATATATTTCAGACGTAATGTTACGACCTACAGCAAAAGTACCATTTCCATTATTGAGATAAGATTTATTGTGACTACCCGTATTTCCAACCACAATATCAAGGTCACCATCGCTATCAATATCACCTAGGATAATCGCTTGTGTCGTACCCATATCAGAGGAAATAATACTTGCTACCCAAATCCTCCTGCCTGATTATTAAGCTGTATTTTTGTTCTGCGTAAATTTATTCCCAATAATAAGGTCAAGATACCCATCCCTATTCATATCTCCCAACGCTATGGACATCGCTACACTACTTGAGACTATCGTCCCCATTCCAAAGCTTCCATTTCCATCATTGAGGTACAATTTACTTGATCCAAAGTTTCCACTCACAATATCAAGGTCACCATCTCTATCAATATCGCCTAGAACAATACTATTGGTTGCATCTACATCAGAAGAAATATTACTGCTTAGAGCAAAAGTCCCATTTCCATTATTGAGATAAAGTTTATTCGGTCCAGCATTCCCCATAATGATATCAAGGTCTCCATCACTATCCACATCTCCCAAGCTTACCGACTGCGTTTCATCTATATCTGGACTAATTTCTATGCCCATACCAAAACTACCATTGCCTTCATTTAAATAAAATCTATTGACTCCATCATCATTCCCCACAATAATATCTCTATCTCCATCTCCATCTATATCACCTAAGACAATAGATTCTGTATTGTCGGTATCTGTAGAGATAGGAGCGTTTTGAATATTATTGAATGCAATACTCTGTCCTAAGTTAGGATATACTTTAGTTGAGTGCAAATCATTCCCCACAACAAGGTCAAGGTCTCCATCTCCATCCGTATCTCCTAAGACGACTGCATAGCTAACCTCTGTCTCGGAATTAATAATACTCCCCAGACCAAATAGACCATGTCCATTATTGAGATACAATTTGTTTAAACCAACATTTCCAGTGATGATATCAAGGTCTCCATCTCCATCTGTATCGCCTAAGAGCATAGAAAGAGTAGTATCTGTATCCATACTAATAGTATTGCCTAAAATGAAATTCATATTTCCATTATTTAAATATAGTTTATTTAAGCCATCATTCCCTGTCATAATATCTAGATCACCATCTCCGTCAATATCTCCAAAAGTGATAGCAAACGTTAAATCTATATCCGTTCCAATATCAATGCCTACTCCAAAACTACCATTTCCATCATTAGCATATATTTTATTTAGCCCATCATTTCCTATGATAATATCTAAGTCTCCGTCTCCATCAATATCTCCTAAGGTCATAGTCTGAGTATCATCTGTATCTGCACTAATATTAGTACTCGTACTAAATCCACCGTTTCCATTATTAAGATACATTTTATTTAACCCAGAATTAGCTGTAAGCACATCTAAGTCTCCATCACTATCTATATCCCCTAATATAATAGTCTTCGTATCATCTGTATCTGCACTAATATTATTGCCCGTACCAAACCCACCATTTCCATCGTTGAGATACATTTTATTGAACCCTGAGTTACCTGTAAGCACATCTAGGTCTCCATCTCCATCAATATCCCCTAGGGTAATATCAAAGGTGAAACTTGTATCTGTACTGATATTACTTCCTGTTCC
Source organism: Sulfurovum sp. (assembly GCA_030949325.1). Lineage (GTDB taxonomy): Bacteria > Campylobacterota > Campylobacteria > Campylobacterales > Sulfurovaceae > Sulfurovum. Next base: position 11,766 of record JAUZSQ010000032.1, read on the forward strand.
AAATCCACCCATTCCATCATTAAGATAAAGTTTATTGAGTCCATTATTTCCCTGAATGATATCTAGATCACCATCACTATCTATATCCCCTAAAGCAATAGCATGAGTATCTACTGTCATGCCTACGGTAGTACTTATTCCAAAGTTTTGATTTCCATTATTTAGATAAAGACGATTTATTTGATTTTCATTTCCAGCAATAAGGTCAAGGTCTCCATCTCCATCTAGGTCTCCTAATATGAGAGATTTAGTCGTACTCGCATCAGAACTAATATTAATCCCTGTGGCAAAAATACCATTACCATCATTAAGATAAAGACGATTTATCTGGTTATTATTCCCTGCGATAATATCAAAGTCTCCATCCCCATCTATATCTCCTAAGCTTAGAGACGTAGTAAACGCTACATCGGACGTGATATTGATACCTGCTAAAAAACTTCCATTCCCATCATTAAGGTGAAACTGATTTGTATCATTAGCATTTCCAACGAAAATATCAAGGTCCCCATCATTATCTATGTCACCTAAAAGAATAGAACGCGTATCTACTGATGCTGAACTAATATCACTACCTGTAGTAAAGGTACCATTCCCCTCATTATGATAGAGCCTATTGAGACCACTATTTCCTACAATAATATCAATATGACCATCTCCATCAATATCTCCCAAAGTCACAGCAAAGCTATCCTCAGCATCTGCAGTTAAATCTACTCCTGAAAGAAAGGTTCCATTGCCATCATTGAAATAAAGACGATTGACCCCCGATACATTAACCGTTACAAGGTCTAAATCTCCATCTCCATCGATATCCCCAAGGCTTATCGCTTCTGTCAGTTTCTCATCTATAGAAATATCGCTTCCTGCACCAAAACTACCATTGCCATCATTGAGATAAAATCTATTTCTTTCTCCATAATTTCCAGCAAGAATATCAAGGTCTCCATCCTCATCAATATCTCCTAAGACAATAGAAGTAGTACGATCGGTATCAGAACTAATATCTATTCCTGTATTAAATGTGCCATTGCCCTCATTAAGATAAAGACGATTTTGTGTACCATCATTGCCCACAACAAGGTCAAGGTCTCCATCTCCATCTATATCGCCTAGTATCACAGATTCACTAGCGTTTGCATCTATGCTAATATCACTAGACAGAGGATGATATGCCAAAGAACTAGGAGTCCCTTGTGACTTTTTCCATGCCAAAATAAGTGATTGCTCTTGTGTTGACCAAGAGGCTGTCGTAGCATTATTGTCTTTGAGACTTGTCGTATTAAAATCCTCCGTAAAGGGAATCCCTGCTACATTTCCGTAGAGGTTCAATAGCAAAACCATAGTAAATAAAAATAAATATCTCATACTTTTTCCTTTTTTGACAAATTTATATATATAATATGTATTTATAACATAAATGTAATTAATAGAAGGAAAATAGACTTAAAATAATACTAATTTAGCTAAAATGTACATCAATAATAAAGGATATACCCAATATGCCAATTTCAGAAACCAATAGCACACAAACCCTCAATGTCATTGATGACTTAAGTATGAACCTTCATCATACTATACAAGATTTACTCACTCCTCTTTATACTTCTGATTATGGCGATTTCTTCTTGATTTTTATCTTTGGTATTCCTTTGGCTCAATGGTTGGGAGCTACCCTTATCTTTTTTACTTTTTTTGGGCTTACGTTCTTTTTTTACCTCTATCATTATGGGTACATTACAAAAACTTGCCAAATATACGGACAATTATTATGATGACCGTATTATCTCAGCACTCAAAGCTCCTATACGTTTTGCTTTTATCGTGGTGGGGATGCATCTTTTCTTTTTACTTACTTTTCAAGAGACTATTTTAATTAAAAAGATTTTAAATACCCTCATTGTTTATGATATTTTTTGGGCTATTTTAGCTATCTTAGAAGCCATACGAGAACTTCTTCAGAAATTTGCCAATCGCTTTAGTGAAGACCTTTATAAAGAAATTGGCAATTTTATGATGACTATCCTAAAGATACTCATCTCAGGTATTGGCTTGGGTGCGATGCTACAAGTATGGGGTATCAATATCACGGCACTTGTAGCCTCACTAGGCATAGGAGGCTTGGCATTTGCACTCGCAGCCAAAGATGCGGCATCAAACCTCTTTGGCTCTTTTGCTCTTCTAGCTGATAAGTCTATTAGGATAGGAGAATGGATAAAGGTTGATGGAACCGAAGGTATTGTAGAAGACATTGGGATGCGTACGACTAAGATACGTTCTTTTGGTAAATCACTCATCACCATTCCCAATCAAATCGTCGCAAACAATCCTATAGAAAACTTTTCACGTCGTGGTGTAAGACGTATCAAAATCAATATAGGACTGACTTACAGTACATCAAGTACACAAATGCTTACCATCGTAGAAGAGATAAAATATATGCTATATAATCATGATTCTATCTCTCAAAAAGAAACCCTTTTGGTCAACTTTAATGCTTTTGGAGATTCGGCACTCAATATCTTTATTTATACCTTTACCTCAACAGCCAATTGGGAAAATTATCTTAAAATTCGTGAAGATATTCATATACAAATAATGAAAATTGTAGAAGAGAATCATTCTGATTTTGCTTTTCCTTCTCAGTCTATCTATATAGAAAAAATCGAAAAGCTAAGTAAATAATGCTAAAATACTTAAAAGAGGATAAAACATGAAAAAACGATTCTATTTAATACTACAACTCTTAGTCTTTGGATTAATCTTTGCATCTTGTGGTTCAGACAATACAGATGGCTCATCGGGTGGGGATACGGCTACGGCTTCAAGCAGTGCTTCTATTGATGTATTGGTACTCTATGACAGAGATGTAGCCAATGCCTATGCTGATGTAGCAACACGCGTGAATCACCTCTTTGCTGTGAGTAATAATGTCTATAGAGACAGCTATCTCAATATTACCATTCATCCCAAAGGTATCTTGCTTTATGATGCCAAAACACACCCTGCCCTAGATGAAATTGCTTCTTCGGCTGAGATACAAGCCCTAAGGGCACAATATAAAGCAGATACCGTACTGATTTACCAAGTCAACCCTAATGGTGCCTTTGGACAATGTGGTGTAGCCTATGGAGCAAGTGCCTACCATACGCCTTCTCAATATAGAGATGCCATGTTTGCACAAGTAGAGATCAACTGTCCTACCGATACCACCGCACATGAGCTAGGTCACAATATGGGCTTACGTCATTCGCATATCCAAAATGGTGATAATACACAGCCTTTCCCTTATGGCTTAGGGCATGGGGTCAGTGGTAAGTTTGCGACGATTATGGCCTATCCTCAAAACTTTAATACGACTACACAAATTTCACGATTTTCTTCGCCTGAGTATGAATGTATTGCAGGGTACCCTTGTGGTATCCCTATCGGTCAAAGTGCGTGAAGCAGATGCTAGGCAAGTATTAGGCATTACTACACCCAATATTGCCAAACTTTATTAGCCCATATTATGCTAAAAATTGTCTTTTTTATACTCACCCTACTCCTTATAGTAGGGCTGTTTATCAAAAGTATGTTGACAGATACACCTAACATTCAAATAAATCATCAACAGACTATCGTACAAAAAGCTAGAGAAAGTAGTTATCAAAGTATGCCTCCTCTACACGTTGCACGTCATACTGATACTGTAGCCGTCAGCACTAAAGGTCTAGTAAAAAAAGTCTATCGAACACTCTCTATAGAAGAAGCCTCTCTTTCTATCAAAGCACGACCTTCTATCACTCCTATTATGGCAATAGAGTTACACAAACAAGCATACCATGTAGGGGATAGACTCATTTTACCTGATATCCAAGGGCTAGATTATAAACTGACAGTAACCCATGTCCAAACCCATAGCAATCACTCCGTAAGTATCTCAGCTAGGTATCATGATGAAGGTATCCCTTATAGTACCACGATGACTCAATCTCCAAGCCAAAGCTTTGCCTCCGTATCGACAGCCCAAGGGATGTATGAAATAGAAACGCAAAATGGTATAGGATATATCTATCGTACACAAGATATACGCCAACATCTTCAACCCAACCCTATTGATGATGTCATTATTTTACCCCTACCCTAAGTCTTCTTAACCCTTTCAAGGTATCAAGTATGCTATACTTCTAAAAAAGAAATCTTATGACTGAACACAAACTCAAAAAAGTAGCTATTATTGGTCGTCCTAATGTAGGTAAAAGTTCCCTCTTCAATCGTCTAGCAAGACAAAGAGATGCCATTACTTCTGATATGTCAGGAACGACAAGAGACATTAAAAAACGCATCGTCACTATCTCTCAAAACCGTGCCTTTGAAGTACTTGATACTGGAGGGATTGATTACTCTTCTGAACTCTTTTCCAAAGTGGCATCATTTTCCTTACGCGCAGCAGAGGAGGCTGATATTATCCTCTATATGGTCGATGGCAAAACCATACCTAGTGAAGAAGACAAAACACTCTTTTATACCCTACAAGAGATGAAAAAGCCCCTTGCTTTGGTGGTAAATAAGATTGACAATGACAAAGAAGAAGAACGCTATTGGGACTTTTTGGAATTTGGAGCAGAGGCTACCTTTCCTATGTCTGTGAGTCATAACCGTTATTTCAATGACTTTTATGCATGGATGGAAGAGCATATCCCCGCACCCATAGAAGTAGCTGTACCCTCAGAAGAAGACATAGCACTAGACCCCTTTGCCAAAATTGTCAGTGAGATTAATCATGTAGAAGAAGTTGTCGTCGATAACGAAATCCGTGTGGCTATCATTGGACGAGTCAACACAGGAAAAAGTTCCTTGCTCAATGCCCTTTTGGGTGAAGAGCGTTCGGTAGTCTCTGATGTCGCAGGAACTACCATTGACCCTATTGATGAAATGATAGAACATAGAGAACATGAGATTACCTTTATTGATACAGCAGGGATTCGTAAACGTTCCAAGATTCTAGGTATTGAGAAATATGCCCTCACAAGAACCACTGAACTGCTCAAAAAAGCCAACCTTGTCTTGCTCATACTAGATTCTACCCAGCAGATTTCAGAACTAGATGAAAGGGTTGCAGGACTCATAGAAGAACATAAACTCGCTTGTCTTATTGTACTAAATAAATGGGATATCAAAGAAGACAGAAGCTATGAAGAAGTTGTCGATGATGTCCGTGATGAACTGCGTTTCTTGCACTATGCCCCTTTTATTACTATCTCTGCAAAAACAGGCTTACGCGTCAACAAAATTCTTGACCAAATTGTAGATATTTATGGACGTTATACACGAAGACTCAGTACCTCAGAAATCAATGATACCCTCCGTATGGCGATTAGAAGACATCATATCCCTTCTCATAATGGTGCTATTGTCAATATCAAATTTGCGACACAATATGAGACTAAGCCTCCTAAAATTGCACTCATTACCAACCGACCCGAATTCTTGCACTTTTCGTATATCCGTTATTTGGCAAACTTCTTTAGAGATAAATATGACTTTGAAGGTGTACCCTTGGATATTGTCGCTAGGAAACGTGGTCAAAGAGTGGATGAAGAAGAAGAAAGCTATTAACTCCAATCATAGGCTTTCGTGCTATAATTTCCTAAAATTATAGCAGGAGTCATTATGCGTGTACTAACAGGAATCCAAGCGTCAGGTAAACTTCATATAGGCAATTATTTTGGGGCAATGAAGCCTATGATTGCACTACAAAAAGAACATGAACTCTTTACTTTTATAGCCAACTATCACTCTCTTAGCACTTCCAAAGATGCCAAAACACTCAAGCAATATACCAAAGATGCCTCTATAGATTACCTTTGCTTAGGTATAGACCCCAATAAGACTACCTTTTGGATACAAAGTGATGTCCATGAAGTACTTGAACTCTATTGGATACTCTCCAAGTTTAGCCCTATGGGACTGCTTGAACGTGGACATTCGTATAAAGACAAAGTGGCAAAAGGCATCCCTGCGAATCATGCACTCTTTTCTTATCCTGTACTTATGGCTGCTGATATTTTGATGCTTGATACCCAAATTGTCCCTGTAGGCAAAGACCAAATCCAGCATGTAGAGATGACGCGTGATATTGCGACGAAGTTCAACAATGAATATGGTGATATTTTGGTCTTACCCCAACATAGGGTAGAAGCTGATGTAGCGACTATACCTGGTATTGATGGGCAAAAGATGTCCAAAAGCTATGACAATGCCATAGACCTTTTTATGGCAGAAAAAGCCTTACAAAAACGCTGTAATAAAATTGTGTCTTCTTCTACGCCCTTAGGAGAACCTTTGGCATGGGAAGATGATAATATTTATGCCTTGGCTTCTTTGTTTTTAGACCAAGAACAAAAGATTGAGCTTCAACTTCGCTATCAAAGTGGACTAGAAGGGTATGGACACTTTAAAAAGTATCTAAAAGAACTCATATGGGAAGAATTGGGAGAAGCCAGAGAAAAAAGGGAATATTATCTCTCTCATAGCGATGAAGTGAATGATATTTTAGCAATGGGAGCAAAGCGTACCCGTGCTATCGCCCAAGCCAAGATGCTAAGTATCAAAGAAGCTATTGGACTCTAAAGAAAGTATTTCTTCTTTATAAATCCAAGGCATCAATCGCCATACCTATCTCATCTACAATTTCCTCTTCTGCCAACTTTTCTGGTTCACCAGAAGGATTTTTAGCGACTTTTAGATTATTCGAGCTTTGCGAATAGTTTTCAAGATTTTTATTATAGGAGCTTTTAGACTTATCCTCAATCACCGATGCTAAATCATCATCTTTGAGTTCTGATGTGATAGCCACTCTATTGACCGTACCTTCTTTCGTAGCATCTACCTCTACATCTGTATCATCACCATAACCTTCAAGACTGTCTAAATAACTACTGGCTTTCAATTTCTTGCTACTTTTCTCAGGGCTAGACAGCACCATAGTATCAATGTCAGTATCATCTTCTATAAGATTATACTGCACAATGAAGAAAAGTGTAGCCATAGACAATATACCCACAAGAAATATAGAAAAGTGCTCTAATAAATTTTTCATATTTTAGTCCTTTACTTATTTTGGATGGTAGTAAATCCTAGGATTTTCCACATTTGAAAACCACCACGATAATAATAAAGCTTCTTCGAAGGATACCCCAAATCTAAAAATACCTTGATAAAGTCTGAAGATTTATCACACCAAAGCCCATTACAATAAAAAAGCTACATCTAAGACATTACTTGTATCCAATGAGCCATCTGCTTGTCTCACTGCACCCATAATTTTAAGGACTTTTTCCAACTTCACTTTGTTGTCTTTGATTCTAGCAGGAATATTCACAGCTGAAGGAATAGAACCCTTTTTATAATCTACTTTAGGTCTCAAATCTACCAACAATCCATGCTTTTTATTGACTTTTTCTTGCATGAAATGTAAAAGCTCTACTTCGCCTATGGTCTGAATATCTTTATGCATTTTAATAGGTTGAATAAATTTACCTGGTCTATACCGTTTGGCATACTCACCTGTAATCTTATGCTTGGTATCTTGAATCCTATGGACTTTAACAGCTTTTCCTTTATGATAGACATAAATATATGCCATATCTGGCGTAATTTTGACCCTATCATACTTTCCTGCTGTGACAGCTACGCTCAATGCCAATAATATTAGTAGTAATTTCATTTTGTCTCCTTAGGTACAATTGTAGTCAAACCTAATAATTGCCAAGATTGCATACCACCACGATAATATTTCATTTTAGACTCAGGATATCCTAACTCTATCAGTGCATTAATAGCCGTAGGTGATTGCCCACACCATGCACCATTACAATAGAGTAAAATAGTTTTGGCTGAGCTAAAATCCCAAGCTTTAGACTTTTTCTGTTTCGCTCCTAAACCAATCAATGCTTTATCTCGTGCATCTGAATCACTCAAGAAAATCTTAAAAGGCATATTAATCGCAGTAGGTATTGCTGATTTAGCAAACCAATTGACCAATCTTGCATCAATAAAAACCCCTTTCTTTTTAGAAAGGAAATCTAACACTTCTAACTCTCCAAAAGTTTCAATACCATCACTTACCGTAAAAGGTTCTATAAAAAAGGGTGGAGAAGGTCGAGAAGTCAAAGCAAAAGTATTGGTTAAGTAACTGTCCTTTTCTTGGACTCTTTGTATTTTATACGTTTTTCCTTCTGCTTCTACCTCAACATAAGGTACACCTTCGGTAATTTCAACCATATTCGCCATCACTGTACTTGTGATGAATATAGCTATATACAATAATTTCACGATAACTCCTTTTAGACATTAATATAGAGTAAGTCTATCATAGTTTAACTTGATATAAAAGTTTATCAAATATAAATAAATAAAATAAACAAATATGCTACCCTCAATACCCCACAACACATTGTATTGGTATTTTAGCTATACTCTATGCACTAACTAAAGGCAAAATATGGCAAAGAAAAAAACACTTTTTGAGTGTCAATCTTGTGGGTTTCAATCTCCACGATGGATGGGTAAATGTACTTCATGTAACCAATGGGAGAGTATGATAGAACTTTCTTCCCAACAGATAAAATTTCTCAAAAATACGTCGAATACCCAAAAGGTATCTACAGCTATCAAAGCCACACCCATTACACAGATAAAAGAAGACAATATCAGCCGTATAAGCTCAGGCAGTAGAGAACTAGACTTGGTATTAGGTGGTGGGATTGTCGCAGGGTCTTTGACACTGATTGGGGGTAGCCCTGGGGTCGGGAAATCTACTTTGTTACTCAAAATTGCAGGGAATTTGGCTAGGGACAACAAAAAGGTACTCTATGTCTCGGGGGGGAAGAATCAGCAGGTCAGATAAAGCTCCGTGCCAATCGGTTGGATGCGAACCATGATAATCTCTATTTACTCCCAGAGATTAATCTCTCTTGTGTGATGGCAGAAATCAATACCCAAACCTTTGAATTTGTGATTATTGATTCTATCCAAACACTCTACAGCGAAGAGACTCCCTCTGCCCCTGGTTCTGTCACACAGGTGCGTACCATTACTTTTGAGCTGATGCGTATTGCCAAATCACTTAATATTCCTATCTTTATCATCGGACATATCACCAAAGATGGCTCCATAGCAGGACCTAGGGTACTAGAACACATGGTCGATACCGTCTTGTATTTTGAAGGCGATAACACGTCAGAGTTACGCCTACTTCGTGGATTTAAAAACCGTTTTGGGGCAACCAATGAAGTAGGGATTTTTGAGATGAACAAAGAAGGTCTCAATGATGCCAAATCTATGGCAGGGAAGTTTTTCAACAAAGACAAACTACAATCAGGCTCTGCTTTGACAGTGATTATGGAAGGTTCTCGTCCTATCATAGTAGAAGTACAAGCCTTGGTATCCGAAGCCTATGGACACGCCAAACGAAGCTCTACAGGTTTTGACAACAACCGTTTGGGTATGCTTCTAGCACTCCTAGAAAAAAAGCTTGACTTGCCTTTAGGGACGTACGATGTCTTTATCAATATCGCAGGAGGCATCAAAGTCAATGACCCCTCAGCAGACCTAGCCATCATCGCAGCGATTTTGAGTAGCTATAGAGACAGAGAACTCAGCTCCGAGAGCCTATTTTTAGGAGAAGTGAGCCTTACAGGAGAGATTCGCGAAGTCTCAGCACTCTCACAACGGCTCAAAGAGATAGAAACCCAAGGTTTTCTCAAAGCAGTTATCCCCAATAAACCTACAGAAAAAACCACTATCAAATGTTTTGTTGCTGATGAAGTTTCTAAAGTCGTGGAGTGGATGTAAGTCTAGGTAAATCTATGCTATACTCTTTTTATGAAAATTGGTACAGATATTATACATATACAACGCATAGAAAAATCACTAGCCAAATATGGAGACAGCTTTAAAAAACGTTTTCTCTCTAGCCAAGAGATACAAACTGCCCAAAAGGTAGAAAGCATCGCAGGGTATTGGGCAGCCAAAGAAGCGATATCCAAAGCCTTGGGCTGTGGCATAGGGGCAAATCTTTCTTTTCATGATATTATTATTAGTAAAACCTCTTTAGGTGCACCCACCTTTAGACTCAGCGAAGAAGCCCAAAAAAGACATCCTTATAGTCATACCTCACTCTCTATCAGTCATGATGGTGGATTTGCTATTGCTGTGGCTGTTATCACTTAGACGTACAAAGTCTATACAATTTATTTACAAGGAAACCCATGAAATCACTCTCTTTATTGATGATACTCACCCTAGTATTTTCAGGATGTAGCCGTAGGCATACTGTTGTACCTCCACAAGCTACAGTCACTCCCATAGCACCCGTACTTACCCCAAAAGCTGTCCCAAGACCTCCGTACAAAAAGCATAAGATGAAAACAGTACAAAACACAAACTATACTGATGCCTATATGTATCCAGAAGATACCTCTCTAGCCAAAAAAGACCCTGTAATCAAAGCCCCTATAGCTACCCAAACAGCTACTACAGTCACAAACACTGTATCCAAGGAAGAATGTATCTCCATGATAGGTGAAGATAAGTTCAACAGATACACCCAAATGCTAGGCTCAGAAGCCAGTTCTATCAAACGCTGTGCTATGCTAAAAGCGATGAAGTAACATGACAAAAGTCATCATAAACAAATCATGGATAAAACTCTCGGCTATTATACTGACTCTACTTTTACTAGGCTGTACCTCGATTGCACCTTTTAATCAAATAGCCTATGAAAAGGCTACAAGTGTCAAAGCAAGGTCAATGTTATTGATGTCAAAGGCAACCCAACCTTATACTACACATAAAGACGAAATAGCTATCTTGTTATTAGAGGCACAACAAGGGTATGAATACGCCAAAGGCAGACCCAAGAATCAACAATCTTCGGCTCAATGGGCTATTATCCTGAGTCCTCAGCGACATAGTTTGGGTGGGTTCTTGCACAAATGGAAACTAGAAAAAACCTTAAGTAGCTTCTATATCCAAGAAGCCCAAAAACTCATTGGAAGACATTTTGACTACATCAGTAGTTTGGAATCAGGCAAAATAAATAAGCCCTAATTTAACACCCTAAAGGAAAAAAGATATGTCAAAAAAAGATGAATTTCTCACTACCTTAAAAGCAGCACTAAGTGTATTTGCACAAGACCAATGGAAACAATTTGCCACTGAAGCCTTAAGAGATACTGAAGTATTTATTATAGAATCCAAAGATGATTTGATACGATGGCATCAAGCTTTACAAAGCAAACAATTAAGCAAAAAAGATTTTGAATGGTTGATAGCAAGTAAGAAAGATGAAGTCAGTTTACTCGCCCTCAAAGAGTTAGGATTAGCCAAAGTAGCACAAGACCGTTTTATCAACGGAATGCTTGACCTCGTTGTCAATACAGCTTTTAAGACGCTCTTGTAGTCCTTAGCCTTTCCTAAAGCACATCACCTTAAATCTATCTCCCATCATCGTGGGCGATATGAGGGTTTTGATTTTGTCGGCTTCGGAGGCGTATCTTGCAGGGGTGGTTTGTTTGGAGAATTGTTCTAAGATGTCGATGATACCAAAGCGTATCAAGGCTCGTGCTTGTGTCTCGTAGGCTATTTCTGTGAAACCAGCGTCTCTAAAGGCTTGGCTTACATGGCTGAAGTTTACATCATAGGTGATGTCATCTTTTTGAAATGACGTATCAAGATGTACGTCTTGGTCAAACAAAGGAAAGACTTCGTGCTTTTTGTAGATACGGATAGAAAAATCATTGCGTACATATTTTTCACCATAATCAAAAGTGACGAAATCACAAACAGAAATACCTTTTGCCATCTCTACTGCGAAATCTTCATAGCCTACTGCTATTTCTCCTTGTCTGAGGTGATGGGTTTTTGCCCATGACAAGAGTGTGGGATTGCCTTCTTGCCATGAGAGTGTATGATGGTCTATGACGGCTATTTTCTCATCTTTGAGAAGCTCACAAGGAAAGGCATCGAAGATTTCATTGGCTACGACAAAGGCATACTCTACTTCTACTTCACTGATGTCGTTAAAATGGCTAATCGTAATATCCTCTCCGAAACGCTCTTTGATATAGTCTAGTTGGGCTTGACGTACCTGAGGTTGACGCTCTACGATAGCAAATTTGAGTGTGCTTACCAAACTAGCATCACAGGTATAAAGCCACTGTATCATGTCACACAGTAAGTAGCCTTGATGTGCCCCTATCTCTATGAGCCATCCATTTTTATCGGCTTTTCCTTCTTGTAGTAGCGTATAAAAATGATTGGCTATACTCGCTCCAAAAAAGCTACTTGTACTCACGGCTGTATAAAAGTCTCCTGCTTTACCTATGGTTTTGAAGTCTTGGTAATAGCCTTTTTCTCCATAAAGCCAATCGTTCATATAAGTGCTAAAGTACATTTTCTACCCTAATATAAAGTTTGAGCAGTTGTATTTGCTTGTCTATTTTATAAATCTTTTGGTCTAGCTTTCTAATCGTGATAGAATTTTGCATAATGTCTGTATCTAGTGAGGTTTTTTCTCCTGCTTCTACGAGGTTTTGCGTGAGTATCAAGAGGTTTTGATAGATTTTGGCATCTTTTTGTGCCAAGAGAATTTTCTTGTCCAAAATTTTTAAGCTATTGTCTATCCATACATATTCTTCTTCTATTTGGTCTTTTGTGTCCAAGACTTGTACGGCAGTTTTGAGCTTCTCTATTTTGCTCAGTTCAATGTCATTAAGCGTATCAATATCCAATGCCATAGAGATAGAAATCCCATAATTATAATAGCTTTCTTTGAGATTAGGATTGAGAAAAAGAGGGTTCAAATCGCCATTGATATATTGCCCCGTTACAGAGACGGTAGGTAAATATTTTGCCATAGTTACATGGGTATTATAGTCTGCTTGTTCTGCTCTTAATCTATCTTTTTGGAGTGCTAGGTTTTCACTACGGTACACATCTTGTGGCAATAGTTTGAGCTTGGGTAGTGTTAACTTAGAAGGATTTTTGTCACTTAGCAGTGAAAACCTTTGCTTCATCTCTAGTACTCTAAGTTCTAGTTCCAGTAAAGAAGCTTCATCTTGACTCTTTTTGAGAATCGCTTGGTTCAAAAAGCTACTGTCCAAAATACCTGAATCATAGCTATCACGCTTTTGGTGAATATCTATTTCATCATTTTTAATAAGATATTTCATCTTTTTTTGTTCAAGTGTATTCTTGCTAAGATTAAACAAAATAGAGACAGCATCCCCAATCATTTGCCTTTTTTGTAGCCTGATTTCTATAGCATTGGCACGACCCAAGACATCCGCATATCGGATACCATAATAAATCCCCCCTGACCTAAAGATAGGCTGGTCTATTTGTACAGAATAGTTATCTCGTATATCGCTTCTGTCTTTGAATTGTGTAGAATAACTTTTGCGATAACTCACTACGACAGGATTAATCCAACTCTGCGAAAGCTTTTGAGATTCTAACGCATTGCTCTGCATCTGATACTCAAATAATAATGATTTGTTGTCTGAGAGAATATCACCCAAATCATCAGCATAGACAAAAGAAGCAAAGAGTAGGCTATAAAGTATTAATGGCTTTTTCAAAACGTCTAAACCCTTCATCAATCTCATCTTTAGATATCGTAATACTAGGTAAAAATCGTACCGTATTACGCCCTGCTTTAAGTACAATTAGCCCTTGGCTCATACAGTTTTGGACAATAGCACTTTGTATCTGTGCATCTTTGGCACGAAGCCCTCGCATCAATCCTAAGCCTACTTCTTTGTCGAAAAGTTTAGGATAACGCTGTACAAGTTGCTTTGACTTCTGAGAAAAATAAAGGTGCATTTCATCAATGATACCTTCATCATCCAAGCTAGACAATATCTCTAAAACTGCCAATCCTGCACGGCTACTGAGATAATTCCCACCAAAAGTACTGCCATGTTCACCAAAAGTCAGTATCTCTTTGTGCGTAGTCATCACTGCCCCAATAGGCATACCACCACCCAACCCTTTGGCCAAAGTAATAATATCGGGTTCTATCTCATAGAGATTGGATGCCAAAAATTCACCTGTACGATACACGCCTGTTTGTACCTCATCTACAATGAGCAAAATATCTTTGGATTTCAAATGGGCTGAGAGATTTTGTATCTCTGCTTTGTCAAAGGGTTCTACCCCTCCTTCACCTTGGACGAGTTCAATCAGAACGGCTACCGTTTCTGAGTCTATCGCTTTATACACATCGGCAATAGATTTTTCATAAGAAAAACCATCAGGATAAGGCGAAAAGTGAGGCGTATGAAAGCTCTCTTGACCTGTGGCTTTGACGGTAGTAATCGTACGCCCATGAAAAGAATGTTCTAAAGTAATCACCTTATAACGCTTCTTCTCAAACTGTGTTTCACCATATTTTCGTGCAATTTTTATCGCACCTTCATTGGCTTCTGCTCCAGAGTTGGCAAAAAATATCCCCATATCATAGCCACTAAGTTCTACAATCTTTTGGGCAAGTTTGGCTTGGGGCTCTATGACTTGTAGATTGGAGATATGTATAATACTTTGTGCTTGTTGTGCAATAGCCTCTACCAATATCGGATGTCCATGCCCTACAGAATTGACCCCAATCCCAGAAGCAAAATCAATATAATCCTTACCCTCATCATCATAAAGCGTCGAACCTACACCTTTGACAAAATTGGTATAATTTCGTGCATAGGTTTGTAATACATACTTTTTATCTTGTTGTTCTAATGTCATGTTATTTTCCATTTTTTAATATTGGACTTATTATAGCATAGTACGAGAGAAAACGCTCTTTTACTGTAGTTTTGGTTATAATACTACTATGATAAAAAATATAAAATCCTTTAAGCTATTACTCTGTACTGTGGCTCTAGTCTCCCCTCTTTCTCTTTATGCTACCCTAGATGAAAAGACTCCCAAAAGTAAAGACTGGGTTGTGCTACCTTATGGGTTTTCTAGTGAAGCTATGGGTGTAGTAGGAGGGATTGGGGTGATTAAACAAGGTCTGATACAACCTCAGACTACCCTTGTTGCTACCTTACTGGGAGGATTATCAGAAAATATTCTCACACAAGGGAAAGAAACAGAAGCCAACTTTTCGGGGGCATTTTTATACTTCTCTGACTATAAACTCCCCTTTAATAAGCGATTATCTTTCTCTATCATGGGGCTAAAGAGTTATAGTCCCCGTAATCAATACTATGTAGAGGGAAGCAATAATTCCAAAAAAGAGCATGTATTTAGCACTTCTGGGGATTCAAACTTTTTTAATACGGTATTGAACTATGTCTTTCCTATAGGTGAAGGCTTAGAAAATCCTGACAATCTGTATACCCTAAAAAATGGTATGGCATTACATCGTGAAGGTCTGGGTAATGGCATACCCTTTGTGACAGGACGCACCGTCTTAGGACTCAAAAGCTTTTATCAAAAAGATACCTTTGAGAATGCACCCCTACCTCTTATGCAGTCATGGTCAACCAATGGTCTTCGCCTCTCTCTCACCCATGACAATACAGACTTCAATGTAAACCCCTCTCGTGGATACCATTTTGAAATACAATATTCTGAAGACTTTGGTCAAGGAAGTAGCTCTCAAAGTTGGGATTTCTTAGAATTTAAATATAACCACTACATAGCACTTGAACCCTTCTCATTTACCCGACAAAATGTCTTGGCTATGAGTCTGTGGACAGGCTACTCTAATTCATGGGAAAACAATGAAGAAATTTATAAAGGAATCAATGCCCATCGTCCCCCTGTATGGGAAGGAGCAAGACTTGGAGGATTATTCAAGATGAGAGGGTATGACAATAACCGTTTCTCAGATAAAGCCGTCTTCTATGCCACAGCAGAATACCGTATGATGCTCAACTACAATCCCCTCAAACAAAATGACTATATCCCTGTAGCCGTTGATTGGTTTCAACTCGTTGCCTTTGGAGAAGCAGGACGTGTCAATGATGCTTATAATTTTGAGCTATTAAGCGATATGAAATATGATGTAGGTCTAAGCCTACGCTCTATGGTTTCTCAACTGCCTATACGATTGGATATCGCCTACAGTGAAGAAGGAACCAATATGTGGCTGATGATTAATCAACCTTTTGACTTTTAAAGATGATAATATCATAAGAAGTCGTTGTCACCAGTGCTTTACTAATATGCACGGAACCATTACGGTTGACTTTGGAGAGTGATTCTTTGAGTTGACAGAGTTCTACTTCCATCGCATCAATTTGGGCTTTGAGTTGCAAGATAATATCCACACCTGCAAGATTGACACCCATTTGGCGTGTCAAACCTAAGATAAACTTCATACGGTCAATATCACGTTGTGAATACAAACGAATCCGTCCTTGTGTGCGTGAGGGTTCTACTAAACCTTCTCTCTCATACTGTCTCAATGTTTGAGGGTGTATCTCCAACATCGTAGCTACTGCAGAGATAAGATATACGGGTTCATCATAGCCTTGCATCTCTACTCCTTTGGCTTAAAGTTTTTCTTCGAGTATGGCTCGAATCTCTTCGTCCAGGCTATTGACATCAGGCAATACCACATTGGCTACGAGGTACAAATCCCCTTTCATAGCAGTCTTTCTATCGGTCACACCTTTGCCTTTGAGTCTAAACTTTTGACCATTTTTGGTATTTTCTGGTACTTTGAGTGACACTTCTTTTTCAGGTGTTTCTATGGCTATTTTGCCACCAAAGAGTGCTTCTTTGAGGGATACTTCAAAGGTTTTATAGAGGTTATCACCTTTTCTTTCATACTCATCTGAGCCTTCAACTTCAACTTGTATAAGCAAGTCTCCTGCTTGACCTTGGTGCTGTCTTCCTTTGCCTCTGACTCTCATTGTCTCAGCAGACTTAATACCTGCTGGTATTTTAATATCAAAGCTTTCTCCATTGGCAGAGACATTATGTTTCCCACCCATAATAGAGACAAGAAAAGGAATCGTTACACGCATTTGCATATCCAAATCAGGTCCACCAAAGCCACCAAATCCTCGTTGACCTCCTCCACCTCCACCAAACATTTGACGTAAAATATCATCGAGGTCACTACCTCCCCCTTGCCCTTGTGCAAAGTCATGAAAGTTTTGACCACCAAACATAGCATCACCATGTTGGTCATATTGTGCTTTCTTCTCTGCATTGGAGAGGACTTCATACGCTGCATTAATTTCTTTGAACTTATCTACAGCACTCTCTTCTTTGTTGATATCAGGGTGATACTTTCTTGCGAGTTTTCTATATGATTTTTTGATTTCATCGGAGGAAGCACTTTCACTCACTGCCAGTGTTGTATATAAACTTTTTGCCATATTCTATCCTAGTATACTAATTTTAATTTTAGAAATAAATTATATCAAAAGGTTGAGTCAATGTCAATCAAGGTAGAGGAGAAATGTGGAATAAGTGAAGGATACTTCCTTTTTTAGGAAGTATCCTCATGTGAAGCGTGTTACTTGAGGGTTTTGAAACCTATTTCTGTAAAAGTAGCAGGAATATCAATATTGAGTTTATCCAAGAAATCTATACGTTTTTGTCTTTCATTGGGAATAAAGTATTCCAATTGGACAATCTTGGCATACCAAGTACGAGTGTATTGGTATCTTTTTTGATATAGAGATACATAGTACATGGAGCAAAAACAGAAGCCTCTGGCATGGCACCTTCATTGTCAAAGATAGCATAAGAATAAGGGAAATGACAAAGAGAGAATGTCCAAAATGCATCATAGGCAGCTAAATCACCATCATCAGCCATCTTGTAATCAAAGAATCCTGCCATCACATAGCCCTTCTTCTTGAATGTACTTTCGATTTGTTCTTGAATTTCTTCGATATAATCATCCAAGTCTTCAGGTCTATCAAATGTCAATTCAAAATGCATCAATGGCTTATCAAACCCACCTTCATAGGTATTATGCGATACCACTGCTTTAGGGAAAGTCTTCGCTATTAAAGCATCGAGTGCGTCCATCATCTTTGTATATTGAGCAATCACTTTGGTATCTGTAATTTCAAGCATTTCCATCATGGCCGTTGTACTCAAATGTGCAATGACGGTTTCATCTTTATGTTTGTGCTTATAGGCTACGAGGTTAAAAGGGTTAAATCCTGCCAGTTTAGGTTCAATGGACAAAAGAGGCAGCATTTTTTCGCCATTGACAATTGTCATAAAGTTCAAAAGGTCTAAAGTAGTAGAACCATATTCCTTTTCATACACTTTATGTACACCTGAACGTGGGTCAGGAAGACGGTATCCTAAAGCTTTGATAGGTTTATCCATCATCACACTATAAGCTTTGGACGCATCGCCTTTGATAGTATAGACTACTGTACTGTTTTTACTCTCTGCGAAGAGTCCTGAGAGAGATAAGGCTAAAACTAAAGCCGTGGAGAGAAGTTTATTCATTTGTTATCCTTTGGGGTATCTTCAATGGTGACTTTGGCATACATACCAGGGAAGATATTATCTGTACCTCTATCAAAACGAATACGCATTTTGATTTTGTGTGTCATGGGATTGGCATCAGGGACAATCGCGTGAATCACACCCATAGTTTTGTATTTAATCGAAGGAATATGTACGGGTACTTTCTTGCCTACTTTGACTTTGGAAATAATACTCTCAGAGATAGAGACTTCTATTTCTAGGTTTTCAGTATCTACTATCATGATAGTGAGCATCCCTGGCATAATCATATCACCCACTTTAATATTACGTTGTACCACCACACCTGCTGAAGGAGCTTTCATTGTGATATAATTGTAAATGCTAGACATTTGCTTGGCTTTGATATTGGCTTGTTTGACCATAATTTGCATAGATTCCAACATCGTCTCAACGTTAGCTGCTTGTGCATCCAAATCAGCCATATCGGCAATATCAATTTCTGTCACATCCGTATGCTTAGACTTTGCTCTTCTTACATTGACTTTACGCAATTTCTCACGCCAGTATTCTACAATGATTTTCGATTGCTCTAACATCAAATCTGCTTGAGATTTCATCATATCAAATTCAGCAGATTCCATCTCATAGAGGTCATCTTCACGTTCTACTTTGTCACCAATGCGTACAAATACTTTTTTGACATAGCCCATATAACGACTACCAATCATCTTTTGACCATCAGAGACGACCGTTCCTGTGAGTGTAATATCACTCGCTTGTACCCATACATTGAGCAATAATGCTACAATTATTATTTTTTTCATTTTCATCCTTACCATTTTCTTAAACTAATATGACATTTCATACATTCTCTAGTGATTTTACTATACTCTTGTAATGCTTGTGTAGGGTCTCCATTGGCAAAACGTTCTACAATGACATCTGTTGTCGTGCTAATACTACGCTGTATTCGCTTTGTCATGGCTGTATTATTATTGAGCCATGTTTCATAGACATCTGTACTATTGCTTTCATGGCTTGTAGAGCCTATGTTGATAATGGCTTTTTTTAAATCCCTCGCCCCATCTTTGAGGATATCAAGGTTATTGTAAAAAAGCCCTGACTGCATATCCTGCATGGCTTGTGCCATTTTTTGCATATCTAAGACCCTATCTGCTTGTGTATATCCTTCACCCAACCCCAAGGTCAGTACAACGATACAAGCCACCAATATTTTTTTCATTAATGATTATTCCCTTCGTATATGTATATTCAAAATCTTCCTATAATTGTATCCATTTATCTCTAAAATAGTATTGTTAGCCTATGTTTCCTATGCTTCTTGGCTCAAACCTTACATTTTTAAACATAAGCTGACTATTTTTACAAAATACCTCGTACTATAAGTTATATTTAATATAAGCTTAGATAAAATCCCCACATAAAAAATAAAAGACAAGGTGTAAACAATGAAAAGAATGATTAAAACGTCTGTTGTAGTAGCAGCATTACTTACGAGTGTACAAGCTGATTTCAATTTTGGTGATATGTTTAAAGACATGAAAGAAGCAGCTATTTCTATCAGTAAAGATGCCAAAGATTCAGTAGTAAGCATGAAAGATGGTGCTGTAGAGACTACAAAGTCAGCAGAAACTACCATTACCTCTGTAAGTAATGATGCTAAAGATACTTCAGTCAAAGTATCCGATGACCTCAAAACTGCTCAAGTAGCCACAACAACAGATAGTAGAGATACAGTCGTAGCCGTATCAACAGATACCAAAGATGCCATGACCAACACCACAAAAGACCTCAAAGACTCTAGCACTATCGCTTCTAAAGAGATGAAAGATTCTGCTATAGCTGTGTCCAAAGATTCAAGTGCTACGCTCAAAACTGTTTCTAATGACAGTAGAGACTCTCTACAAAATGTTTCTAATGCCGTAACAGATACAGCCAAAACAGTCTCTTCTGATACAACAGCCTCTGTAAAAGTAGTTTCTAATGATAGCACTGCTTCTGTAAAAGCAGTCTCTTCTGACAGTAAAGATTCTGTAAATACTCTAGCCAGTACAGCCAACGATACGACTAAAACCATTTCTGCTGATACAAGAGCTTCTCTTGAATCTACTAACAGCAATGCCAGTGCTTCTGTAAAAACCATTTCTACAGAGTCTGCACATTCTGTTCAAACAGTATCTGAGAATGCGAATGATTCTGCGAAAACTATTTCATCAGATGAATATGCTACACATATGAAACTTAAAACAACAAAATAAGCATAGATATATAAACGTAACCCAGTTACAAACAATATTAATTCAAGGACTTTTTATGAAAAACATTATTATGGCAACGGTAGCTTCTGCTACATTATTAACAAGCGTTCAAGCAGACTTTAGCTTTGGAGATATGTTCAAAGATATGAAAGAAGCAGCAGTTTCTATGAGTCAAGATGCTAAAGATTCAGTCGTCAGTATGAAAGATGGTGCCGTAGAAGGTTCAAAATCTGCTGAGAATACTATCATAGCAGTCAGTAAAGATGCCAAAGACACTACGACTAAAGTATCTGATGATATGAAAACAATGGAAATCAATACCACGAAAGATATGGCTACAGCCACTACAGAAGTGTCATCTGACGCAAAAGACTCTTTGAAAACAACAACTACAGATATCAAAGACAGTGGTACAGTCGTAAGTACAGATGTTAAAGAGTCTATCAAAACTGTATCCGCTGATGCCACTTCTTCTGTAAAAGTAGTCTCTAATGATTCTACAGCTTCTGTAAAGTCTGCTTCAAATACAGCTACAGATACTGCAAAAACGATTTCAAATGACTCAAAAGATTCTGTGAAAGCTGTTTCCAATGATATCAATACGACAACAAAAAGTATTTCAAGTGATTCAAAAGATTCTGTTTCTGCTGTAGTAAGCAATGCAAATGATTCAGTCAAAGCTGTGTCTGCTGATTCAAGAGCTTCTCTTGAATCTACCAATAGCAATGCAGGTGCTTCTGTAAAAGCCATTTCTACAGATTCTGCTCACTCAGTCAAATCCGTTTCTGAAAATACGAATGACTCAGTAAAAACCATAAGTACACAGTACTAATCTACCCTTTATACCTAGAAGCAGGGGTTTTACCTCTGCTTCATCTCCTCTTTTATTCCTCCCCATTGAGTCACTTTTTGTAGCTTTTTCTTTTTAATAGAAAAAATAATAATGAATATTTATAGTCTATATTACAACTATGTTAGTCTAATGATTATATTTGTCAAAAGGATGCTCATGCATACGCTTCTAAAGTTTCTCTCTCTTGGTTTTGTCTTTATCTTATCGCTCACATCTCTATATGCCACAGCCCTTCCTCTCATAGCCACTCCTCCTTTGCCTCCCAAGGTCATTGAGGTTCAAGGCAGTATCACACAGTCTCGTACTATTCACTTTTCACCCCGTGTACCACCTGAGTATATTGCACATAGATTAGACAATATTCAAGCAGAAACTCCTAGTAATGTAGCCATAGGAGAAGTCAACGGTGGACGTATTTCTGCCTATTTACGAGGTACATTTATGGACGTAACAGCCGTAGAAAAAACGTTAAAAGATGCTGGGTTTACTGTGCTTACTTCTACGCCAGTCAACAAAAAGAAAACCCTTACTTCTGTGGTGTTTTCCCATCCTCAGCTTATAAGTATGGCGAGTAAACCCTATAGAGGATTTCTAGCTACCTTACGCGTCTTGATAGACAGCAAAGAACAAACGATAAGTATTACCAATCCTCTGTATATGAGTAAAGGATTCCTCCAAGAAGACTTCGAGGAGACAAGTGCCAAAGTACTCTTGGCAAAAATAGTCCAAGCCTTTCCCACACTCCAAAACTCCAAAGACAGTCTAAAGTTTCAACTTTTACCGAGCTACCAATTTATGAAGGGTATGCCTGAGTATCAGCAGATGATAGAAATCGCTTCTGGAGATGATTTAGAAGAGAGGATAAAAGACCATAAAAAAGTCGTTTTCATTCAAAAGCTCAAGCATGGTGCCATACTTATAGGTATCAAGCTAGGAAAAAGAAGCCGTAAATTTACCAAAAGGATTGGACGCAATAATGCAGGAATGTTACCCTACCCCATACTCATAGAAAATGGTACAGCCAAAATACTTGACCCCAAATATTATATCTCTTATATGTACCCTCTACTACAAATGGAACAATTTATGACTATAGCGACCATACCTGATGCCATCGTCAAAGATTGCCGACGTATTTTTCGTAAAAAGAAAAAATCTAATTAGGGGTTTTATAAGTTAATGTGATATACTGCTTAAAATAAAAATGAAGGTTTATATAGATGAATTATAAAAAGTGTATAGTAGTAGTATTACTATTATCATGTAGTATTTTAGCCTCTAGTAATTTTGAAAACAGTATCAAAAGAGCTGGATTAAAAGCTCTCCCTACTTCTACAGAAGCTATCAACAAGCTCATAGACCCAAACAAGGTACTCACACCAAAGAGAATTGCCTTAGGGAAACAACTTTACTTTGATACCAGACTCTCTAAAGACCAAAGCATTAGCTGTGCGAGTTGTCATGACCTAAGTCAAGGGGGAGCAGATGGACTTAGTGTTTCTATAGGTATCAATGCTATGAAGCATCCTAGCCATATCAATACACCTACAGTCTATAATGCCGTATTATTTGAACGTCAATTTTGGGATGGACGAAGCCCAAATTTAGAAGACCAAGCCAAAGGACCTATCTTGGCACATTTTGAAATGGGTATGACTGAGGCACTAACCGTAGAACGTATCAACAGTGTACCTGAGTATGTCACATCATTTCAAGAAGCTTATGGCAAAGATGTCGATATTAATTTTGACCAAATTGCCATAGCCATTGCTGCTTTTGAGCGTACACTCATTACCCCATCTCGTTTTGATGACTTCCTTAATGGTCAAAAAGATGCCTTAAATGAAGAAGAAAAAGAAGGCTTATCTATCTTTATAGATAGAGGGTGTATCAACTGTCATACAGGTGTAGCTATTGGAGGCTCTATGCAACCTTTTGCTATTGCCAATGAATTTAAGTTTAAAGATGTAGGTGACTTTAAAGGGGATGAGTTTGGCTTAGTCAAGGTACCTTCTTTGCGTAATGTGACCTTGAACTCTCCGTACTTTCATAATGGAACGGTAGTAGAACTCAAAGATGCTATCAAAGAAATGTCACGTATCCAACTCTCTGTGACTGAGATTAAAGACAGTGATATAGACAGTCTTATCAAGTTCTTTCATGCTTTAGAGGGTCGAAAACCTGATATTAAACAACCTACACTACCAAAATAAAGGAAGCATATTATGCATAAGCTACTCAAAAATATCCTTATATTAGTACTACTCTCTTCTGCTATACAAGCAAATGATAGTAGCACTATGATTCATGCTATCAATCAACAAAAAGTACTCTTGCAACAGATACTCAAAGAATATGCTTTCTTAGGTATGGAGAATCATTTCAAGAACTCTACAAAAAAGTTAGAGACACATCTTAAAGAATATACAGTAAATTTTGCCCTTCTGGAGGCGAACTTAAAGTCTAAAGATGCCAAAGTACCCTTGAAGAAGAGTCACATACTATGGAGCAGTCTCAAAGAATATTTTCAGACAACACCTTCTAAAGAAAAAGTATTGACACTTCAAAAAGAGACCGATAAGCTGTTACAGTTATTGAGTATCCTTATGAAAACCGTCCTCACAGAGACCAAGAACTCTTCTTCTAATATTGTCAGTATTGCAGGATACCAAGGTGTGATTATAGAAAGAATGGCGGCACTGTATATGATTAAGACATGGGGGATATCTGACCCTAAGTTTAATTTTAAAATGAGAGAGAGTATTACCTTTTTTAACAATTCTCTCTACAAAATGCTAGAAAGTCCAGAAACCTCGCCTAGCAATCAAAAAGCCGTCAAAAAAGTGATGCGTTCTTTTAAATTTTTTGAAATTATGAATCGGTCAAAAACCAAGTTTATCCCTACCTTGATTTACTCAAAAACCAGCAATATTCATAAGCAAATTCAAAAGATTACACAAACATACATTGAGAAAGGTAAATAACATGAAAAATCATTTCAAACAAATATTCGTCATCGGAATATTAACACTAGCTATCGCAGACAGTGCCTTAGCACAAGACCCATCCTCCAATCCTGAGGTGATTGCAGACACGGTAAAGCTTATCAACATTACAGGTAAGCAAAGAATGCTTTCTCAAAGAATTGCCAAAGATTATCTCTATGCAGGTAAAAAAGTAGCTACTTCAAAAGCCACGCAACAGCTAAAAAAATCTATGCAAGAGTTGAGTAAAGTACAAGAAGTATTGATGAATGCCATTAATGATGAAGAGATTAAAAACCTTCTAGCCTTTGTCGAGATGGGTACAGAAGACTTTGATATGACAGCCAATGAAGCATTTAGTATAGACAATGCTCAACTTATTATTGACCTTAGTGAGTCTATGCTAGAAGGAAGCCAGTATGTAGTAGATTCACTCAAAGCAGACGATTGTCCTCAAAGAGTCTAAAATTGTCGAAATTGCAGGAAAGCAACGTATGTTTGCCCAGCGTATTGCCAAATATTATATCGCCTATCAAATAGGTATCAAGGATAAAAATACCATTGTCCAAATGAACAGTGCTGTCGAAATGTTTAGAAGTTCACATAATCAACTGATGGCAAATCAAAGTAATACTCCCCAAATTAATAAACACCTCAATAGTATTGATAGACTATGGAAAATTGTCTATAAATTTTATCTCAATATTGAGAAAGGTGGATTACCTTTAATTGTTTTTAATACCACCGATAATATTACGAAAAAAATGGATACGATTACCAACCTCTATATTGAACTTTATAAATAAGGAAATAGTATGTATCAAAATTTTCGTCCTATAGTCTTACTCTTAGCCCTCAATATGACACTTTTTGCAACTACAAGAAGTGATGTGAAAATTCTTGAAGCTACAGAGAATATTCGTTATTTGAGTCAAAAAATTGTCAAAAATTATTTTTTCTCTACCAGCTATCCTCAGCAACTGATGATGCAAAATACCTTAGATACAGAAATAGAAGCCTTAGGTGAAAACTTTAGAATCATTGCTATCACGAGTAAAGATGGTGATACCAAAGATATTTTAGAATTTTTATCTTATAATAGAGAACAGATGCTTGAACTTTTTGGGCAAGAGCATAACTTTGAGAATGCTTCACTGATGATAGATTATGGAGAAACACTGCTTGAAGGGGTCAATTCTATTGCACAAGCCTATGAATATCCCTTCTCCGATGAAGAAGCCCTCCTTATAGCCAATAAGACATTGAATACCTCCTACAACGCATACTCAAATATTATATGGTCATGCATTCAGAGTTCTATAGCCCAGTCATTCAAGAGTTACTACAACAATCGATAGTCGAACTAGAAGAAAACCTCAAACTTCTTAACAAATACAGCTATCCTTATGCCTTACAAGTAGAAAGAAGTAAGCTCAATAATGCTTGGGCAAAAAGTAAACTACTCATTCAAAAGCCTAAAGCACTCTTTATTCCTATTTTACTGTTCTCTTCTATCAACTATATGGAAACACTCACGCGTACCTTAGCACAGCAACATAGCAAAAATTAATAAAGGAGAGAGGAAATGAAGATTTTTAATACTAAAACGATTGTGATGCTATTTATCTTGATAATTCTTATCATTATCTCAGGGCTTACCTACTACACCTATACAGCCTACAGTAGCTATTCACTTAGTAAGCATAGTGAGCATAATTATCAACTCAATCAAAAGATAGACCATCTTCTAAACCTCTTGGATACTGAACGTCTTCACTCTGCTCTTTTTTTGGCTACAGGAGGACAAGTAGAATTTAATAGGCTTAAAGAGTCTAGAGATATCGCTGATATGAGTATGAATAAGGTAGAAACACTACTGCGTCATACCTCCTACCATGAAACCTTTGCAAAAGTAAATATACAACTCAAGCATGTACGGAATAAAGTTGATTCTATGAGTCCTGAGTATCAAGATATCTTATATACGCACTATCATGAGAAAATTTCGTTGGGTTTATTAGACATTATGTATAAAGTCACTGCCCATGAAAAAATAAAAAAAACACACGATTCTATGACTGTTTTTAATGGCTTTACCAAACTCAAAGAGTACTCTGTGACAGAAAATACTACCATTGCTTTCTTACTGAAATCTTCTCAGAAGATGAGGGATAAAGATTTGATGATTTGGAATACCTTGCTCATTTACAATAGTTTACCCTCGTATCAAAAATTAACCAAAAAGATGCAACATGATATCAATTCACTCATTAGTAACGAAACTTTTTATAGCTTAGGAGAGACCCAACGTGTCAAGATACTCTATGGTGCACTCTTGGGAGACTATGATATTAGTCTCAAAGAGTGGTTTATCCAAATGGAGGAAAAGGTCATCTTCTATGCTACAGCCCAAGAATTACTCAGTACAGAGATTCAAAAGTATATGATAGAGAATCAACAAGGTGCCAAGAATACGATACTAGGCTATGGCATACTCTTATTTTTGTTCTTCATTTTACTCATTGTATTGTCTATTATTTATTATAGATTACAGCAAGAAAAAAGGATTTTTGAAGATACTCTAAAAGAGATTGAACAAGTCTTAACTCTAGAGCAACAAGAAACGCTCAAAAAACTTATCAAGAAACAAGAAATCAATGATATTTATCGTTTCTTAAGCCAAACCATTAAGGAAGCCAATCAAGCCAAAGATTTATTTTTGGCCAATATGTCACATGAGATTCGTACTCCTCTCAATGGTATCGTTGGATTTACACAACTCCTCAAATCTACTGCTGTGACAGAAGAACAAGAAGGGTTTATTACTGTTATAGAAAATAGTTCAGATAATCTACTGACCATTGTCAATGATATTCTTGACCTCGCTAAGATAAAAGCCAATAAAATAGACTTAGAAAGTATTCCCTTTTCTCCTATAGAGAAGTTTGAATCTGC